>NZ_CP091430.1:608750-925000 GCF_024734895.1 Paenibacillus spongiae
TATCGTCCTGTGCTGGTTCGGGCTTACGCTCGGTGGCGGCCTGTACGTCTCGCCGCAAATTCTGCTCTACATCAAATCGCAGCCTGCGGCCGTGCCGATCGAATGGAACGTCTTCTCCTTCACCGACGGGCTGTTCGTCTACCTCCGCTGCGCCTTCGTCTTCGCGGTGCTGTTCACGCTTCCCGTGCTGCTGTTCCATACGTGGGCGTTCATCCGTCCCGGCTTGACGGAGAGGGAGGCGAAGGGAACGCTAGCATACGTTCCGGCCTCGTTCCTGCTGTTCTTAACCGGTATCTCATTCAGCTACTTGCTTGTTTTCCCGATGATGCTGCGTTTCATGATGCGGATGAATCAAAGTATCGGCGCTGCCGAAACCTACGGTATCGATAGGTACTTCAGCTTTTTGTTCAACGTCGTCTTTCCGCTGGGGATTGCCTTCGAGATGCCGCTCGTCATTTTGTTTCTGACACGTCTCGGACTGCTTACGCCAAGCAGGCTTCGCCATACGAGAAAGTATGCTTATGTCGGACTCGCGATCGTCGGCTCCTGCATCTCGCCGCCGGACTTTGTCTCGCATCTGTCCGTTACCATACCGCTGATCTTGCTGTTCGAATTGAGCGTCCTCATATCCGTGAGGTATTACAACCGCAGAATTGCCGCTCCCTTGCCGTCGGGCGGCTAACGAAAGGAGAATGTACGATGTTCAATAATATCGGAATATCGGGGCTCGTGATTATTTTGCTGATTGCGCTGATCGTGTTCGGTCCGGCCAAGCTGCCCCAGCTGGGGCGAGCGTTCGGCGATACGCTGCGGGAATTCCGCAATTCGACGAAAGGCATTGTCGAAGAGGATCTTATCGAAGTCCAGAAGGAAGAGCAGAAGAAGCTGCTCTAAGGGGCTGGCTGTTGCATATGGAACTAAAGAGGCCGTCCGGCATGGGAACCATCAACCCCGAGCCGGGCGGCCTCTTTTTTAGCAGATTTTGACGATGTATGACCTGCAGATGAACAACAAACACTATATTCTCTGATGAATCGAGTGATGAATCAAGTAAATGGGAGGAACCATGCATACCATTCCCGGACACCATCATATTTCGATGCTTACCAAAAACGCTCAATCGAATAATCAATTTTATCAACATGTCTTAGGGCTGCGCAGAGTGAAAAAAACGGTTAATCAAGATGATCCCTCGATGTACCACCTTTTTTATGGAGATTTAACAGGCAGTGCGGGAACGGAGCTGTCGTTTTTCGAAATGCCCAGAGCGGGTAGTACGGTTCGGGGTACAAATGCAATCACGGGAATCGGGCTGCTTGTTCCGTCCTATGAAAGTCTGGTATTTTGGAAAAAACGCTTCGAATCGTTAGCCGTGCAGCATGGCGAGCTCACAAGCTATGCCGGCCGGGATGCTTTGCATTTTGAAGATTCCGAAGGCTTGCGCATGATTTTGCTCAATAATAATGGCGAAGCGGTTCCGGGCAATTGGTCGGCTTGGGAAGACTCCGTCGTTGAATCGCAGCATCGTATTCTAGGAATGGGAACAGTCGAAATGACGGTGCGGAACTTGGAGAGCTTAGCGAGTACGCTTACGGATTTGTTCGGTTATGTCGAAGCGTCTCGTTCCGGTACGGAAGCCGTTTACCAGTCGGTTGCCGGACAATCGTTTGGAGAGATCGCCGTCAAAGAAGAAGAAGGGCCGAGCGAGAAGCCCGGCAAAGGAAGCATTCATCATTTAGCAATCCGGGTTAGAAATGAAGACGAGCTCCGTTATTGGGATGAGGTCGTTAAGAACCGCGGCTTCCGGTCGACGGGGATTGTCGACCGTTTTTACTTCCATAGCTTATATTTCCGTGAATCGAACGGTATTTTATTTGAAATCGCGACGGACGGGCCAGGCTTCACCGCAGATTCAACGGTCGAAGAGCTTGGCAAAGCTTTGGATTTGCCGCCGTTCTTAGAAGATCGGCGGACAGAAATCGAAGCCAAGCTAGTGCCGCTTGATTAATAAAGAACAAGATTTCCAATCCCTGTGAAAAAACATGAAAAGTGGCAGTCCGGAACATCGTTCTCACGTTCAGGGCTGCCACTTTGTCGGGTGCTATTCCACCAGTCCGCCTTTGGTGCGGTATTTCAGTATGCCTTCCGCGGCTCTGTAGGCAAGCGCGCCTACCGTTCCCGTCGGGTTATAGCCGGCATTCTGCGGAAAGGAGCTGGCGCCGACGACGAACAGATTCTCCGCATCCCACATTTGGGAGTAAGAGTTTACCGCCGATATGTCGGGGGATGTACCCATGATGGCGCCTCCCGTATTGTGCGTCGATTGATACGTGACGATATCGTAGGGCCCGAGCTCCTTCAAGGAATCGACGTGATTGGCGCCCATTTCCTTCAGAATTTCGCCGCACTTCCCGGCCAGGAACTTGGCCAACTCGCGGTCCTGCTCTTCAAAGTCGAAGGTCAGGCGCATGAGCGGATCGCCGAACGCATCCTTGTAGGTCGGATCCAGGTCGAGAAAGTGATGCCGGAACGACATGGACGATCCCTGGCCGCCGACGGAGAGCGCGCGGTTCGCGTATTTGAGCGAATTTTTCTTGAAATCAGGCCCCCATGTAGGAGTCCCGCCGGGAACCGGGTTATTCAAGATCGGACGCTGACCGGTTTGGCTGAGCGAGATCGAGCCGCCATGGATGAACTTCAGGTCCGAATGGTCGAAGTTATCGCCGTTGTAATCGTCCAGGTTGACGCCTAGTGAGCCGGCTCCGGCGAAATTGTTGAACTGCTCGTTCTCGAAAAAGCCGACCGAAGCGCCCTTGATCACCTGATAGGCATAGTTCTTGCCGATGACGCCCGCGCCCGTGCTCGGGTTGTAAGGCTTGCCGATGCCGGACATGAGGAGCAGGCGGACGTTATTGAATACATAACCCGTCAGGACGACGATATCGGCGGGCTGCTCATATTCTTTGCCCGTCGTGACGTCGGTGTACATGACCCCCGTCACCTTGTTCCCGCTGCGCAGGATGCGCCGCACCTGCGAGTGGGTCCGAATTTCGAAATTGCCGGTTTTCTTGGCGACCGGGATGACCGTTACGACCGGATCGGCCTTCGCTCCGTATTCGCAGCCGAAGCGCTCGCAGTAGCCGCAATATTGGCAGCCGGCGCGGGAGATGCCGTCCGGATTCGTATAGGTCTCGGACAGGTTGGCGGACGGCATCATATACGGATGAAGCTTCATCTTCGTCGCGGCATTGACGAACTTGACCATGGCAGGCGATTTGGTCATCGGCGGCGTTGGATAGGGACTGGACCGTTTGCCGCCGAGGGGATTCTCATCGCCGGATATGCCCGCCATTTTCTCGAATTTGTCGTAATAGGGCTCCAGCTTATCGTACGTGATCCCCCAGTCCTGGATGGTCATATCGGACGGGATTTTGTTCTTGCCGTAACGTTCGATCGTTTTGCTGCGGATTTCGAAGTCATACGGAAGAAACCGGTAGGTCTGCCCGTTCCAATGCACGCCGGCGCCCCCCAAGCCGTCGCCGATCAGGAACGAACCGTACTGCCTCATGGGCAGCGCGCGCATTTTCTCATTGCTGCGGAAGGTGACCGTTTCCTTGGATAGATCCTGCATCAGGTCGTAGCGAACTCCGTAGCGAAGCTCATCATGGACCATAAAGTAATCTTCCGTCTTGCGCGACTTGCCTTTCTCCAAGCCAACGACCTTCAAGCCGTCCTTGGTCAATTCGGAAGCGATAATGCCGCCGGCCCAGCCGACGCCTACGATGACAACATCTGTTTTCGGTAGCTTGGTGGCCATGTGTGGAATCCCTCGTTTCGCTAATGAGCTGCCATGTGATCTTGCAGGCTGCTTGGGGCGATGGTTTGGAAATCTTTATCGATAATCGACGTATAGCTCATTTGGTTGCCGGGGTAATTGCGCATGCGCCACCCGTCCATATTGGCATTGCCGCCGTACAGCGGATCGCTGTATACCCCTTCCAGCGTGTTGCTCCGCAATACTCTGAAAAATCCGCTTGGGGATATCGTTCCAAGCTCGACCGCATTGTCTTCGAATGCCTTCAATATTTCGTCCTGCTGCTCGCCCGTCAGCTGTACGAAGCCCTTCTGGTACTGGGACTGGCTGTAATTCTCCATCTCCTGCAGGGCGATATCGTACATTTCGCGCCGCTTCAGATGGCCTTGGTAGCCCTGTACCTTCTCGCCCTTGAAATAAGGGGGAGACATATATTCTCTGGCGTTGAAGCCCCAGTCGCCGGCTAATTGGTGATCGATAAAGAAAGCGACTCCCAGTTCCTTCGCGCCGGGCCCGTTGTCATCCTTAGGGAAGATCCGCTCGGTCGCGGCATCCACGATCGCGAACTGGTCCGGGGTGAGAAACATCAGCGCACGGTTATAGTTGGCCGGACCGGCAGGCTTGCCTGCCTCCGGGGCAGGTGCGGGGGCCGCAGGTTCTTTGGACTTCCTCCCGAGGAGGCCGCCCAAGGCGCCGCCGACGACGACGCCGCCTAACGCAAACCCGGTATTGACGAGGAATTTTCTGCGGGAAGGCTCCTGGACATCGTGATTTCCTTTATCGGGATTTTTATGCTCGCCGTTGTTATCCAAATCATTCACCTCCTGTAGATCAATCCCTGTTATTATTTTTCCAATAATAGACGTTTATACATTTATCAAGAGAGGGAGAAGATAAAGGCAAATTTGAATGCGACAGCGATAGACGAAATAGCGACAAGTTCGTTCTATCTGAAGCGATGTGGAGGAATCGTCATGAGGACAACCTTAGTCTTAACAGCGATTGTGATCGGCTCGATGGCGTTAACCGGCTGTGCGGCAAATAATGGTCAAGCGAAAGCGAAGGTGAAGGTTCAGACTGTCCGCCAAAACCAGGACCCGTATCGCGGTCATACCGCCAATTTGAGCGATGCCAGCGTTATCCCGAGCGTCAATCGAATGAAGATCCGGACGACCAATGTACACGGGCATACGACCTCGGGGATGGGAACGACGGTATACAGCATGATTGGCAGCTCGGGACTGAACAGCGGCGGATTCTCATCGCATCTGGAGTCGAGGCTGAGCGACGCCGGAATCGATGGGGTGACGGTTTTCGTCATCGACGATATGGTCGTGCTCGCGACGGAGAAGCGTGAGACAACGGCGATGCAATACGATCCCATGCAGGAGAAAGTGCTTAGCGGAACCGCCGGATTCTCGGGCCATGGCAAACAGCCTGGCAGCAAACCGGGCACGTATGGAACGGGGAACACGATGGACGATAATTTGGATCAGGCGGAAGGCCGGATGAAGTCGTTCATGGGGGGCGAAGTGCGGGTGCTGAAGGTTACAAGCGCAGAGGCGGTAAAGACGATCAAGCAGATTCGCGCGCAGGCGGATCACGGCGGAACCCCGAAGCAGGTGGCGGAAGGCGTTCAGAAGCTGCTCGAGCTGGCGGGTAAGAAGAAGTAGCGGGAACGCCGCGTAGGTGAATGGAATCGGTTCGTATAAAATTGGACGACCCTCGTTTCGTAATCGAAACGAGGGTCTTTGTGTGTCGCGCATGTCTCGCGCGTATATGTGGTAGCGTGTAACCGCTCATGTATTCCAAATTTTCATTCATGAAAATAATACACGAAAACAACGAAAGCCCTAACCTCTCAATCGTCCTTGCGGCTCCGAGGCCGCGCCAGAATGATCCCGTGTTCCTTCAAGCAGCCGGATAAAGGAAATCAATGTGGTTGGATGGGAGAGTAAATCCTTACCAAATATGAGGAAAAAACAAGGGGTTACATCTACTTCAAACAAATATATTACATGAATACGCCCAATTTGTCAAATGATCGATCAAGTTAATCGTGAGTATGACGTTTGTCATCTCAAAGAGGTGTTATTCATGTGTACTGGAGGAGGCTTCGTTCCGGTACGATTAGGACACATCGAATCAAGGAGTGAGGAACCATGGCGGCAGCCATTCAATTGGATAACGTGAGCAAATCGTTCAGAAGCAAGAAAGCGGTGGACCGCTTGTCGCTTACCATCGAGCAGGGAAGTGTGGTCGCGCTGCTTGGCCCCAACGGCGCGGGCAAAACAACGACCGTATCGATGATCCTGGGGCTGCAGCAGCCGACGGAGGGCACGGTGAAGCTGCTCGGCGGCGACCCGCAGGATGCGGGCGTACGCAATCGCATCGGCGCCATGCTCCAGGAAGTCAGCGTGGTCGATAGTCTGAAGGTGGCCGAGACGATTAATCTGTTCCGCAGCTATTACGATCATCCTCTGCCGCTTGAGCGGCTGCTGCAGGTATCCAATTTGGAGGCGGAACGCAATAAGCTGGCGTCCGCGCTCTCAGGCGGCCAGCAGCGCAGACTCGGCTTCGCTCTTGCGCTGGCCGGCGATCCGGACGTGCTGTTTCTCGATGAGCCGACGGTTGGCATGGATGTTACAAGCCGGCAGCTGTTCTGGGAGACCGTCCGGGCTATGGCCGGCCGGGGCCGTACGATCGTGCTGACGACCCATTACTTGGAGGAAGCCGACAGCGTCGCCGACCGCATCGTCGTGATCAACAATGGCCAGCTGGTCGCTGACGGCACGCCGAGCGAAATTAAAGCCGGCACGAACGGAAGGGTCATCTCCTTCACAGCCGGGTCATCCGTGACGACTGAGCTGCTGCGGACGATCCCCGGAGTGGGCGAGATCGAGTGGAACCATAACCGGGTGAAGCTGAAGAGCGCGGATACGGACCGGCTGATCGCCAGCCTCATCCACCATGGGATTGAGATGAGAGACATTGAAATCGTAAGCGGCGGGCTTGAGGAAGCCTTCCAAGCACTCGTAAATAAATAATCTATTGAAGAGAGGCGATATTTAATGAATAAGACGATAAGAGCCACATGGGCTCAGATCAAGGCGGAAATTTTACGAACGATCCGGAACAAGCGGTTTGTTATCTTCACGATTGTCATGCCTGCAGTATTCTATTTCATTTTCACCAGCACGGTGGGGGATAACACGCAGGTTGGAGGGACGGACTGGAAAGCCTATTACTTAATGTCCATGACGACCTACGGCGTTATCGGGGCGAGCGTCACCTCACTCGCGATCCGTTTCGCGCGGGAACGCTCGCAGGGCTGGAACAGGCTGATGCGGATTACCCCGCTCCCCGGATGGGCGCAGATCACGGCCAAAGTAGCCGGGCAAGGGCTGTTGAATTTAGGCGTGATCCTGTTCATGTTCCTGATGGGCGCCTTGGTCAAGGACGTGCGGCTGTCTGCGCTGCAATGGATTGAGAGCGGCTTGTGGATATGGCTGGGCGCATTCGCGTTCATGTCGCTCGGCACGCTTCTTGGCACGATTCGCAATGTAGAAGTGGTTCAGGTTGTCGGCAATCTGGTCTATATGGCGATGTCCATCGTGGGGGGATTGTGGATGCCGACGGCTACAATGCCCGATCTGATGCAGAAGATAGCGAAGCTAATGCCGACTTACCAGCTTGGCCAGGGTGCATGGAGCATCGTTGGCGGAAGGACGGTCGAATGGTTAGGCGTGGCAATTTTGGCTGCTTATGTCGCCGTGTTTATGATACTATCTACGTATATTATGCGTAAGCAGGAAGCGGTGTAACGAGAATGAAGAATAAACAAACGCGGCCGCGGGAAGGGCCGCCTTTTGTCTTTACGTTCGTCTGGCTCTTTTATTTGGTTTTCCCTTTGCATACCATCCTTCAGCAGCCGATCGGCGAAATGGCGGTCGACTTTATTCTAATACTCGTCTTCACGGCCAGCTATATCGTCAGCTTCCGGTATTATAAGGGAAGATTTGCTCTTATTATCGTACAGCTTCTTATCGTGGCGGTTTTTAGTCTCCGCTATCATGTGAATTTTCTCTATATGGCCTTCTATCCGTCGCCTGTTATCGGAACATTGCCTTCGGTAAAACGTATGCTTCTTGCAATGGGCGGAATGCTGCTCTTATTCGGTTCGGTCTTCCTGTATTATGATATCTTCAACGATAGCGATCAACTGCTGTCACTGCTGCCGGCCATGCTCGTCATGCTTTTGATGCCTGTAGCGATGCGTTTCGGCTGGAAGTCGCGCGAGCTGCGCGGCAAGCTGACCTTGGCTAATGAAGAAATTGCACGGCTGTCGAAGAACGAGGAGAGGCAGCGTATTTCGAGAGATCTGCACGATACGCTCGGTCATACGCTGTCGCTCATCACGCTTAAGAGCGAGCTGGCGGAGAGATTGATCGTGAAGAATCCGGAGCGGGCAGCCAAGGAAGTGAGAGATATTCAAGCTACATCGCGAGCCGCGCTCAATCAGGTGCGGGAGCTCGTATCGGGCATGAATGCCGTCACAGTTCGCGATGAGATCGATCATGCGAAGCAGATTCTTGCCGCTGCGGGGATCGTGTTGGAGACGAAAGGGGATTTCGGCAAGCCGGCGGTTTCGTCGGTGATCGATAATATTCTGGGCATGTGCCTGCGCGAAGCCGTCACGAACGTGGTCAAGCACAGCCGGGCGGAAACATGCACGGTAGAGCTGGCCGAAGAGCCCGGACGGATGCTGCTGTCCGTATCCGATAACGGGATCGGAAACGCCTCGGCTGCCGGGGAGGACCGTACGGGCTGCAACGGGATTAAAGGGATGAGCGACAGACTCAAGCTCGTGGAGGGCGAGCTTCAATTCGCGCAGGACGGCGGCCGCGGCGGCACCCGGCTGACGTTCATCGTGCCGTTGGTGGCCAAATCGATCGTGAAGGAGGGAACGTGAGGGATGAGAATCTTACTGGCTGAAGATCAGGCGATGCTCAGAAGCGCGATGAGCGCCTTGCTCGATATGGAGGACGACATCGAGGTGATCGGGGAAGCGGAGAATGGGGAGCAGGCGCTTGCGATGACGCGGGACTTACAGCCCGATCTATGCCTGCTCGATATCGAGATGCCTCACATGAGCGGCTTGGAAGTAGCGGAACAATTGAAGAATCAAGGCTCGCCATGCAAAATCGTGATCCTGACGACATTCTCGCGCGTCGGATATTTCCAGCGCGCCATGAGAGCGGGTGTCCGCGGCTTCCTGCTCAAGGACTCGCCGATCGGGGAGCTTGCGGACGCGCTGCGCACCGTTCAGGGAGGCGGACGTGCGGTTAGCCCCGCGCTCGCCTTGACGTTCTGGGAAGCGGAGAACCCGCTGACGGAACGGGAGCGCGAAGTATTGAAGCTGGCGGCGGAAGGGCTTCCGGCGGGCGAAATCGCGCAGCGTCTGCATCTGACCGCGGGTACAGTGCGGAACTATCTGTCCGAAGCGTTCCAGAAGCTGGAGGCGAAGAACCGCATCGACGCGATCGCGATTGCCGGCAAAAACGGGTGGTTGGATTAACGCTGCGGACGGTAACTCTTAGATTTCAGCAAAATTTGTAAAAGGGAGGCTGGTTCATGCTATAATCTAGCAGATTATCCGCAGTCGATAGGAGGATACATAGCGAGATGAGAGGAATGAAAGGGAGTCTTTGCTTAACCATCAGCATAGCTATTATTGTTATCTTTGCCTTCCCTGGCAGTACGTACGCAGCAAACGAGCCTCCTAGCTATTGGGCCGTTAAAGATATTCAAGAGGCGAAAGAAAGCCGTATCGCTCCGGGCTGGGTCGAGGGCCATTACCGAGGGGCCATTACGAGAGCGCAATTCTCCGAGATGATCGTCCTGCTCTATGAAGCCGTGACGGGCCGGGAGCTGCCGGATCCCGGCAGTAACCCGTTTCGCGATACCCGGAACTACTATGTAGGTCAGGCCTATGAGCTCGGGGTGATCAAAGGAACGAGCCGGAACACCTTTTCTCCCAGCGCTCCGATATCGCGGGAACAGCTGGCGGTCATGGTCTATAATATGCTAATTAAAGCCGGATTCCGGGATAAGCTGCAGACCAGCGGCATTCCGACGTTCGCCGACAGCAAGAAGATCGCCGCATGGTCCGAGGATGCGGTCGGGATTCTCGCCGCAAGCGGTCTCATGCAGGGCAGCGAATATAAGAACAACGTCTGGTTCATGCCGAAGCAGACGACATCCATCGAGCAGGCCATTGTTCTGGTCAACCGGATCAATAAGCAGTATGGGACGTTCTTCGTCAAGAATGAGTATGATTTGCTGGAAGCCGTCGAGACGGGCGTGTCATTCGTCATTCTTGACGAGCAGACGAAGCAGATCTATGCCAAGGCGCAGTCGGTACTGACGGATATTATTAAGCCCGGCATGAGCGATTATGAGAAAGAGCTGGCCATTCACGACTATCTGGTGCTCCATGTCGCTTACGATTACGATAACTACAGTATGGGGAAAGTACCGGATGCATCTTACAGCGCTTATGGTACGCTTATAGACGGCATCGCCGTCTGCCAAGGCTATGCGAACACCGCCAAGCTGCTGCTGAATATGGCTGGCATTGAAGCTCATATCGTAACGGGAAAAGTGAAGGGCGAGCTGCACACCTGGAATAAAGTCCGTATCGGCGGGGAGTATTATAATCTCGACGTTACATGGGATGATCCGGTGCCCGACGTGCCGGGGCAGGTCTCTTACGGCTATTTCAACGTAACGGACAAGCAGCTTCGCATCGATCACAGCTGGCAGGACGAGCTGCCCTTAGCGACAGCGGACAAGTATAATTATTATGTGTTCAATGGATTGACCGTAGGGAGCTTGGCCGAGTTTGAAGACCGTATCGCCAAAGCGATCGAGATGCGAGCGGATTCCGTTACGGTAAAGCGGATGTATACGGACGGAGATGGCGTTGAAGGCCTTAGCGCAATCGTCTTTCGTTACCCGTTGGTGAACTGCTATTCGTATTCGCTGGGCAGTGACGGCGTCATTACAATCACATTTCAATATTTATAAAATGGATGGGAGCACCCTAGCATGATTCGTACGCTTGTTGTGACCAAAGATCATCAGGTGATGACCGATTGTCCGCTTGAGACAATCGATCGGGAGCAGACGCTGTGGTTCTGGGCCGATTTCTGCGAGCCTTCCGATGAAGAATCGAAGCTGCTGGAGACTTACTTTCATTTTCACCCGCTCGCTATCGAGGATTGCCTGATGTTTCTGCAGCGCCCTAAGCTGGATCATTACGAGAATGTGCACTTCTTCGTCCTACATGCGCTTCATGAGCATACGCTCAAATCCGAAGAAGTCGACCTGTTTATTGGGCCGGGGTTTGTGGTGACCTTCCATCAGAAGCGGCTGCAGGAGCTGGATGAAGCCTGGGTCAAAACGACGGCGATGCCGCGATTCGAACAATACGGTTATGTGAAGGCCGCGCATAATGTGATCGACAAGCTGGTTGATTATTATTTTCCGGCGCTGCATGCGATTGAAGATCAACTGCTCGATTATGAAACCGGTCCGGGGAGCCATACGGCGTCCAAAATGATGAGCCGCGTCTTCGAAATCCGTAACAAGCTTCTGAAGCTGCGGAAAACCATCGTGCCCATGCGGGATCTCTTATACCGGATCATAAGCTCCCAGCGTATTGACGGATTGAGCCATTACCATATTTTCTATGCCGATATTCATGACCATCTGCTCAAGCTGTCCGAGATGCTGGATTCCAACCGCGATATGACCTCGGATATGCGGGACCATTATATGTCGTTAAGCTCGAACCGGATGAATACGATTATGAAGACATTGACCGTCATTACGACGATCTTCATGCCGCTGACGTTCCTGGCCGGCATCTATGGGATGAACTTCACGAACATGCCGGAGCTGGAGTGGCATTACGGTTATTTCGGCGTATTGATCCTGATGGCCGTGCTCGGTGGCGGCATGTTTATCTGGTTCAAACGCAAAGGCTGGTTCGAGTGACAGACAGGCGGACAGCATCCTTCGCCTTCACGCTTCCAACCTGCATAATCCCGGATCGATGGGGTACGTTATGAACAACAATAACGCAGCAGGAGCATAAGGAGGCAGAGCGAAGATGGCAAGAAGAGGACGGAGAAGGCTGGTCGTTCCGGGCGCGGAACAGGGAATGAGCGCATTCAAGGCGGAAGTGATGCGCCGGGAAGGGTTTACGGTCGATCCAAGTCGGCCGGACGACGTGAAATATGAGGTCGCCCGCTCGTTGGGCGTGCCGCTTAAACCAGGCGGCGATAACGGAGAGCTGACGACGGAATCCGTCGGGCATGTCGGGGGGCGCATCGGCGGAACGATGGTCCGCGAGATGATCCGTCTGGCTCAGGAAGAACTGGTGAAGCAGCCTCGCGCTTAGTGCATGGTTAATGATTATGGTGCTTGAAGATAAAGGCCGTTAATATAAGATTCAAAGGCATGACAGAGGATCATAGATCGGATCGGCCGGTTTCCTTAGATGGAAGCCGGTTTTTTGTTTTTCTGGGAAGCTTGCAACTTTTTCGAATTCATTTAGTCTATTTCACGTGAAGAAGGGGGGAGCGCATTGCCGGATGATGGCTTGATTCATTTGACCGCCTTAAGTCCGCCGGATTTCCGCAGAGTGATGGAAGAGTACGCGGAGGATGTGTGGCATTATGCTTATTTTTTGACGAAGAAGAAGGAAGCTGCCGATGACCTGGCCCAGGAAACATTCGTGAAGGCGTTCAGGCGGCTGGACTCGTTCCGAGGGGAAGCCTCCGTGCGGACATGGCTGATGACAATTGTGCGAAATACGTGGTACACCCACCGGCGGACAGCATTTGTGCGGAAAGTTGTTTTGGTCGGTTTTAATAGTACGAAGCAAGCCATGCCGTCGGCAGAGGCGGATTATATGAAGAGAATGCAGGCGGATCACGTATGGCAAATCGTTCTGGCGCTGCCGGTCAAATATAGAGAGGTGCTTATTCTGCAGGCCCATTACGAGCTGACGATGGAAGAGATGGCTAACCTGCTCCATCTGTCGGTGACGGCGGTGAAGTCGCGTCTGCGCCGGGCAAGAAGGATGGCGGCCGCCGCGCTGAAGGAAGGGGAGACAAGCGATGAAGAAAGCTGAACCGGACTGGAACCGGCTGCTTCGGAAGCGGCCTTATGGCGAGCGGATGTTTACGGCGCAGATGTGGGATCAGGTGGAGAAGCGGCTTCAGTCGCCGGCTAACTCCCGCAGACGATCCGTACGGAAGGGGTTATACGCCGGATGTGCGGCACTTATTGCCGGCTTGGTTCTGCTTGTCGGCTTCTTGGATGTGCCTGCTCTGCGGCCCTATGGCAGCGGCCAATTGGCCAGCTTGTTCGAAGACCGGTCGCCGATCGTAGACAAGCTTACGCCGGAGGACCTCCCGCTTGCCGGGGAGCCTACGTTCTCGCAGATTATCCATGTGGCGGCTAATGATGGCATGGCTCGGTCATCTACAATGGTCATGCCGACGCCGATCGTGATCGATCCGGATTATTACGACTCCCGGGAGCCTGCGAGAGGCGATGTGGTTTATTTCAAGACTCAGCCTGGCGGCAGTAATTCCGTCTATGAACCCTACGATCTCTCACGGGTAATCGGGATGCCGGGCGAAACGGTTCGTCTTCGTGACGGGCAGGTGTACATTAACGGACGGAAGCTCGAAGCCTTCTATGGCTCGGCGCCTAGAGGCAGGGAGGACTTGGAGAGCTGGAATACGAGCATGGCAGAGGAGGTGAAGCTTGGGGAAGGGCAATATTTTCTGCTGGGCGACATGTGGGGGCACAGCTACAATGACAGCCAGGCGGCCGGCGGTATCGATCGATCGATGATTCTGGGCAAAGCAGTCGGCTATACGAAGACGGCTCCTGAGCAAGATACGGATTGGGTGGAGCTCTACAATAAAGACGATCTTCGTCTTCTTGCAGCTAAGCCGGAGGGAAGCCTAGACACAGGCCTGTATCAACGGATCAAGGTGGTATGGGGCGATCGAAGCCGCGAGTTCTATTGGCGCTCGGTAACGAATGAGACCTATGCGCCGGAGGTGTACTTCGCCGATATGGATCAAGACAAGGCCAAGGATGCGGTCATCGTGCTGACTACGGCATACGGAAGCGGCGTCCATGTGACGGAACCGCATATTATCCGGAACAATATGACGGAAATTCCTGTGCGCAATCCGATCAAAGAGACGCTCGGTGTTGCAGTGTCCGAGGTGAAGGTCAGCAATGGCCAGGTGGACGCCATGGTTACGCTGGATGGGCAGACGATCACCAAACAATTCAAGGAATCCGATGCGGGAATTTGGTTCGACAAGCTCGGCCTCGGTTCGGTGATTTCGTATCGATTGGATGAAGAGAACCGATTATGGGCGGATATGGCAGGCTTCGTGTCGCCGGGTACCGTAATTGCGGAGATATCCGTCCGGTTTGACCTGCGGGACCGGGAATACGTGCCTGTGGATTATACGATGCGGGAAGTTAGCGAGTGATCGTGAGAAGCGTTATGAGATGATCATCCGCTGGCCCCTTCCTGGAAGACGCTTCAAGAATCGGTTGATTTTCGCGTGACGGTCGGCCGGGCTGCGATAGGAAGGATTAGCTGCGCTTAGCCAGTCTTTCGACTGGCAGCGGGACAGCCCTTGGCTATCGCCGCACGCTGTTCCAGCACGGTGTCTATCTGATTGGGACCCATACGATCGCATCACTTTGCTGGAGCTTAGCCCGGAGGAGCTAGCGTATTTCTCCGACCAGCTGGCTGTTGCCGGATTACCTTGCATGCTATCTTTTCTATCATTCGATCGATACAGATGTATGGATGTTGATGTTGTACAATGTGCAACATCAATTCATCATTTATCCGCCATTGGCCGAATTGTTGTACTTGATACAGGAATGTGGTTATGAAATCATGGATTAGCCGCTATGCAGGGGGAATTCTTGTAGAATGTGCAACAATTTCTGCATCATCAGCGTTTTTATCCGACCAGTGTTGTATAACATACATGATTACAAAGCCTTAACCATATCCAATAAAACTTTGGTTTTGAATACTATAACACCATAATTATGGGGAGATTGAAAGAATGATTTCAAAAACTGTAGAGTTATGTTCTAGATGGTAACCTCCGTATAACGTAGACTAATGAAAAATGACAAGCCAATTATATTGCAATTGACTTGTCATTTTTACTTTCATTTCGAGTATTTGCAGCTTAAAACGGAACCCGTTACCCGAGGGGAAGGGAGGGCGCCGTATCTCGAATGGCTAACCAAATATCATTTCGGTGTTCTTTCGTTTGCTGCCAGGCAGAGCATCATTATCCCAGCTTGACGCGGATGACGTTCCACGAGGCTTGCGCGAGCGCCGCTTCAATACGGCTGCCGTCCGTTACCGTCGCGTTACCTCCGTTATGCGGCTTGACCCGGTCCGGCGCGTCAGCGGTATTGGCCGCCTTCAGATCGGAATGCTCGAGCACGATATGCTCCAGAATGCGGCAGGGGCCGAAGCTGCGCAGATCGATACTGAGCGGCAGTGCTCCGTTCAAATCGCGATTGACGGCGAATATCGTAACTTCGCCTTGTTCTTCGTTGTGTACGGCGACCGCCTCCAAATAAGGCACATCGGTATAATCCTTCGAATCGTATTTCGGCGATTGAATGAGCGGTACGAGCGCTGTCCCGCGGCCGTACGCGCTCGCATGCATGTACGGGTAGAAGATGGTCTGTCTCCAAGCCGCGCCTCCGTTAACGGTCATAATGGGCGCAATGACGTTGACGAGCTGGGCCATGCAAGCCATTCGTACCCGATCGGCCCGCTTCAGCAAGCTGATCAGCATACAGCCTACGACGAGCGCGTCTTCATGCGTATAGACGTCCTCCAGCTGCGGCGGGGCGATCTGCCACGGTTTGATTTTGCCGTCCGCCTCGTTAGAGTGGTACCAGACGTTCCATTCGTCGAAAGACAGGTTGATCTTCTTCTTGCTCCGTTTCTTCGCTTGCACATAATCGGCCGTCGCGATGACCGTGTGAATGAATTTGTCCATCCCCATCGATTGGGCGAGGAAGTTTCCGGAGTCATTATTGCGGTTCCCGTAATAAGTGTGGAGGGAGATATAATCGACATGATCATAGGTCAAATCGAGCACGGTGGCTTCCCATTCCGGGAAGGTCGGCATGCCGATACCGGAGCTGCCGCAGGCGACCAGCTCGATGGAAGGGTCGGTCCACTTCATCACTTTGGCAGCTTCCGCCGCGATGCGCCCGTATTCAACCGCGGTTTTGGCGCCGATCTGCCAAGGGCCGTCCATTTCGTTGCCAAGGCACCAGGTCCGGATGCCGTGCGGCTGTCGGTACCCATGCTGAATACGCAGGTCGCTCCACTGCGTCCCGGAGCGGAAATTCGCATATTCAACCAAGTTTCGCGCTTCCTCCGGTCCCCGGGTGCCGAGATTGACGGCCATCATCGCTTCGGAGCCTGCCTTGCGGCACCAGTCGACAAACTCGTTCAAGCCGACCCAGTTCGGCTCGATGGTGCGCCATGCAAGCTCCTGCCGGCGCGGGCGCCGTTCAACCGGTCCGACACCGTCCTCCCAGTTGTAACCGGAGACGAAGTTTCCGCCGGGATAGCGGACAATCGGCACGTCAATCTCTTTGACCAATTGGAGCACATCGGTGCGGAACCCCTGCTCATCCGCTTCAGGATGCTCCTTCTCATAGATACCGCCGTAAACCGCCCGTCCAAGATGCTCAATGAACGAGCCGTATATGCGTTTATCGACTTCCCCGATCCGAAAATCCTTATCCACGATCATGGCTGCCTGATTTGACATAAAGCGCATCTCTCCCTTAAATTAATAATAGTATTAACTGGTTAATGAGATAACGTTTTCAAGAATAGTAAACATGATAAGCATCATTCTGGCAAGCTTTTCTTATCGGCTATCTTGAATTAATATAATTGTTAATGATGAATCGGCAGGGGAGATCGACACAATGATGATCAAAGCGAATACGGAACGCCAATGGCTTCCCTTATACGAGGCGCTGGCCAGCGAGGTGCGGCTGCATATTCTGGAGCTGCTGGCCGCGCAGCCGATGAATGTGAAGGATCTGGCGTCCGCGCTCGGGCTGAGCAGTGCGATTGTGACGATGCATACGAAGAAGCTGGAGACAGGCGGCCTCATCCGGACGGAGCTGATCCGCCGTAACGGCGGCACGCACAAAATATGCTCGCTTGCCGTAAGCCGCGTCGAGCTCACGATTCCGGTGGAAGCCGATAAGCCCCGCGAATTTCATGAGGTATCGATTCCGGTGGGTCACTACACCCGGTTTGACATTCACCCCACATGCGGTCTGGCAACAACGGAGCGTATCATTGGACAATTCGACGATCCGCGTTACTTCTTCGAGCCGGAGCGGATGCATGCCCGGATCTTGTGGTTCGGCAGCGGATTCGTGGAATACCGGATTCCGAACTACGTCCTGCCAGGCCAAATCTTGGAGGAAATCGAAATCTCGCTCGAGGCGGGCTCAGAGGCGCCGGGAACCTCCGAGACTTGGCCGTCCGATATTCATTTTTACTTGAACGATACGCTGCTTGGCGTATGGACGAGCCCGGGCGATCCCGGAGACGGGCGGGGCCTGCTGACACCCTCCTGGTGGACCGTTAATCAATACGGATGGCTCAAAATGCTGCGCGTAACCGATTCAGGCACGTTCATTGACGGCCAGCGGCTGTCGGATGTGCGGCTTGCCGATATTGCCGTAACGCGCAACGACTGGACATTAAGGATCGGAGTCCCGAAGGATGCGGAACATGTCGGCGGCGTCACGTTATACGGGGAAGGGTTCGGCAATTATAATCAGGACATCGTCTTCCGTACATACCGGCGGTCCAATGATCGTGATCAACCGGGGAAGCGGATGGGAGGGGGCAAGGCTTAATGAGCGCATTCCAAGAATACGGACAGACGCCCTCTTATTTGTACACGGTTGCATGTCACGAGGATGAATTTGAGCTGTGCCGGCTGGAGATGAGGACGATGCTGGGCAGCGAGCCGGAGGAGAACGGCGTCATAAGCGGGAAGAATGTCGACCCAAGCCGGAGTCCGTTCATCAAATACAAAATCGCCATCCGTTACGAAGGAGCAACGACGGAGGAGCTTGCCGAACAGGCAGGCGCCATCGAGCTCGGCGGACGGACGTTTAAGGTTGTATTTGTCGAAACGGACGGTGGCATTCCATATGGTGAACAGCGAGGGATTGAAAGGCGAATCGGCATGCAAATACCCGGTAAAGCGGAAATGCGGAAGCCGGAGGCCGTGTTCGGCATCGCGCGCATCAGAGGGAGATGGGTGTTCGGCGAGTGCCGGCAGGGCGAGGCGGTATGGCTGAAGCATAAACAGAAGCCGCAGCCCTACTCGACAGCGCTCGGTACGCGTGTGGCGCGGGCAGTCGTCAATATTGCCGTGCCGGAGCCGGAGGGGGTGCGGGTCGTCGACCCATGCTGCGGGATTGGAACGGTTATTATCGAAGCCTTGTCGATGGGAATGAATATCGAAGGGTTCGATCTGAATCCGTTAGCGGTGCGCGGGGCAAGGGTCAATCTCGCTCATTATGGTATGCCGGACGTTGTCCGCATTGCGGATATACGGTCGCTTGAGGGGAATTACGATACGGCTATCGTAGACCTGCCGTACAATCTATGCTCGGTTATGCCGCCGGAGGAGAGGTTGGACATGCTCAGCAGCGCGAGACGTCTCGCCCGACGTATCGTCATCATAACGACAGAAGTCATAGACGATGATGTCGATCAAGCCGGATTGGTTATCCGCGACCGCTGTGCGGTCCGCAAAGGCCGGTTCGAACGTCAGGTGCTCGTATGCTCTCCTTCCGAGGCATAGCCATCGTATGGCCAGATATTGCCTAACGGGCGTATAGGCTGGAGATGGAAGAGAGCTTTGCGATTTCGTCCGCATCCAACGCGAAGCGCATCGCCTTCACATTCTCCAGCGCTTGATGGGGCTTGGATGCGCCCGGTATAGCGAATACCGTTTCTCCATGTGCGTTTATAAGCCAATTCAGCGCGACTTGGCCTGGCGACGCATCATATTTCGCAGCCAGCTGGTGCAGGAGATCGATAAGGGGCTGTGTCCGCTTCAGTCTCTCCGGCTTGAATGCCGCGGCCCATTTGCGGGGGCCGGAAAGCTGCTTGACCAGCTCCGGATTGCCATGGAATTTGCCCGTCAATAGTCCCTGCTCGAGCGGGGAGTACGCAATAATCGCGACCCCAAGCTCCTTGGCGGTCTCCATAACGCCGTTGCGCTCGATACGCCTGTCGAGCAAGCTGTATTTCACCTGGTTCGACGTCAGGCGGAGTCCAAACTCGCGCAGCGTCCGGTCGGCTTCGCGCATTTTGGCAGCGGAGAAGTTGCTGACGCCCACATGCTTGATCTTACCGGCTTTCACCAGCTTGGCCATCTCGCGCATTTCGCTTGCCGCGGTCGAGAACGAATATGGCTGGTGCACTTGATGGAGATCGATCGGCCAGCCCTTTAGACAGCGCAGTCGATCCTCGATCGTTCCCGATATGCTGGGTGCGGAACGCATGATCGGCCACCATTTTGTCGCGACATGGGCGCTCTTGGCCAGCTCTCCGGCCGCGTTCAGCGCATCGGCAAGCATCCGCTCCGACTGTCCGCCGCCATAGATCTCGGCGGTATCGAACCAATTGATACCGCCCGCAAGGCTGGTGCGGACAATATCCTGAATCGCATCGTCTCCGAGCACAGGCCAGAATTTGCCTACGATCCCGCTGCCTTTGCTGAACTGCCAGCAGCCTAATCCGAGCGGTGAAAGCTGTAAATCAGAATTGCCAAGCCGGCGAAGCTGAATACCGTTCTTCATGATCTTCCCTCACTTTCCAGCATCAATGAATCGGATCTCTTCTCATCATAACGAAAGAAAAGGCCGCATGACAAATGCGACCTTGATTGCATTTCGCTTATAGCGTGATAGGTGAGCGATATAGCTTGTTTAAGCTCCAATAATGGCTTCCATGTCCTGGTGCACGGCAGCGCGAAAAGGGCTGAAGACCAAGCCGCGAACGACTTCGGGCAGGACGATGACCTGGGCATGAACGACTGCCGGCAGGCTGCCGACTAGAGCGCTACCGCCTCGAGAGGCGCTTCGCCAGCCCGATGTCCTTTGCCATGCGGGATGCAGAGCGGCGTTCCGTATATCGGATCGGGAATGATGTGCGACTTCAGGTGGAACACCTTTTCGATCAACTCGGCGTTGATGATATGTTCCGGCTGTCCCTGAGCATATACAGCCTGGTTACGTATAGCGACGATATTATGGGCATAACGGCAGGCCAGGTTGATATCGTGCAGTACCATTACGATCGTCCGCCGCTCGCTCTGATTCAGCTCGAACAGCAGATCGAGCACTTCAATCTGGTGCGTCAGGTCGAGATAGGTCGTGGGCTCATCAAGCAGTATCGTATCGGTATCTTGTGCGAGCGTCATTGCAATCCAAGCGCGCTGGCGCTGTCCCCCGGAGAGCGAGTCTACCGTCCGCTCAGCCAGCTCCGTCATTCCCGTTGCATGCAGCGCCTGCTGTACGCAGCGCTCATCCTCCTTCGACCATTGCTGGAGCCAGCTCTGGTACGGGTAGCGCCCCTGCTTCACAAGCTGAAGTACGGTAAGTCCTTCGGGCGCCGTCGGCCCTTGGGGAAGAATCGCCAGCTGTTTGGCCACTTCTTTGGTCGAGAGACGGGCGATATCTGCGCCATTGAGGATGACGGAGCCGCTTTGGGGCTTCAGCAGCCTGGCCATCGACCGCAGCAGCGTCGATTTCCCGCATCCATTGCTCCCGATGAATACCGAAATCTTGCCCTCAGGTATCGTCAGGTTCAAGTCCTCGAATATATTCGCTCCTCCGTAGGACAAAGTCAGCTTATTCGCTTTAAGTGTGCTCATCTATATTCCCTCCCAGTTTAGGCTTGATTTCGGAACCGGTACAGCATGTATAAGAAGAACGGGGCGCCGATTGCGGCGGTGAAGACGCCCGCCGGTACATCCAGCGGCAGAAAGGCGGTGCGGGCGATCAGATCGGCCAGCAGGAGAAGTATGGCTCCGATCAGCGCGCTTACGGGAAGCAGATTCCCGAAGGACGGGCCGACCAGCTTGCGTGCCATATGCGGCGCCATCAGGCCGATGAAGGATATCGCTCCGCCGATGGCGACCGCAGCCCCTGCGAGGGCGACGCTCAATAGCAGCAGGATCAACCGGTGGCGCTGTACGCGGGCTCCGGCGCTGGTTGCGATTTCGTCGCCCAGCGCCAGCACGTTCACATGGCGCGCTTGCAGCCATGTCAGCGGCAGCAGCACCGCTACCCAAGGCATCAGGTTCATGACATCATTGCTCCAAGAAGCGCCGTATATGCTGCCCGTCATGAAGGTAAGCGATTTGCTCGCCAGAATGAGCGGGCCGGAGATGATGAGCATATACGAGATGGACTTGAACGCGGCGGATAACCCGGTACCGATCAAGACGAGCCTTAGCGGCGATACGCCCTCCTTCCAAGCCAGAATATAGAGCAGGAAGGTTACGGCAAACGCGCAGGCGATCGACATGAGCGGCATCCAATGAATCGATACCGTATCCGAGAACAGGAACATGAACAAGACGGCGCCTAGCGAGGCGCCCTCCGTTATGCCGGTCACGTCGGGCGAGGCGAGCGGATTGCGGACGATTCCCTGCAGAACGGCTCCCGCAACGGCCAGTGAAGCGCCGATAAGAACGGCAATGACGATGCGCGGGAGACGGAGCTGATTCACGATCACATCATTCATCGGACTGCCATGGCCAAACACTGCCCGAACGACATTGACCGGGGAGATATACTGGCTTCCGATGCCGGTGCTGACGATCATAATGAGTATCGTCGCCGCCAGCAGGGCAAGTGTGATCCACGCGTGCCGCTTCTCCAGCAGCAGTGACAGTTTGGCTTTATCGAAACGTAAGGATATGAATTTGCTCATGTAAGACGCTTTCCTTTCCGTGCGATGTAGACGAAGAATGGGACGCCGATCACGGCGGTCATGACGCCTACGGGAACTTCCTTGGGCATTGCGATATAACGCGAGCCGATATCCGCCGATACGAGCAGGATGGCCCCCAACAACGCGCTGTATGGCAGTACCCAGCGATTATCGATGCCGATCAAATAACGCACGATATGAGGAACGATGATGCCGACGAAAGCGATCGGGCCCGCTACCGCAACGGAGCCGCCGGCCAGCAGGATGACGGCTGCGGCTGCGATCCATTTGATGGTTGCGGTGCGCTGGCCGAGACCTTGCGCGACATCGTCCCCCATAGCCAAGACGTTGAGATGGCGGGAGACCAGCAGCGCCAGAACCATACCGGCAATCATATAAGGAATGGCCGTCACGAGCATGCCAAGATCCCGGCCCGCTACCGAACCGACAAGCCAGAAGAGCAGCTGGTCGAACATCTTGCCGTTGGACAGCATAATCCCCTGCGTCAAGGCGGAGAAGAAGGCGGTCATCGAAGCGCCGGCCAATGTAATCTTGATCGGGGTCATGCCGTCGCGTCCGATGCTGCCAAGCAGAAATACGATTCCGCCGCTGACGGCGGCTCCGATCAAGGCAGCGATGGAGTATGCCTGCAAGCCGCTGATGCCGAGCAGCACCGAAGCCATGATGATCGCGAAGGCGGCCCCGGAATTGACGCCGAACGTGCTTGGCGAAGCGATCGGATTACGTGTTATGACCTGCATAATCGCGCCGGCAACCGCGAGGCAGGCACCGACGGATGCCGCGATAAGCGCGCGGGGCAGTCGGGTCGTCTGAATCACGAGATGCTCTCGCGAGCCGTCATAATGAAAGAAGGAATCCCATACCGTCGGCAGGGGGATATCCGTCACGCCAAACACGATGCTGCAGACCATAGCGAGTACGAGTACGCATGTGGAGAGCAGAAGACCTAATAGTTTCATAATAGCCTGCCTTTGCAAGATGGACTGATTCCGTTCGAATAATAAGGAAAGTACGCTATGAATTTTAGAGGAATGAAGCGGGAGTGTCAATGATTTTGAGAATCGTTCTCATAATTTTCATTGACAGCTTCGGTGCCTATCACGTATAGTTTTTTAACGGAAGTGATAATTATTTTCAATTGACTACTTAAGAATCGGCACGATGCGGTCCGATCATTCGGGAGGAAGTTAAAGGTGAACACAGGAAAACGAAACAAACGAACGCTGACATGGGGCATGTTGGCTCTGGTGCTGGTTATGGTTTTGTCCGCTTGCGGCAACGGCAATGCGAATACCGATAAGTCGTCGAACGATAGCGGGAATACGGAGGGGAACGCGGCTAACGGCGGCCAGGAAGCCGCGGATAACGAGCAGGTGCGTACGGTCAAGCACGCTATGGGCACTACCGATATCAAGGGTACGCCGCAGCGCGTCGTCGTTCTGACGAACGAGGGCACGGAAGCGGTGCTCGCCTTGGGCGTGAAGCCGGTCGGCGCGGTGAAGTCTTGGACGGGCGACCCGTGGTACGATCACCTGAAGGCGGACATGGAAGGCGTGACGGAGCTGGGCGAAGAAGGCCAGCCGAATCTGGAGCTGATTGCCGGACTGAAGCCGGACCTGATCATCGCCAACAAGATGCGTCACGAGAAAATTTACGAAACGCTGAAGAGCATCGCCCCAACGGTGGAATCCGAGACGCTGCGCGGCGAATGGAAAATTAATTTCAAGCTGTATGCCGAGGCGCTGAACAAGCAAGCGGAGGGCGACGAGCTGATCGCCGCTTTCGACAAGCGGATCGAGGATTTCAAGACGAAGGCCGGCGACAAGCTGAAGGAGACGGTATCGGTCGTTCGCTTCATGGCTGACAAAACGCGCGTCTATCACACGGATACGTTCTCCGGCATCATCTTCGACCAAATCGGTATTGCGCGCAACCCGATGACGCTTAATGCCAAGGAGCAGTTCGTCGATGAAATTACGAAGGAGCGCCTGCCGGAAGCGGATGCGGACCGTCTGTTCTACTTCACTTACGATACAGGCGACGGCAAGGCGAACGAGACCGAGGAAGCATGGACAAGCGACCCGCTGTGGACCAGCCTCGGCGCCGTTAAGGCAGGCAAAGCCTACAAGGTCGACGACGCGATCTGGAATACGGCCGGCGGCATTAAAGCGGCCAATCTGATGCTCGACGAATTGTACGATATTTACGAAGTTCAGCAATAAGACCACCATTTCTTATATTGTTCATACAAAAAGACGCCTGCTCGTTTAACGAGCAGGCGTCTTTCGTATGAACGGGGAGCTGCCAAGAGCAGCCCGTACCGGTCAGCCATCTACGCGCGGCTGTAGCGAATGGCGAGCTCCGCCTCCAAAGATTCTCCGGCAGGAATCAGCTGCAGCTCTTCCTTGCGGTTCAGCTCCGCATTCAATGCCATCCATGGCTCGACGCAGATGAAGGGCTTGCCGTCCACCTGCCACAGCACGACATATTTGAACACGTCGCTGTATGTCATTTGCACGACGCCTTGCCCCTCAGGCCCTGGGAATGAGATCGCCCTCTCGGAGGCATCAAGCAGGGCAACGGATTCCTTCAGCCCTTCCAAGTCGATTTCGTCATGGATCGGTTTGATGACATGATCGTTATAGTCCAAGAACCGGGAAGCATCCGTTCCATACGCGATACGTTTGGAGCCTATGCGGAAATAGGGATGAAAACCGGCATAAATCGGCATGCTGCTCTCGGATCGATTCCGGTACGATTGCCGGATCTGCAGCGAGCCGTCCTTAAGGGCATAGGTGAAGAGCAGCTCGAAGTCGAATGGATATTCGATCCGGGTGTCTTCGCTGCTGCGCAGACGCAGTGTCAGAGCAGCCTCGCCCTCTTCGGACAGGGAGACGACCTCCCACGGCCGGTTGCGCGCGACGCCATGGTTGCGCATCGAATAGGTCACGCCGTCCCATTCGTAGCGTCCGTCCACCAGCTGGCCGGAGATAGGGAATAGGATGGGATTGCCGCCGCGTATATTCGCCTCCGGGTCGATGAACGTCGCTTCATCCAAATAGAACAGCTCCTCGCCGTTCAGACGGCAGCTGATCGCGATGGCGCCGCGTTCCGGACAGATGGTAACGGAGGAATCCGTCGCCGCTTCCGTTAATGTATAAAGGGTATACGTCGAATCGTGCTTAAGCACTTCATACTGCTTCATATCCTACCTCCAACGATGGTTGTCCATTTAGTTACTCAAGGCCAGCATATCATATTCGTCCGCAGCTCTAAAGTGCGGCCTGTGAACAACCGATGAAAGAGACAAAGGCAGAGGAGGACGTAAATACGATGGATATTCAAAGCATTGGCGCAATGGCTTCCGGCATGGCAATGGCGAATCTGAAGCAGGCGGCGGGTATTGCCGTTCTAGGCAAATCGCTGGATAACCTGCAGCTGCAGGGTCAAATGCTGGCACAGCTGATGGAGCAAAGCGTGCAGCCGCATCTCGGCGGGAATGTAGACATTCGTCTATAAAAAACGACTTTTTCGCTCTCACAGGAAGAGACCGCGTCTGGCATTGGTCAGACCCGATCTCTTTTTTGCGTGGATAGGAGGATTGGATAAAGCCCGGCAGCTCGAAAGCGGTGCGGATGATCGACTGCCGTTACTCGCTTTCACTGGTTCTCCACCCCTCCGGCCAATCGCGCATCCGCTGCAGCAGCAGCCCGTCGGAGGTGTCGTTCTCGCCGGTTACGAATTCGGCCATATAATACGAGAGATAGTCCCCATATCGGCTCTCTTGGTTCAGAAGCAGCTCGTCTACCCAATAAACGCCGGTATTGATTTCGTCAAGCAGCAGCGCGCATACTGCGCCGTAAACGCCGCACGCAACCTGCAAGTAGGTCGCATTCGTACCGTATACAGGGGCGACTTCATCGCTGCGCATAACGTTATACATATAGCGTTCCTTGTCGGGATAGACAAGCAGAACACCGACCAGATCAGCTCCGTCTAGCGGTGCATCGTTCGGATCGAGTAATTGATGCTTCCATGACCACAGCTCGTCGGAATCTTCTCTATGCTGACGAAGAATGGCGGTTACCGGGTTGCTCACCTTGTATAAAAATCCGGATTCTACGCCGAGGAGACGGCTGAGGGTCAAGGCTTCCTCATGGGGCATCAGGCAGCCGTGAAACAGATGGGCGCCCAGCTTGACCCGGAATCTGAGATCATAGACATGATTGTATAGAAATAACGGGACTCCGCCTGAGGCGAGCATCGGATAATTCAATAACGCTTCATCGAGAAAGCATTCGGGGGCCCATGTGCTGTAAATCGTCCGCTCTTCAGCAAGCTTAGGATCGGCATAGAAGGTATCGTCCGACTCGACAATATAACAGCCAATCGGTTGTTCGTCAGGGTACGCGTTCCTCAGCTTCAAGGCCATCCACTGGACGACCCCGGGATTCATACCGGAGCTGATTATAGCCTTCGCTCGCGTAAACCCGCCGCGCGCTTCTTCGAACCGGATGAAACGTTCGATCAGCGTAAATCCTTCGAGCTCCTGCATTTCATCGACTTCCTTATTCTCCAGCGCCGTATTGGCGTAGGCAATGCCCAGCTCGTCGCAGACCGACAAAACGGATACCGTATCGGCCCAGGATAAGTCAATGACAAGGCTGGCGCCGATTCGCTTCAATAATTTTTTCAGCAGACTTGTATCGTTCGCATCAAGAGTATGCAAGGACATGTCCCGGGACAGAAGAGGACAATGCTCGCGGTAGTAGGCTTTTGGGCGCTGCTTAAGGTCGACGCAATGGATGCGGCAATGGGCCAGATGCCTGTGCAGGGGACTGCTTGAATCGCCGGCCGAACGGTTCAGAAGCGCCAGAACGGCTTTCGCGACGCCGCCGCCGCTGCCCAGAAGCGCAATAGTGAGTCGCTGCTGGTTCATATAGATCACCCCATTCTTATGTTGGTATAACAGCATATGCAGAAGAGAGATGACTTGTCCGAGTCGAATAGCGGGGGGAGTTTGTCCATGACGGCAAGACAGCATATAGCGGTGGCGTGATCGCGATGAAGTGAAGGGAGGTTAGCGATGAAACTGACTGCGTTTACGGTGGGCTCCCCGCTCGCGCTGCACAATCACGGCCACTCCGTGGGCAGGGCCTCCGAGCAGGAGCCGGACACGCCGAGAGTGGGGGAAATGTAATTTTTTTCATCACTATATTGCATAAATGAATAGTAAGTCATATACTATAGCTGCAAGGTTCATTTTTTTTAACAAGCTATTCTGTATTGTTGAATACTAAACGATAGGGTATAGGGAGAGCTGCTTGATGAATGTGCAGTTTAAGAAAGGCGTGCTGGACTTATGCGTCCTGGCGTTAACGGCTTGGGAGGATCGATACGGGTATGAACTGGCTGTGGCGATTTCCTCCAAATTTGAAGTGGCTGTCGGCAGTGTTTATCCGCTGCTCAACAGGCTTACCTTGGAAGGCTACTTCTCAACTTATTTGCGTGAATCACCGGAGGGGCCTCCGCGCAAGTATTATAAGCTGACCCCGAAGGGGCATACGCATCTTATGGAGCTGGTTAGTGAATGGAATACGTTCACGCATGCGGTTAATGAATTGATTAAGGATGGTGTAGGAAAATGATCAAAGAGCAATACCTGCAGCAGCTGTGGAAGCATCTGGATAAGATCCCGGAGCCGAAGCGGCGGGAGATCATGTTCGATTATGAGGATCACTTTCGAATCGCAGCTGAGCTTGGACGCAGTGAGGAAGAGGCAGCCAGGGAGCTTGGCGATCCGCAGATGATCGCCAGAGAGATGCTTCTTGGCTACCGGGTTGAAGAAGCGGAGAACAGCGGCGGAGTCGTTCGTCTCTCGAAGGCTGTGCTCGCAACCGCCGGTCTAGGATTTTTCAACCTCGTCTTCGTACTCGGGCCTTATATCGCTCTCCTTAGCGTGCTGTTGTCGCTTTGGGTGGTTTCCGGAGCATGCGGCATCCTGGCAATCGGCGCGATGTACGAGGGATTTTTCGGGGATGCGGTAACGCGCATGCAAGCCTCATTTATCGCCATATCTGCGATAGGGGTCGGGATGCTGCTAGGTGCAGGCACGCATAAGCTGACGAGGGGCGTTTTCAAGATGACGTTGAAATATTTGCGGTTTAACACGAGAGTGATCATGAATAAGGAGAGAAATTAATGAGAAATTGGATCATCGTTGGATTGATACTTTTGGTTGTCGGATTAATCGGAGTAGGCGTAACGTTCAAAGGGACTAACTTCACGTTCAATACGGTCGATATTGAGAAGCAGCAGAAGGAGACGGAAGGCGAAGGCGTGGAGTTTGTCCGCATCGAGAACGAAAGTGCCGATGTCACGATCGTACCGAGCTCCTCCGGCAAGATCAAGGCGGAATTGAGCGGGAACGTGAGCCAGAAGTTTGTAGATAATATTAAACTGAGCCTCGATCGGGACGGAGATGAGGTGACGATCAAGGCGGAAGCGGGTTCGGGCTTCTCCTTCGGGATCAGCATTATGAACCTGGATCTGAAGATCGAGCTGCCCGAGCGGGCGTTCCGTGAGCTCGCGCTGAATTCGGGCAGCGGCAATATCGAAATGCGGGATATGCTGGCGGGTACAATGGTTATTGAGGCGAAGTCGGGCGATCTGAACTTGAAAGAATTGACCGGAGACGAGATGTCCATCTCAACTTCTTCCGGCAACATCACGCTCGGCAAGCTGACCGGGAAGCAAATCAAGCTTAAAGCAAGCTCGGGCGACATTGAACTGGATAAGTCGAAGGCGGATGAGCTGTCGGTCGATGTCGCCAGCGGCAATATCGAACTGATGGATGCCGATGCGAAGCTGAAGGCCGATACGAGCAGCGGCAATATTACGGTCAGTCTTGCAGCTATCGCGCATCCCATGACGCTGAGCACCGGAAGCGGCAATGTGACGATCGAGACCGATCGGCAGCCGGACTCCGCGCAGATCCGTTACAATTCGGGATCCGGCGATCTGAAGAACAGCTGGCGGGATAATCCGTCCTCTAGAGACGGGGACGACAACGAGACGATCGTATTCGGCGACGGCAAGACGATCGTCGAGGTAGAGACCGGATCCGGCAATCTATCGCTTGACCGGCGTTAATGCCGTCCGGAAACGACATATAGACAGAGGGTGCCAAACCTAATAACGGGTAGGCACCCTCTTTTTCGCGCAGATAGAACTTTGACCGTGTACCCAAATAATGCTTCATATTTCTTAGCAGTTCCTGTCGAATACGCTACTTTAGCACTAAATATTCCCTCTGCCTCCGCCGATAAAAAGAATGAGATTCGTCATACTTGCGTTGGTTGATGATCGATATGGTGTTGAATTGGTGTCAGTCATCTCAGATTCATATTTTCGAACAGGAGGAACTTCCATGCTGGGAAAAGGAAGGTCGCTGCTTGGACCGGTCCTGATAACGACATTGCCCATTATTGGCTACGAGCTGCTTCGCACCTCGCAGCAGGCTGACATCGCGGTTACTTCACCTACCGGCCATTTCTACCTTGTCAGTATCATTGCAGGGCTTGCCATAATGCTGGCGATCGCCGTCGGCATTACCGGCTATCGTCTGCGGAATATTAAAGTCGAATTTTTGGCTCTGGCCTACTTATCCCTTGCGGAGGTATTCGTGCTGCACGGCTTGGCTACGCCGGGATTACTGCTGCATACGGCCAGCTTGTCGGGAATCGCCGCGCAATTGAGCATCCTGCTTGCCGTGATGTGGTTGTGCTTGTCGGCTGCGTCGACGGATCACCCGATCGTGCGGATTTTGGCGCGGCGGAGGAAGTGGCTTATGCCTGCGTGGGGCCTTCTTCTCGCATTGTTCTGCATAGCCGCCTTCAGCCGTCCGGATCTCGTTCACTCGCTTCCGATCAATCGCGCTCCCTATGTATGGATTGCCGCAGGTTTGACCACCGCAGCCTGCCTATGGACGATGTACCGCTATTGGCATTCGTACCGGGCTGCGAAATTCCCGCTGCAGCAAGCGATCGTATACAGCACAGGGTGGCTGATTGCCTCTCAATATATTATGGTGACAGGTACGGCCTGGAAACTCAGCTGGTGGCTGTACCACGGTCTTCTTCTTGGATCGATGATTATGATGATCGGCGGGCTGATTCGTCAGTATTTCTCGCAAGGCTCCTTCCGCTCCTCCTTCAAGGTGCTGTTCCAGTCCGATCCCCGCGCTTGGCTGGAAGCCTGCATGACGCCAAGCGTGCGCGCGCTAATTATGGCGACGGAAATTCGCGATGCCTATACGGCCGGTCATAATATGCGCGTTGCCTTGTATGCGCTGCGGCTGGGAGAAGAGATGATGCTTTCAACCGACCAGCTCCGCGCCATTGCCCAGGGAGGCGTCGTGCACGATGTCGGGAAGCTCAAGGTGCCGGATTCCATTCTGAACAAACCCGGCAAGCTTAATCCGGATGAACGAAGCACGATCGAGCGGCATCCTGTATGGGGCTACGATATGTGCAAACGGCTCGGCTTTTTCTACGACGAGCTCTCCATTATCCGTTCTCATCATGAGAAATGGGACGGAACAGGGTATCCCGATCGGCTGGCAGGATCGAACATCCCGCTGCTCGCCCGAATTACCGCCTTGGCCGACGTGTACGATGCGCTAACTTCTTCGAGATCCTACCGGAAGGCCATGTCGCACGAAGAAGCGATGGTCATTATTGTCAGCGGCAGCGGCGTGCATTTCGACCCTGCATGCGTAGAAGCTTGGGAACGGCTGGCGCAGGACGATTCGTCGTTCCTTCTCGAGACCGCGGCCAGCGACCGGCACTTCAAGCTCGTCGATCCCGCCCCCAACATTCAAACCGGCTAACTCTCCGATATCCGGGGCGCGACTACGGCCATTGGGGCTGTAAAGATGAAGTAATGTTGCACGTTATACAATACCCTCTGCCCTCTACATCAGCATTAATCGCACATGTTCTACTGTCAAACCGGATCCCGAAACTAAGCGTTACCTCATAGTGGATAGCTATTATTAGGGAGGTAAATGCTGATGAGAAGGTTTACGAGTTTACTGGCAGGAAATGTATTATGCGCTTCACTGCTGATGCCGACTAAATAAAGCAGTCTCTCGTCCGACGGACGTGAGGCTGCTTTTTTGCTAGATCAGAAAAGTTGCGTCGGTCAGGTGGCACTTGTCTGAGCTCGTTCATGTTTTATTTCCAGATATCCTGCCCCTTGACGTTCAGCTCGGTGGCGATCAGATCGGCTGTAAGCTGATGGGGCTTGCCTATCTTTCCGTTACGCAGCTTGGAGATCGTCTGAACCGAGATGCCGGTCGCTTGAGACAGCTGCTGGGCCGACATGCTGCAGCGGGCCATCAGCACCTTCAGCTTGACGGAGGGATCTACCGGATCGGAACAGGTGCGCAGATCTGTCACGACAAAGCCGTTGTTCTTCAGGCTCTCGTCGCCATTGTAGAAGGGCGAGAGGATAAGCGTCACCTCCAGGTAGACCAGATCGGCGAGCTTCCTCGTGCGAAACATGAACTGCTGCGGCTGGCGCAAGCTAAGGTATTGCTTGATCGCCTCCTTGATATACGTCAGATCGTCTTCATGGACGATCTTGAAGATCGACTGGTACTGAACCGTAAAGTCCGAATCAAACAGAGGCATCGGGTAATTCTCTTCGATATGTTGAATAATGAACTGATTATCGACAATGCCGGACAGCAGCACGCTGCCCGTTCTGACCTTTTCGTCGATCCACATCCTGGCTGTTATATCCTCCGCGATCAATAGGCGGGTAGGGAGATCGTAGCTTTGTACCGACCGGCAGGTTAGCCGGACATACAGCGTCCGATCATATTTGGTTACAAGAACATGCGGGCTGGATATGCCGTCGTTATTGCATGTGCTTTCCCATCCATGGAACAGACGTGAAGGAGGGAGCTGGAACAGCTCCTGCTTCGAATATCCCGCTAATTGCAAGAAGGCTGCATTTACTTTGTCAAAACGCTGCTCTTGCCCGTACTCGATAATTACGGCCATGGGCACATTAAACGAATGGAAGATCGTTTCGAATGCGTTCGATAGGGCGGTCATTACGATTCACACCTCTTCTGGTCTGCTCTAGTTGTCATGTAACATGGTTGGTTACTAGACAAAGTATAGTCATGAAACGATCAATTCGACAAATGTTTAAATTATTAAACTTCGGTGCATGCGGCGGTATTTAGGGACGATTTATGGTCTTGAGCTAGGGATAACCCAAGTAAACAGGCCGTTTTACGAACTTTATGAAAAAGAGACTAGTCCCCATAATAGAACTAAAGAACTAGAAGATGGTGAATTCAACCTTCTCTTCCAAAGAAAGTGGGGACTGCGGTAAGCCTGTCAAGGCCAAAAAGTATTGTGCGATGCATCATCAGCGCTGGCGCAGACACGGCGATCCGAACATGATCAAAGTGCGAAAATCAGGTATTCCCGGCATCTGTCAATGGGTGAAATGCGATAAGCCCACGTTATGTAAAGGCTACTGTACGAAGCATTATTACATTCAACGCATGATGAAAATAGAAGGAGCCTCTCTACCGTCTATGAAGTCGAACCTTCCACGGGTATAATAGCAATATCTTACTATCCCGGGAGGACATATATGCTGCGGAAAATGTCGCTTCGTGCCAAAGTGCTTATGGTTGTCATCTTAATTACGACACTGCCTCTCACTATTGCAGGCACCGGCAATTATTTGGCCGCGAAGCAGACCATTATGGATTCGCTGGTCGAGAAGGCTTCCTCCAAGGTGATCGGCAATGCATCCAATCTCTCGTCGTGGATCGATACCAGGCGGGCTGAGGTAGAGGTCATGAGCAGGACCGACCGGGTCCGGTTCGGATCCGAGGCGATGAGAGAGGATTATTTTCTTCATGAGTCCAGAAGGGAGCAGTCTCCCTATCTATCGATCGGCTATGCTGGTCTGGACGGGAAGCTCAAGTTAAGTGACGGGAAGACGATACATATTGATGGAGAGCCGTGGTTTCAACGTACCTTGCAAGGAACAACGACAGTGACCGAACCGTTCTTAGGCCGGATATCGGACGAACGCATCTTTGTCATTCAAGTGCCGGTGTTCAGCGAGAAGCAGCAGGTTATCGGGCTTGTGGACGCCGCGCTTCCGATGGAACGCGTCTATAAGAACTATTTAAGCTTTCATGTCGGCGAGTCCGATGTGGCGGTTCTGTATGACAACGAAGGCACCATTCTCTATCATCCGGATGAACAAGCATCAATGAACAATAGCGTATCCTCTCCGAAGCTTTCTTACGCTCCTATCCCTGCAGACGTGCTGAATAACAGCGAGGGTTACCTGAAATACGACGGCCCGGAAGGGCGTGCGATGTTTTTCTTCGCGGCCGTCGAAGGAACTTCGTGGAAGATCGGGCTCCAGGTGCCGCTCAGCGAGTTTGAGCAGCCGCTCAAATGGCTTTTTGTCCGTACGGTCGTCTATAACCTTCTGGCGGTAGCAGTTATGACGCTGCTTCTGCTTCTGCTGACGGATCGTATGCTGAGTCGGATCAAACGCGTTCTCGTGGTCACGGAAGCCGCATCCGCCGGACAATTCGACGTCGTGCCGGTTCCGGAATCAGGAGGCGACGAAATCGCCCAGCTGGCTCATTCGGTCAATGAGATGAATGTCCATCTAAGAGGGATGTTCGATCGGATGGAAGCCATCATCAATCAGAATGAATATGCCTTCATTGTGATGGACGAACGGTATCGGGTAACTTATTTCAGCAATGCCGCCGAACGGATGCTTGGTTACAAGGCGGAGGAAGTGCTATATACCGCGACATTCCTTACGTTTATTGACCAGGAGGATCTGTTGGCCGAGGCCGAGCTGCTCAGCCGCAGGCTTGGACGCGAAATCAAGCCGGATCTGGCCGTCTTTGATGAGCTTCGCAAGGTCCGGTTCTCTTATGAGAGGGAATGGATTTTCGTCCGGAAGGATGGAACGAAGCTGCCCGTTTCTTATAGCTCGAATGGCATCCGCGACCGCGAAGGAAGCTTTATGGGCGTTGTCGGTATCGCGCGCGATATTACGGAGCAGAGACGGACCGCCAAGGCGCAGAGCCAGCAGCTGGATGTCATGGAAGCGGCCCAGGACCTGATTGCGACATTCGACGAGCAGGGCAATCTGCTGTATCTCAATCCGGCCGGCCGCGCCCTGCTTGGCTTATCCCCGAAGCAGGAGGATGAAGGGAAAGACGAGGTGCCGAAGCGGATCGTTAATGAGCTGCTGGAAGGCGTCGCCGGGGCGCGTTCGCACGGATTCCGCGAGAGCGAAGCGCTGCTGTTCACCGTGAACGGGGACTGGGTGCATGTATCCAAAATATTGGTCGCCCATCGGGACGAATTGACGCGCGTCACCTTCTTCTCATGCATCGCCCGCGATATTACGGAGCAGAAGCGCGTCCAAGGCGAGCTGGAGGAAGCCAAGCGCGAAGCGGAAGAAGCGAGCCGGGCCAAGAGCGACTTCTTCGCGCGAATGAGCCATGAAATCCGGACGCCGCTTGCAGGGATCATCGGCCTTACCCGATTGATGCAGAAGACGGAGCTCTCCGGACTGCAGCGCGACTACTTGGACAAGATGTGGACCTCCTCGGAAGCGCTTCAGCGCATCATTAACGATGTGCTTGACTTTGCCAAAGTGGAGGCCGGCAAGATCGAGCTGAACGAAGTGGCGTTCAATCTTGAACAGCTGCTGCAGAAATTAGCGGATATGCTCAGCATGTTCGTCGGCGGCAAAGAGCAGTTCGAATTCATGATCGAGACGCCGGACACCGTGCCGTCTTCGCTGATCGGCGATCCGCTGCGGCTCGAGCAGGTGCTGCTCAACTTATGCGTGAATGCCGTGAAATTCACGAATTTCGGCCATGTCCGCCTGCGCATTGAGCAGCTTGACGGCGGGCAAGAGGATGAGGCTGTTATCCGATTCACGGTGGAGGATACGGGGATCGGCATATCGGAGGATCAGCTTAACAGGCTGTTCGAGCCGTTCAGCCAGGCAGGCGTTTCAACTACCCGGAAATATGGCGGAACAGGGCTGGGTTTGGTCATAGCCGAAAGTCTTGTCGATATCATGGGAGGCTCGATCAGCGTTATGAGCGAGAAGGGGGTAGGCAGTCAATTTTCCTTCACGCTGCGCTTTGCGGTGGCTGCGCCGGCAAGCAGCCGCTATCGGATCGGCATGGGCGGCGAGCATGCGGTCTGGATCGTTGAAGACTACGGACTCGCTCAATCCCACTGGTCTGCCCGGCTGGAGGAGATGGGGATGCTGCCGATCGTCCATACTACATGGAAATCCGCACAGGACCGTCTCATGCGCGCAGGCATCGGCGCCTTACCCAGCGCAGTGCTGCTCGACTTCGAAATGCCGGATATGTTCGGCAATGAAACCTGGCATTCCTTTGGGCACATCGCCCGGGGAGCCGGAGTGCCGACCATTGCCGTTACGACGGCCTTCGGCCGAGAAGAGCTGCTGAAGCTGCCGGTCGAGAATCGGCCGGATGCGATTTTGGTCAAGCCGGTCAGCCGAATCAGCTTGTACCAGGGGCTGCATGCCGTATTGGAGCGTGCGGCGGATAGCGCCAGCCTGACCGAGACCGAGGCCAGCCTCAAGACGCCGGAGCATCAGAAGGGGGATATATTGCTCGCGGAGGATAATGTCATCAATCAGATCGTCGCAGTCGAACAGCTCCGCGAATGGGGCTTCTCCGTAGAGGTTGTGGATACGGGTCTTAAAGTGCTGGAGAAGCTGGAAGAGGGGCACTGGGATCTGGTCTTGATGGATATTCATATGCCGGAGATGGACGGCGATGAAGCGACGAGGATCATCCGTACCGACTCCCGCTTCGACCGGCTGCCGATCGTGGCGTTGACGGCGAATGTAATCCGGGAAGATCATGAACGGTACATGCAGCTTGGAATGAACGACGTGTTGACCAAGCCCATTGACGAGGAGAAGATGCTGCAGGTGATCGTCAAGTGGCTGCGGACCGGCAGCAGCTATCAGAATGTGCCGCCGCAGGCGGCGAAGGCCGCAATCACGCCTGCATGGGCGAAGGAGGAGGAGCCGGCTCTGCGTATACCGGGGCTGAATGAGGAAGCTGCGCTTGAACGCGTCAATGGCAAGCGGGAGATCCTGGGCCACATGCTGAAGCTGTTCGTTCGCGATTATGTCCAATTCAACACCCGAATGGAGGAGGCGCTGCGGTCCGGCGATTATGCCCTGGCAAGAAGGATGGCCCATACGCTCAAGGGTGTAGCCGGTAATTTGTCTGCCGAGGAGCTTGCAGCTGCCGCCGACCAGCTGGAAGCCTTGCTGAAGCAGCCGGCCGAATCCGTTGACAAGCACGCCGCTTTCGCAGCCGCCTCTTGTGTGAGGGTTGTCATTGATCCTATTATTAAAGCTCTTATCCAGGAGGATGCGACATTCGACAGCATGTCCTAACATTTTTCTAACAATCTATTGTTGCCCTATGTCCCCCTGCTGTATATTAATAATAGATTTACTCAAGGACAATCTTCAATTCCTCTCGAGGTGAAGCCATGTATAAGATTCTAGTCATTGAAGATGATGTCATGATGAGCGATATGCTGGCGATGTATTTGTCGGAAGAGGGCTATGCGGTGAAACAGGCGACTGATGGAGGATCCGGCCTGCGGCTGCTGGAGCAGTTCAAGCCGGATTTGGTGCTGCTGGACCTGATGCTCCCGGACTGGGACGGTACGGAGCTGTGCCGCAGTATCCGTGAATCCTCGTGCGTGCCGATCATGATCGTATCGATGAAAACAGAGGTATCCGAACGTGTGCAGGCGCTGCGCGCAGGAGCGGATGATTATTTGTGCAAGCCCTTCAGCATGCATGAATTATCCGCCCGCGCAGAATCGCTTATTCGAAGAGCGCATATGATGCAGGCTGCCGCGGCGCAGGACGGAACAGGCTACACGGCTGAGGATGCGACGATTCGACTAGATACGGAGAGAAGGCTGCTGCTCGTTCGCGGAACGCTCGTCGAGACGACGTTCTCGGAGTTCGAGCTGATGAAGCTCTTCCTGGCTAATCCGGGCAAAGTGTTCAGCAGAGAAGATTTGATTAATGCCATCCGCGGCTTCGATTCATTCGTTACCGATCGGGCCATTGACGTTCATATTGTGAACCTCCGCCGCAAGGTCGAGCCTAATCCGAAGGAGCCGAAGTATATTCGCACCGTCTGGGGCGTCGGATACAAGTACATTCATGAGACCGTCTTATCCTGAAGCCAAGCACGAAGAAGCCTGCGCATTCCTCTCCTTGAGGGACGCGCAGGCTTCTTTGCTGCGGGAGTCAGCTGACCTCCATATAGAGCTTAGTGCCGTCATTGTATTGCAGTATGGCCACATCGCGGATCATTTCCACGGACGCAATCCGTTTCCACTTCTTGCGAAAGTCAAAGTTATACTCCATCTCGCACAATTTGTTGCGCAGCATCTGCATATATGTCGGTTGCTCGGAAGGGTAATGAACAGGAACGCTGCGATTCTTATAGGTAATGACCTCAGTCATTTTCATGCACCCCCGTTATCGATTCGATTTATTCATATTATAGGCGAAATCCTTTAGTCCCTTATAAAGGAGGAGTAAGACGTTTGTTTAATTTCCTAACATTCTTCTAACAATTTCACGCGAGAAATGAAACCCGTGTATAGAGCTGCAAACGCGGCGGGCTAGAGACGGGCGGCGACGAAAGCAGGCTGTCTATTTGGTATCTATTACCCGCTAAATATGAAACGAATCGTCTCATCGGAAGACTGCTTCATACCGTCTATAACGGATATAAACAGGGGGAATATGGATTTCTTGGCGTCATCCGGTGCCATACAGGGTAATAACCGACAATGGTACATTGCGGGGCGGATCGCGATGGCAGCGTGATGAGCTCCAATGTAGGTGCAATGGCCCGGTTCCCCGGTTGAGACGGGCAGGAGAGCCTTCTCTATCTGCAACTTATGAATCAGCTTTAGCCTATGCACCGAGGAGATGTGGCAAGAACTGCGTTTAGTATTGTACAATCGGTATCATATCATGTTGGATCACATTCATCGATTAGGGCGATTTCGGTTAGGGCGGGAGGAGTCGCGCTTGAATTTTGCCAAAATATTTTTCGCCAGCATCAGTATCTTGATTACACTGGCGTATATGTTCAATATCGGTTATAAATATATTTTTCAGCATGCTTCCGCCCGGATGAGATACGGTTTGACCATTGCCGTATTCATATTTGCCGGGTGGTTTGCCATGCTGTTCGGCATCCGTGTCAATGGCGTTACGCTGCTCGATCTCCGGTTTGTCCCCTCGATCGTTGCCGTTCTCGTTTTCCCGAGTCCATGGGCGATTATCGGGATCAGCAGCGGCATCGGCGTTGGCAGGCTGTTCTTCGGCACGGATTTGTCGGGCTGGATGGGATTGCTCAATATGACGCTTACCGGTATCGTATGCGCCGGCCTGAACGTTTGGATGAAGCGGTTGACCTGGCGCTTCGTCTGGAAGAGCGCAGCGACCATTCTTATCGTCAATCTAGTCTACGCGCTTCTTGCGCTATTCACCATGTACGTGACGAAGACAATGACGATTAGCGCCTATTGGAATGCGATCGGGGCATATGTCCTTCCGGTCAGAATCGTGCTTTGCGCCTTGTTTGTCTTTATCATCCGGGATTTTCAGAAGGAGCAGCTTCGCGTCGATGAGCTGCGCACGATGAACCGGCTGCTGAGGAGGCAGACGAGCGAGTTGCGCCAGGCGAAGCGGGACGTGGAGGAGAAAGCAAGGGAGCTGCTGCTGGCATCCAAATACAAATCCGAGTTTCTGGCCAACATGTCGCATGAACTGAAGACGCCGCTTAATAGTGTCATTCTGCTGTCGCAGCTGATCCGCGATAATGACGAGGGCCGCTATGAAGACGACGAGGTTAATTATGCCGAGCTGATCCATGTGGCGGGCAATGATCTGCTGCAGCTCATTAACGATATTCTAGACTTGTCGAAGGTGGAAGCAGGCAAGATGGACGTGAACTTCGAGCGGGTATCGGTCCAGGAGCTCGTTTCGCTTCTGCACCTGCAGTTTCAGCCGATGGCCGATCAGAAGAAGCTGGCGTTCGAAGCGGATATTTCGCCTCATGTTCCCGATACGCTGGTGACCGATGCGCTTCGCGTGAATCAAATCTTGCGCAATTTGCTTGTTAATGCGTTTAAATTCACGGAATCCGGCAGTGTGAAGCTGTCGGTGAAGCCGGAGGGAGGAGCCAAGGCGGTCGAATCCGGCCGTACCGGGAGAAGGAAGGCGCACACCTGGAATATTGCCCCCTGGGGGCGCCAGCTCGCAAGACCACTGCCGCCGCAGCGGGTTTCATTCACGGTTACCGATACGGGAATCGGCATTGAGCCGGAGAAGCAGGAGCTTATATTCGAAGCTTTCCGGCAGGAGGACGGGGCGATCAACCGCAAATACGGAGGAACCGGTTTGGGCTTATCCATCAGCTTGCAGCTTGCGAGGCTGCTGGGCGGTTCATTAAAGCTCCAGAGCGAGAAGCACAGCGGAAGCTCCTTCACGCTCTCCCTGCCGGTAAAACCGCCGGTGAAGCCGAACGAGGATGCAGCCGAGCAGGAGGAGCCGAGACATGCCGGCATATGATTTCTTGTCCGTATGGAGAAGCATATCCTTTCTTATCGTTGAACAAAAGAGCAGCCTTCCAGCATGAAGCATGCTGGAAGGCTGCTCTTGATGTTCAGGAGCCTATGGCTGGCTCAGAATAATGCGCTTGGTCACTTGATCCGGCTCTTCCTGCTTGACTTCCCAGCCCAGCGCGTCTGCCATGAACGCGAACGGAACGATCGTCTTGCCGCCGATTAATTCGACAGGGTACGGTACGTCTACGGCTTTACCGTTTATTGTCGCTTCCATGCTTCCGACCGTTAAGACGATTTCGTGATCGCCGCGCGTGACGGTCATCGTCTTGCTGGCCTGATCCCAGGCCAGCTCCGCTCCGAGCACGCTGGCCGCTTCCTTCGAGGGAACGAACAGAAGTTTATCCGGACCGCGAAGCTCCTTCTGCGTGAACGTAACGGCTTTGTCCGGCTCCGAGGCCAGCCGCACCGGCACCCGCATGAGGTCGCCTGCACCGGTAACGGCTACGTCCTCGACCTGTTCGCGCAAGTCATCTACAAACTGATCGACATTATCTTCCGTCACCCGATATTTGGGGTCGTCTTGGCCGATCGCACGCGCAATCCAGGTGTTCACGTTCTGGTTATGGTGAGACAAATCTTTAAACAGGTTCAGGTTGAATGTCCATTCCGCTTCGGTCTGGAAATCGTATACCTTCACGTTCGGATATTTCTTGAACTGGTCGAACATCCATTGCTTCATCGTCAGCTGCTGCTCGTAACGAGCCACGTTCAGATCGCGCCAGACGGCTTGGCGGAGAATCGAATAAGGCGGGTAGTAGAATTTGAATTCGACATCGGGATTGGCCTTGATGAGCGGCTCGATGTAATCCGAGAAGTTCTTCTGCACCACCTCAAGCGGCTCTTCGTTCATACCGACCCGAACCTCTTCGCTTAACGCCTTCTTGTAAAACTTCATCGCATACTGCTTCCCATAGGTCACGTAGTAATTCCAGTTGTACAGGTATTCAAGACCCATGAGCCGCTTGCCGTTGTCCGTTGCGGTCATCCGCTTGTAGATGCCCTTGATCAGCTCTTGATACGGCGTCACATTGAACCAGTATTTATAGTCGTTAAGGAAATTATCGTCGTACAGGTAATGCGGGTAAGGGCCTTGGGCATCCAGATCAGCCGGCTTCAGGGCAAAATAATCGATTCCCCATAGCACCTGCTTTACCTTGCCGGTACGGAAGGCCACCTGCGCGATATCGTATTGTTCTTCGGCATAAGAGCCCCGGATCGACAGCTTGAGCGTCTTCCCGCCGAGCTCCTTGTCGACGACCGAAGGCAGGAAGTTCTCAGTCATCGAGGTGCCGAGAATGATCGTGTCATAATCATAGTTGCGGGCCAGGCCCGGATTCTGATAACGCTGTTCATTCGAGAAGATCGGTTCATATAAAGTCGCCTTCCGGTAGAATTGCAGCGGATCGACGATATACATCGTTAATATGGCTAAAGCCGCAAACAGCAGGGTACCAGCCGTAAATCCGGCCAGCATGCGTTTGCTGGCCTTCGTGGAAACTGTCCGACGCCGCGGCGAAGTTTTGGGCTTGAGCGTATCATCTTGAGCTTTCATGGACGTTTCGCCGCCTTTCTAGAAATTAAAGTAGAGGAACTCGCTGATCCGGTTAAAGTACAGCAGGGAAATAATGAATAACAGCGCCATCGCGATGCCTGTACGCCATGTCGGGCGGTACGACTCCATGCGCTCGGACGAGTTGCGCGCGAAGACGGCGATCGGGAAGAAGATCAGAATCATCAGGATCGCAGGCAGCAGCAGCTTCAGCATACCCATCGTCGGCATGATGCCTTCCAGTCCGGACATGCCGCGCAGAATGCGGACGGCTTGATCATAGCTCTCCGCGCGGAAGAATACCCACGTGAAGTTGATGAACATGAAGGTGATAAACCAAGCCAGCCAATTGGGCATCTTAATGCCAACCTTGGTCCATAATCGATGGATGACGGAACCTACGGCGTGCAGACCGCCCCATATAAGGAACGTCCAGCCTGCGCCGTGCCAGAGCCCGCCGATGATGAAGACCATCGAGATGTTGAACAGCATGCGGGCTTCCCCTTTGCGGTTGCCCCCAAGCGGGAAATAGATGTATTCGCGCAGGAAACGGCTAAGCGTCATATGCCAGCGCCGCCAAAAGTCCTGGATATTAAGCGCCTTGTAGGGCGAGTTGAAGTTCTGCGGCAGCCGGATATTGAACAGGAGCGCAGCGCCGATCGCCATATCCGTATAACCGCTGAAGTCGAAGTACAGCTGGAAAGTATAGGACAGGGAGGCGACCCATGTATCGACGAAGGAAGTGGCCGTTGCGAATCCGTCATTGGCATAGCCTGCGAAGGAATCGGCAATAACCACCTTCTTGAATAGACCGATGCAGAACACATAGATGCCGAGAGAGGCGTTGCGCCAGCTCCAAATTTTATTCCGCTTCCGGTCGAACTGCGGCATCATCTCGCTGTGGTGCAGGATCGGTCCGGCGATCAGATGCGGATAGAAGGTAACGAACAGCACGTAGTTCACGATATTGGCTTCACGTGCTTTCCTTCTGTATGCGTCGACCAGAAAGGCGATTTGCGTGAATGTGAAGAAGCTGATGCCCAGCGGCAGAACGAGCTTGAGCAGCGGGATGGAGGACCCTGTCCAATCATTGATGTTGCTCAAGAAGAAATCCGCGTATTTGTAATAGATCAGCAATCCGACATTGCTCACGATACCTAATACGAGCAGCGCCTTGCGCTTGCCGCGGCCTGGCTCGTCCAGATACGAGGCTTGTCCGTCTCCGGCATCCTGACTGCCGGATTTCTTCATCATCAGCAGACGTCCGACGGTGTAGTTAAAGGCGATCGAGCCGAGAATAAGCGGAACGTACTTGACGTCCCACCAGCCGTAGAAGAACAGCGATGCGAGTGCAAGCCATACCTTAGCGGCATAGGATAGCCGAAACTTTGTTAGCAAGAAATAGACAATGACAGTAACAGGTAAAAAGGCAAAAATAAAGACGTACGAGTTAAACAGCATGTGCGGCCTAACACTCCTAACTTCGATTGACGGATTCGGGACAATCTAACTCATTAATTTATATCATATTCGCCCGCATTCGTCGAATTTGTACATCAAATGACATCGATTGCTGAGGGGACCAAACACTAAAGATTTGACGCATCCGGAGGGCGAAATGTTTGGCCTTTGACGCACCGACATAAAATAGACACAAATTTACAGGCGGCAGGAGATCGGCATGAGCCGAGGGCGGATCGTTCTGTAACGAGTTAGATGTCTATGGCTTGTTTACAATACCAAGCACTTCTTAATGATTTCGTTGCCGGTTCCTTAACGTTTCCTTAACAAGCCGGGTTTTATGGAAATGACCTCACGCAGCAGGGCTGTATTACCGACAAAAAAGACTTGACTTTTTCGCTGCTGATGCGATATATTATAAAAGTCGTCGCGACGATATCTCTTCTTATGCTGATGTAGCTCAGGGGTAGAGCAACGCACTCGTAATGCGTAGGCCGGGGGTTCAATTCCCTTCATCAGCACCATACAACACCAACAACGACGCGGGTTTCCGAGTATACGGAACCGCGTCTTTTTTGTTTTCTTCCAACATTCTTCTAACCTTTAGTCAGCTCAAGCGAGCTTTCGTTCTTATTTTGGAGGCCAGTAATGGAGTCACCACTATCAACGCTGGCGCAGGCAGGGTGATCGGGCTTCAATTGGAATGATATTAAATTCTTCGATCAAGATCATCAGTTCTGTGTATGAATCAGCTGTACCTTCGGGGATTGCTGCGCCGTCCGGATCACGTTCGACATCTGCGTCTCGAATGACCGGTGCAGAAACCTTCTTGGCGGAAGGGAAAAGCACAACGGCAGATGCTGCGGCTAACAGCTTGGATTGCAGCTTCCGAGGTTAGCTTGCGGCTCATCATGTACGGCGGGTGCCGTGCAATCCTTTCATCGGCAGCAATCGTTTCATATAAATGCGCGGTTCCTCTAGCAGGAGCCGCTTATTTTTTTGTTTCCAGACTAGAGATATTGGCAGCGGAAGGTGAGGTGATCCCGCGTCATTGCTGCGTTTCACATATTAACGAGGAATACTTGTCCACGCTCATACCGTTAATTCTCATAGAATAGATTAGGCTTCACAAAGAGGAGGAAAATAGATGTCAGCAAAAGTGAAAGTGAAAAACGTCAAAGTGGTACGCAAAACTTGCGGCAATATGTTCGGCAATCGCAATATGATGTTCGGTAACAACAACAACAGCTGCTAATTGCATCCGAGAACGATGCATCTAAATGATCAGCATCCATGTTACAGAAGGTCCGCCTCTTTGAGAGGCGGGCTTCTTCCATTTCGTCAGCAGCGAACCGTTCGTCAGGCTCATTCATAAACTAGCTATACGTAAACCTGACTGGAGGAAACTGTATGCCGACAATACCGAATTTTCCAGCGGCTCTTCTGGAGGAGCACAGCCGTTGGCATCATGTGAACCATCAAGCTAATCCAACTAACCTGCCCCCTGGATATGGAGAACGGTTCCTGCAGTTTCATCGGAACTATATTGCCCGTGCGCTGCAATGGTACAACCAGATGGGCTATGATCCGCATCTAGTGGAGCCATGGCAGGAGGTGCCGTCGGCTATTCGCAATTCACCTTGCTATAATCAAGCGGCCGAGAGGCGGATTCGCTTTAATCCGCAGTCCTTCGCTACGGCTGACGAGCTGGGGGCATTTATTGAAGCTTCCAATATCCATGGCTGCATTCATCAGGAGTCGGCCCGGATCTACGAAGAGCCTGAAATGAATGATTTCGATCTCGCTCCGCGAAATACGCTTTTCTATAATATCCACACTATGATCGACGGCTGGTATCAGCAATGGGAGCGTACGATGGGAATTCGAGGCACGCGACCAGCGCATACTTCCACGCGGACGGTTATTCAAGGTTCGGATGCGCGGAAGAATAGAACGGTTAATGCGAGGGCGAGGAAAGGCAATAAGCTGGCGATGCCGGTGCAGGGGCGGAAAAGCTGCGTTCGGGTAGTAGCGAAAGCTCGTGCCCAAACGGTACGGCTGCTGAGGCGGAAAAAATGAATCGAGGCTGCGCCGGTTTGTTCGCTCGCGCAGCCTCGATTATGGGCGATGTGGTCCGGACGCGCGCTGGGCTCCTTACGTAAGCTTGCGCAGCCGTGCACTGTAACGCCCTTATTCGGAGCTACAGCCTCGCAAAGCCATGTGCTGGGCCCCATGCGGAGGCTGTAAGACCGCTTTTCGCTCTTACAGCTTTATCGCTGGAACAGTTCTGCACTGTAACGCCCTTTTTCGGCGCTACAGACGTCCACAGCCTACAATTGTGCCAGCAGAGTCCGGAATAAGCCGGCATAGTAAGTGAACGGGCGCGGTACAAAGTCCGCGGCCTTAACGACTCGTTCGGCCGCCCGAAGAGTACCATCGCCTGTGCATTCCATGCCCGTGACGGTGACCTGCGCCAGCTCGTTTTCGAACAAGGCGATCATGACCTCGAGATCGGCCTCGTACACACCGGCGACTTCTTCAACTTGCAGGTGAAGATCGGCCAGCGTGCCCTCGTAAACCAAGCCATAGACAGAGCTAATCTCACGATCGATGAACGAAACGCCCTTCGCCGTGCCGACGGCTTCGTGCCTGGTTTCACCGAGAGGCAGCAGCGAGTCGAACTGCACGGGGATACCCAGCTCTTCTTCGACTTCCCTATACGCATCGCGCATCGTCTCGCCTGCCGTCAGGTGACCCGCGGCGGTGATGTCATAATGGAGAGGGAAGGTATCTTTATCCGAGCTGCGCTGCTGGAACAAGACAAGCTTGCGGCTGCCGTCCCGGCGGCACAACCAGCAGTGGAAGGAACGGTGCCAGAAGCCTTGCGCATGAACTTCGCTTCGAGCCGCCGTACCAATCCAAGTCTCTGCTTCGTCATAGATATCGAAGCGTTCTTCTTGCATGCCTCCGTCCTTATCCTCCGCAGCGTAAAGGTCCATTCTACGACACCGCGCTGCCTTCCGAGATATGGGAGGTGCAATGTGAGCAGCGAGTTGCTTTCAGCGGAATTTTGGACAAGCAATACGGGCAATCTTTCTCCGTCGGTTCTGCGGCAGCGGCAGGCTCTTCTTCCTTGGCGTTCATTCTACGCAAAGCGTTCGCACCCTTTACGACCATGAAAATACAGAAAGCGACTATGGTAAAATCGATAACGACATTAATGAACTGGCCATACGCGATGACGACCGCGCCGTTTGCTTGCGCATCAGCGAGCGTCTTGGCTTCTTTTCCTATGTCATCCAGAGGGAGAAACATATCCTTGAAGTTAACATTGCCAAGTACTTTACTGATCGGCGGCATTATCATATCGTTAACCAGCGAGGTAACGATCTTGCCGAAAGCGGCACCGATAATGACCCCCACGGCCAAATCGAGCACATTCCCTTTTACCGCAAATTCTCTAAATTCCTTCAAAATCTTCATCATCTTTCTAGGACGCCTCCTGAACATATTATTCGTTCTATTATAACGCAGACTTTCTTTCTCAGACAGTACCGAATGAGAGATATGCAGCCTGTCATATTTCCTGTCGTTAAAAAAAGGATTATATGTAAAAATGTCGAATTTTACCTAAGAAGCCTATTACTGAAGCAATCGAGGATAGAACTGTATGGATGAACTGATTTTATCTGATAAATGGATGTTTCTTCTATTGGCGATCGCCATAAATCTATTTGCCTCCTTTACGATGTTTAATATGATCGGGCATCCGAAAATCTCCAGGAGCTTCCGGAATTATTGGCTGTTCAATGGGGCGGTGGTCTACGGTCTCGGTCTATGGGTCTCCCGGTTTATTATTGAGCTTGCGACGGATAACATGATCATTATGGATTGGACATCCGTGGTTAAGCTGGTCGCAGCAGCTGTGACCGCTTATTTCGCTTTCCGCTCCCTACGTATGGAAAACTTCCGTTCCTTGCGAATTATTATGAGCGGCCTGTTGTTGGCGGGGGGGACTTGCGGGTTAAATTTTGCATCCTTGCTGGGCAATCAAATCCAGGCGTACGATTTTAAACCCGGAATAGCGCTGACCGCCTTCATGGTGAGCTTTCTGGGCTCGATCGGGGCATTCTACCTGTACGAAAGCCGCAGGGGCCACTACCTGCTTCTATCCGGCCTTACGCTTGGCTTCGTCGGGATCTTCGTGCAAATGACGGGCATTGCCGCGGTTACCATTACGTATGACGTCGTGCTCACGGCGGATCGCCTAAATGAATATATGGGCCTGCTCGCCATCGTGCTTGGCGTTGCGACGTCGGTTATTTTTGCGTTCAGCTTGATCGCTCGGTTTGTGGACCAGCGGTTCAGCGCCATGAATGAAAGATACCGGCTGCTTGTCGAGAACTCGATCGATACGATCGCCATTATTCGGGATGGACGGTGGGAATACGTGAACCGTTCCGGCATCGCCTTGTTCGAAGCATCGGGAGAGGGCGATCTGATCAACCAATCCATCTATCATTTTCTGCAGCCCCGCTGCCATCAAGAGATGAAGCGCATCCTTCAAGTGACGGATCGGGATGTGCAACCCGCACCGGTCGAGCTGGGGTGGTATTCGGTCAAAGGCAGGCCGTTCCCTACCGAAGTCGTGCTGACGTGGGCGCGATTGCATGGCCAGCCGGCCCTGCAGGTCATCATTCGAGACATCTCGGAGCGCAAGAAGAACGAGGAGCTGCTGATCAATTCCGAGAAGCTGTCAGTAGCCGGGCAATTAGCGGCAGGCATCGCCCACGAAATCCGCAATCCCCTGACGTCGCTGAAAGGGTTTCTGCAGCTGATCGCTTCCGGCAGGCAGAATAACAAAAATTACTTTGACATTATGAAATCGGAATTGACCCGCATCGAATCCATTGTCAGCGAGCTGCTTATGCTATCCAAACCTCAAGTTTACGAATTATCCTATCGGGATCTTCGGCATGTTATGGGGGAGACGGTGACGCTGCTGGAAGCGCAGGCGCTGCTCCACAGCATCGAGCTGGAGATTCGGTACGGGGAAGAGCCGTTATGGGTGCACGGCGTGGAGAACCAGCTGAAGCAGGTGTTCATTAATGTGCTTAAGAATGCGATCGAAGCGATGGGAGACGGGGGCAGCATTCAGATCGACTGCGTTCGCGAAGACGCTGATGTCATCATCCGCATTCAAGATTACGGGCCGGGAATTCCAAGGGAGCAGATGGCCAAGATCGGGCAGCCGTTCTATACGACCAAGGATAAAGGAACCGGACTGGGCTTGATGGTCAGCTACAAAATTGTAGACAATCATCAAGGAAACGTGAGCGTAAACAGCACGCTCGGATCGGGGACGACCTTCGAAATCAGTCTCCCCTACAATAGTCCCGAGGAATCGCCGGTTGAGGGCAGCTCCAATAAAGTAACCCCGATTCATCGAAGCTGACAGGAGGACGATGCCCTATGAGGGCGTCGTCCTCCTGTTGTTCATATTAAGCAGTTGTGCGCTATGGTAAGAGCCCGGACGGTCGAGCCGGCTAGTAAAGCAATAACAGCTTGCCCGGGGCAGATTGTGCGGTTAACGGTACGGCACCGAGCGTCTCGCCGTCACCGAAAACCCTCGTTCGGGCAGGGCCGTCAGCCGCTACGGTGACGCTTCGCCCCCGCAGCAGCGTTACATAAGGGAGGCGTATATGCGAGCCGCTCAGCAGCGTCGGGAATAGTCGCAGCAATTGCAGCGGCGTACAGCTATGGACGACGCACACGTCGAGCAAGCCGTCCGTCGACGAGGCTTCGGGACAGATGCGCAGTCCGCCTCCGTAGGAGGAGGTGTTGCAAACGGCGGACAACCAGCCGCGTTCAAAGGCATGCTCCTTACCGTCAACGGTAAGCTGCAGCTTCTGCGGCCGATACGTCAGCAGGGTTTGGAAGACGCCGATGATATAGGCGAGAGACCCGACGCGCAGCAGGTTGCACAGCTTCTTGTACGATGAGCGGTTAACGGCGTCCGCGACAGCAGCATCGAAGCCGATCGCAAGCGCAGTCAATATCGGCCGCGGTTCAGCGGCATTCGGTCCGGGAGCAGTGGTTGACGGCAGGCACCCCGTAAACAACAGCAGATCGACCGGGCGCGCAGCCGATGACAGTGCGCGTTCAAGCGCTTGAATCGGCTGTTTGGATAGGCCGAGTGCGCGTGCCGTATCGTTGCCCGACCCGGCGGGAATAATGCCGAGCGGAACGCCGCTATTCGCTAGTACGGGAAGCAGGCCGTGCAGCGTGCCGTCTCCGCCGACGACGATGACGCCTTTAATGCCGTTAATACCGCCAGCCGGATGAAGCGCCAGCTCTTCTCGGATGCGCGAGCTGGCTTGCTCGGGACAGCTTGTCAAGAGAGCCAGATAGGGAATGCCGCGCCGCTTGACGTCGGCTTCCACCTTTCTCCATACCGCTCTTCCCCTGCCGCCTCCTGCCTGTTCATTCACCGCAAAAATCCACATCTGCCGCTCTCTCCCGTCTTGTCCAACCCGATGTCCTGAAGTTACGGCTTATATTATAAGATGACACCGGGAGGATTGAAACTTCTTTTTTCATACGGCGTACGATTGTTGTATGATGGGAGAAGTGCGACAACCACGTGAGGAGGCGATAGAGAGGTGGCCGAACTTTTGAAAGCGATGGATGACGACAGGCCAATATTGCAGCCATTCGCCTTGCGCGTTCATTCGGAGAGGATGTCCCCGAATGGGGGACGATTAATAGCATTAAAGACGGGAGGCGGTAAGCGATGACCATTGGCGCGCGTGTGCTAAAGACGGGTCTTGCGGTCGCGCTTGCCGTGTTTGTCAGCGGGTTATTCGGATTTGATTCGCCGATCATTGCAACGGTCGCGGCCATATTTACGATTCAGCCGTCCATATCGCGGTCTTGGCAGCAGGTAAGCGATCAGCTGCAGACGAATGTGCTTGGGGCGGTAATGGCGCTCATTGCCGTTCAATTATTCGGACACACGGCGATCGCAGTCGGACTTGTATGTATTATCGTTATTCTGATCAGCATCCGGCTGAAGATGGAAAGCACGGTAGGACTGACGCTGGTGACCGTCGTGGCTGTTATGGAGGCAAGCGGCGTTGAAGGCTGGGTGTTTGCGCTTCAGCGTTTTTCGATGGTGCTTACCGGCATGGGCGCAGCTTTCTTGGTCAACCTGCTTATATTCCCGCCGCGTCCCCGGAAGCAGTTTACCGAGCAGGTGCATGAAGCTTACGGCGAGCTGTCTCTACTGCTTCGCATGGCGATTTCCAACGAGCTGCGGGAGGATGTGCACAGGCAGGAGAAGGACAAGCTGTACCGCACGCTGCGCAAGCTGGAGGAACGGTACACGCTCTTCGAAGAAGAGCGTACGCTGCTGCCAAGCAGCAAGCTCGCCAAGGCGAGACAACTGCTCTTATCCAAGCAGCTCATCAAATCGCTGCAGCAGGGAGCCGATTTATTGGACGTGGTGGAGGAGCATTATTTTGCGGCTCCGGAGGCAAGCAAGTGGGCAAGCCGTTTCGATCGGCAGATTGAGGATCTGACCAAGTATCATGAACAGATTCTGCTGAAAATCGAAGGCAAAGTGAAGCAGGGCGCGATATTCGAACCGGAGGAAGAACGGGAGACGCGGCTGGCCATGCAGTTAACCGACTATTTGATTGAAGATACCGACGAGCGCAAGAGACTCGTGTTCGTCGCATCCGCCATATTCGAATATGCCTACCACCTGCGCAGGCTGGAGCGGATATCCGATCAGGTGATGCAGCGTGATGCCGAAGCGGAGGCCAAATCCGAATCGATAACGGACCTATAGGTTAAAAGGAAGAAGTATAGAGCAGCATAACAAACAGCCCGCCATATCCGAAGGTTCGGAGCGGCGGGCTGTTTGTATTTAATAGAGAGGAATGGCTGCATTTTAGTTACTTGACACAATTAAATATAAAATGTAAACTAACTTACATAAAGTAACTACAGGAGGGGTTTTAATGATACCTGCACTGTTTCTTGCACACGGATCACCGATGCTTGCGATTGAACAAACGCCGTATACGGCATTTCTAGAGAAGCTCGGCAAGCAATACCAGCCTAAGGCGATCGTCATTTTCACGGCTCACTGGGAGACGGAGAAGGTTACGATATCCGCTATGGATGATGAATATGACACGATTTATGATTTCGGCGGCTTCCCGGATGAGCTGTATACCATTCGATATAAAGCGAAAGGATCGACGGCAATCGCCTCGCTGGTGGAAGAGAAATTAGCTTCGCAAGGCATCGCCGCCGGGAAGGATACGCAGCGGGGGCTGGATCACGGGTCATGGACGCTGCTGCACCGCATGTATCCGCATGCGGATATCCCGGTCATCCAGGTTTCGGTTAATCCATACAGATCGCCCGAGGATCAGTACAAGATTGGGGCAGCGCTGAAAGAGCTTGGCGGGGAGAACATCATGGTGATCGGGAGCGGGGTCACCGTTCATAATTTACGGATGATCCATTGGGGCCAGACCGCTCCGGAGCCATGGGCGGTCGAATTCGATGATTGGCTGCTGGAGCACATTGAGCGCAAGGACGTGTCGTCTCTGTTCCGTTATGCCGAGCTGGCGCCGCATGCCAAATTGGCGGTGCCGCGAGCGGAGCACTTCGTACCGCTGTTTATCGCGATGGGAAGCGGTAATCAGCCCCAGGCAAGCGTCATCCACCGGAGCTATGATATGGGTACCCTTAGCTACCTTTGCTTGCAATTCTAAGACTGCGCCTAATAAAAGGCCCCGGCCTGCGGTGAACCGCGTGCCGGGGCTTGCTTTATTTGTCGCCGCGGTCGATGTGACGGCGCGGACCGCTGGAGCTGCTGTCGTCTTTAGGCTCTGGAATGAGCCGAGGATCGGTGCGGCCTAGATGATGGTTGTCGAAATCAAATTCGGCGAGCTCCCACTCGGTGGACCCGAGCATGACGTTGGCAGGAAACCTCTGGCCACGCTTCAATTTGACTTCGGCCCCCCATTCATCCTTGTAGACGCCGTCGACTTCGACGGTTTCGCCGGATACGGGCAGCATTGTATAATGGCGTTCCTTCTCGCTCATGAAGCACTTCCTCCTCGTGACTTATAGCTTGAGCCGGTTCTTCTGGAACCGTCAGTCAACATGTAGGATGCCCGAACTTCGACGTCATTATAATCCGTGCTTGGGAACCGCGCTGCGGTCGGCTTCCGACTGCTGCCGGCTGGCTTGTTCCTTGCCCTTGCCGGTACGGTCGGCCTCTGATTGGGCTTGACTGGCTTTACGTTGTCGATTGGAAGGCTGTTCACCGGACATGGTTGGACCTCCTAAAAGTTTGTGGGTGTGCCGCTTCCGAAGGAGCGGGTGGGAACAAACTCGCTGCGGAAGCATAGGCTTAGTTTCTGCAGGCATCGCCCTAAGGTATCAACAACTCGCTAAGAAGGCATACGCGCAGTTTTTTTGCGCAGCCATCTACAGTGTGCTGTAGTTGGAATCATTCTATGCACCGGCATCGATGCTGCCGTTAGCTTACTGAAGCCGGAGACCGCAGGACGGACAGTGAATATCATCATGGGTAACTGTCGTGTCGCAAGCGGGACACGGTTCATGGAAGGGCTCGGCTGATGAGCGAGCTTTGACCGTATCAAGATCTTTCCCGGATTCTTCAGATCCGCCCCCTTGACGGAGGTGTGCGGGGGTGCCGAACAGCGTTTCGACAAACTCCTTGATCTGTTTATGCTTGTCCGAGTCGTCCGTCGTTAATTTGATAACAAATATCATGGCGCCAACCAGCGCTCCGACCAGAAGGAGGACGAGAACGGTAGCAAGGCTGCTTCCCCAGTTAATCGCAGCATGTCGGCTGAGCCCGCTGTCAATGATAAGGATGCCATGATGGATAGCATGCCACATATCGTTCACCATCCCGCCCAGTCGGTCATTTTAGCTCATACCGCTTCTCAAGCTGCTTGCCTGCGACCCACATTGCAAAAATAAGCACGCAGGTCAGCACGATGCGCCACGGCTCCTTAGCCAGATTAACGATATCGAAGCTGAGCAGCGACACGCTGAAAATCATGACCGCCTTGCCCAGCAATACGGCTACGACAAAAGTATGAAAAGGCACTTTACTGAGTCCGGAAACGACATTGATGATGATGGAAGGCGAGAACGGGAAACAAGCCAATAAGAATATAGGCGTGAAGCCCCGCTGCTCGATCCAGTTGAAGAATCGCTTCGACTTCGGAAATTTTCGCTGCATCCACGGGCCGAACTTCGTACCCAGCTTGCGGGCAAGCAGAAAAACGATGAGCGAGCCGCCGCAAACCCCGATCCAGGAAAATAACGAGCCGAACCAGAGCCCGTAAATATTCGCATTCACCGCCACGAATACAAGCAGCGGCAGAATCGGCAGGAACGACTCCACCATAGTCAGCCCAATGCCCAGCAGAGGTCCGAAGGCCGAGTAGCTTTCCAACGTTTGTTGCACCTGATGCAGATCCAAATCTTTCAGCTCATGAATCCATTCATTCCATTGACTCATTCTGTATCCACCTTGTTATTTCGTAGGACTTGCGTTGTCCGCGAACACACGGAACGGAAACCAAATATAGAATAAACCGATCAGCCCGTACATAAGGGCGGCGTACCAGACGACGGCGGATTCCCCCATATGGGAAGCCATGACGCCGCCGATGACGGGTCCGATCATGCCGCCGACGCCCTCGACGGTAGAGAAGATGCCCCATCCCAGGCCGGACTGCTGAGGCGGCACGTAAGCGGCAAGCAATGCGTTCCATGCCGGCAGCAGCGAGGCATAGGACAGGCCCAGCACGGCTGCGAGCAGCATGCTCTCCCACAGAGGAGGCTCCAAGGATAGTCCGAACAGGGCTGCGGCGATAAGAACAAAGCCGAGGACGAGGAACCACTTCTTGCCCCCGAGCTTGTCCGACAGCCGTCCGAACGGGATAAGGCCGATAGCCGTGCACGCACCCCCGGCAAGCAGCAGCAGCGAGTACTGCGCGCCTGTCATCCCGAGCTTATTCTCCGCGAAGCTCGGGAGAATCGGCACGAGCATTCCTGCGCCGGCGGTTTGCAGAATCATTCCCGGCAGCAGAAGCTTCATATGGCGAAGGCGGTCGCCCAGAATAACCAATTGTTCTCTTAACGGCAGCGTAGTGACGGCCCGCGTCTTCCGGTTGCTGATGAACAGCGATAGGATCCAGCAGAGAAGCGACAAGGAGAGCAGCGAGTAATACGTAAGGGGGGTGCTGTAATCGAGTACGATATTGCAGATGATCGGTCCCGACCCAAGCCCGACGAGCCAAATCGTATACAGGAATCCCATTTGCGTCGCCCGGTTCTCTTCGCTTACTTTCGTCAGGCAGACGATCCAAATCGGCGAGATTCCGACTCCATACAAGGCCGCTGCGACAATAAACAGCCACGGCTGAAAGGCGAACTGAAGCAAGAAAATTCCGGCCAGCGAAGCGAGCAGACCCGTATGGACGACGAAACGGATTGAAAACCGGTCGAGCAGGTAGCCAATTCCCATTTTGAGCACGGTGTCCGTCAAATAATGCGCCGTGATGGCGATACCAATGATATCGAAGTTGAGACCGAGCGTTTTTTGGCCGAATATCGGGAGAAAGCTGATTAACGAAGCTCCCCGAACGAACTCTACGAAAAATAAGATGACCGAAAATAAGACGATTTCCGGTCCAAACCATCGGTTTCCAATCCTACTCACTCCGCTTACTCCCTTACTCTCGAGTACTCTCTCGAACATAACGTGTGTTGAGTCGGATTGTTCTGGCTGCGTGCGTATGACGAAAGGCTGCTCCTTCCATTATAGGCAAGGATGGCGTAAAGTCCTAATTTTTAGGTAGAATGACGCGTGATTTGATAAAGCCTGCTTCATGTTCCGCGTCTTATTACTAAACGATTGGGGTTGTCATTGCGTTTCATTAATTTTCGTTAAAGACCGCGGGATGTGCGTTACGGAAATCGAACTGTGCAGCGCTCACTCAGCGGGTACAGGAAAGCCTGGAAGGATCCTTCCAGGCTGCAGGCCGATAGCCGGTGCTTAAATCTGTGCTCAAATCAACAGATTGAACAATAACGGATCTTTGTTTAACTCAATGAAATGGTAGCCCTTCTTATGCATGCGTGCAACGAGAGGCTCGTAATCCTCCCGATTCTTCAGCTCCAGGCCGACAAGAGCGGGACCATTGTCTTTATTGTGCTTCTTCGTATATTCGAACCGGGCAATGTCGTCGTTCGGACCGAGCACCTCGTCAAGAAATTCGCGAAGCGCTCCGGCACGTTGAGGAAAGCTGAGCATGAAGTAATGCTTCAGCCCTTCATAGACCAGCGAGCGTTCCTTGATTTCCTGCATCCGGTCGACATCGTTATTGCCGCCGCTTACGACACATACGACCGTCTTGCCGGCGATCTGATCGCGGTATTGATCCAGGGCGGCAATGGCAAGCGCGCCCGCAGGCTCTGCTACGATGGCATTCTCATTATACAGATCGAGCATGGTCGTGCATACTTTGCCTTCCGGCACCAGTACGATGTCGTCAATCAGCTCCCGGCACATGCGGAATGTAAGCTCCCCAACCCGCTTGACTGCAGCGCCGTCGACGAATTTGTCGATCGTATCCAGCGTCGTGACGGCTCCTTCGCTGATGGACTTGCGCATGGATGGCGCGCCCTCCGGCTCGACCCCGATAAGCTTCGTTCCGGGCGAGACGGCTTTCACATAAGCGCCGACACCGGCTGCAAGTCCTCCGCCGCCGACGGTAACGAAGATGAAGTCGGGAGTCGTCTCCATCGCTTCGATAATTTCCTGGCCGATCGTACCGTTGCCTGCAATGATCTTGGGATCATCGAAAGGATGGATGAACGCCATGTCGTTCTGATCGCAGACCGCAACGGCTGCGGCGTAAGCATCGTCGAACGTATCGCCGGTCAGAATCACCTCGACCTCAGGCCCTCCGAAAAATTTGACCTGGCTCACCTTCTGACGGGGGGTTGTGCTCGGCATGAATATTTTGCCGGGTATGCCCAGCGCTTGACAGGAATAAGCGACGCCCTGCGCGTGATTGCCGGCGCTGGCGCAGACGACCCCGCGGGATAACCGTTCCGGCGGAAGCGACTTGATCAGATGGTAGGCGCCCCGCAGCTTGAAGGAGCGGACGACCTGAAGATCCTCCCGCTTCAGCAGGACGTTGCAGCCGTATCTGGCGGATAACACCCGATTATGCTGGAGCGGCGTACGCACCGCCGTTTCTTTGACGTGCATCTGCGCTTGTGCGATTTCCGTCATTCCTACCCAAGATTCATTGTTGGTATGGCTATTCATCATTTGTTAACCTTCCTTTCCCCATCTAAACCCGCATACAAAAAAATCCCGTCCCTGGAAAGGGACGAGATTGTGTCTCGCGTTACCACCCTACATTCCGGCCGCCTCCATCGAAAGAGATGCGTCCGGCGCTCTGCCGCGTACTAACATACGCGCTCCGTGTAACGGCGGATACCGTCCAATGCTTATCGGTGCAGGATTAGTGGAACCTGGCCGGTTCGGCATGGCTTCTCGGGGAGGATGCGAATCGTCAGTTGACAAACATCGGCTTGCAGCAGGATGCCGACTCTCTGGAGAATGCCAGGTCTAACGCGCTTGTTCCCGTCAACGAATGTCGATCTGTCGGAATATTCTTGTTATACTCCCCTCGTTCCGAAATGTCAATCGTTATCTTCCGCGTTTATAAGGAGTTAACGAAATTTTCACCTGTGTTCGCCTATTCAACCTTGCGGCCTGCTAGTATAGTAGATTATGGAAGCGTTCCCGTTTGCATGGGTGGAGAGAGATTGTGATGCTTCCGGACATGGTCGTGCGGTTAAAGAAAAGGACGGGAGAGGATGCGCGGGGCGGGTGAACTGCAACGGCTAAGCGTTCGTCGCAGAGAATCATGCTCATATGATGTGCTGCCGCTGCAGGAAGCGGCAGGAAGGTATACCCCCAATTGATCGGAGGTTGTTCTAATGACGGTTCAGATTAACCTTGAAGAGCTTATTCAAGTTCGGACTGCCGTAACGGAGAAGGTTCATCTCGTCGGCTTGAAGGGTGCCAACGATTATGAAGTAGAGAAGCGGATGTTCGCGGAACTAAAGGCGCGTAACGATGAGATTCCAAACCGGATCGGCGCGGACGAGTACCTCGTCATCTTTGGCGACGGCCTTCTCGTGGCGGCGCAGGTTACCGAATTCGGCCAGCTTCCGGAGGGGATGACGGCCTATACGCTGGAGCCGGACGAGCATGCCGTCTTCCGCTTTGAGGAGAAGCATATTTGCGCCTTCTGGGAATATTTCTGCAGCCCGGACAACCAGGCCAAGTATAACCTGAATATCGATAAGCCCCGGTTTGAGATCTTCAAGGAAAGCCTGCAGCCGGCAGGGATGACGGAAATTTATTTTCCGACGCATGACCGGGAAGTGAAGGTGCTGGCCCTTGGCGAGCTGAAGCTGGTGGGCTTGCGGGTAATCTGCAAGAACGGAGGCGAGTACAAGACCGAAATTCCGAAAGCGGCGGCCGAGCTGAAACGGCGCATTGGCGATATTGACAGCAAGACCGAGCCTCAGCGGATGATCGGCGTGTTCGTTCCGGGCGATTACTCCCAACAGGAGGACGGCTATTGGGTATGCGTACAGGTGGATGACGTCGCATCGGTTCCGGAAGGCATGACCTCGTTGATCGTTCCTCCCCAGTCTTACGCAGTGACCCTTCATAAGGGACGGATTGATATGATTTTTCGCACGTACGAGCTGCTTCATCATTGGATCGCCGAGCACGGTTATGAGCGGATTCAGCGGTCATGGCATCTCGAAATCTATGAACAGTGGGGAACGCCCTCTGACACGGTCGAAGTGATGCTGCATGATACGATCACGGTATAGAGGCTGTTATAAGCAGCTGCTGCTAGCGAAATTTACTAGACGATAATAGAAGGACTAGGCTACTATAAACGGAGGTTGTCCGATTGTAAGATTCTTCTTATTCGGCCAATCAAGTGCAGGGCCCGCAATGCGAATTGAACTATTGGAGGGTATCAAGTTGAAATTGTTGAAATCATTCCGCACATGGAAAAGTTTGACCGTCTTAACGCTCGCAATGGCAGTAACACTTTCCTTTGCAACGGCAGGCATGGCTGCCCCTGCATCGGTGAATTCTTCTCCCATTCTCGTTTATGTCGAAGATGAAGAGATCGAATTCAACGTTGCGCCGGTGGTGCAATCGAATACGGTGTATGTGGAATTCCGCTCCTTGTTCGAAGCGCTAGGTTATACGGTCAATTATGATGTGAAGACCAAGTCGATTACAGGCGAGTCGAGAACGGTTAGCATCCAGATGAAGATCGGATCGAGCGATTCGCTGGTGAACGGCAAGCCGTCCGCGGTAAAGGCCAAGCCGATTGCCGTCAACGGACGTACGCTTGTGCCTCTTCGTTTTATCGGCGAAGCTTCCGGTCTCCTGGTAAACTGGAGCAAAGGGGTAGTGGAGCTGAAGTATAAAGCTCCGACGGCCGAAGACTTAGCCGGTATTAAAGCGTTGTTCGATCAGCAGGAAGCCTTCATGGCGAAGAAGGATTACAAAGGGTTCCTGTCTACCATCGACCCTTCGTCCGAGCTTCTTAACGGGCTGGAAGAGCACTTGAGCAATCAGCCGGCCGACGACGTCGCGACCGTGACCACGTTCGAAAATTTCGAGGTGGAGGAATGGTATCAGGACGAGGCAGGCGTGTGGTTCGATGCGGTAACGAAAAAATCGGGCAGCGAGGGCTTCCATCTCGACCGCACCGATGCAACGTATGCAATCGTATTCCGTGCTGCTGACGGCAGCTGGAAGCTGTATGACATCGAAATCATAGAATCGGCTTACTTGAACGCGGAAGAGATGGTTAAGCAGGAGGCGACAGTGCCGGATGCGGAGAAGACCGCGATACTGGGTGCGGTAGAAGCTAACTTGAAGGCTCTCAACGCCGAAGATGAGGAGGCGCTGATCGCTACCTTCGATCCGGCCACCGTGGTACCGGGCTTGAAAGAAGGGTTCGCCGACTTCTTCGCGGATTACGACTTGAAGTATGCGAACGAGAAGGTTTCGATCGCCTATTACAAAGACAGCACCGCTTACGTCTATGTCGTACAAAAGATGGAAGTGATTAAGGGCGACCTGACGGGAGACCGGACTTATAACGTGTACAAATTAACGAAGGATAAAGCGGGCAAATGGCTTATCGACACGAATGCGGAAATGTTCAAGTATGAAGAGCTGTAGGGAATAGGAAAGGTGCGGACCCCCGGGTTCGCACCTTTGTTATATCCTTATGCAAATCTTGTCGATTCAATGGGGGATTCAGGGTGAAGCTAGATTCCTATAACGGACAGCTGGTCAAATTGACCATGGACAATGGCGAGGAGCTGCTTGTTCAGCCGCTTGAGCCTGAAGACAAGAATCAGGGAACATACCGTGTGCGGTCGTTTACTGCCCGCATGCATAGCAGGTTCGACGCCGTCATCGTCTTAGAGGAGCAGCATGTCGCAGCGGTTGAGGTTATGCCGGAGGAAATGAGGAGCGGCCTTGCCCTGACGCTTAACCATGTGCCGGATATTCTGCAAGCCTATGAATCGTTGAAGGATGTGAAGCTTCCATCCAAAGTTTCCTTCGGACGATTTAAACGGGATGACGATGCGGAGGGCGGACAGACGTCGATGTACGCCGTGGAGCTATTTTTCGATACGGACATGGATCGCTGCGTGCGCCGAAGCTGGCGGGAGCTTCATGAGCTCGGGATCTCCAGCGGCATGCACGAGATTGAGGAGCTGCGTCCGCATATAACGGTAGCGGTATACAACGAAGTGGAGCGGATTGAGCCGCTGCTTGAGAAGGTCGGGGTTTTCATGGCGGAGCGGAAAGCAATGAGCTTGAAATTCGACGTTGTCGGCACGTTCCCGACGACGCGCACATTGTTTCTATCCCCGACGATAACGGAGGAGCTGATTCAATTCCATGCCGACTATTACGCGCAATGCGGCGGAGAATGGATGGCTTCGGTCTCCCCGTTCTATGTACCGGGCAGCTGGAATCCGCATTGTACGCTTGCGACCAAGCTGGACGGAGAGCGGTTTATTCAAGCGGTGGCGCATGTCATGCCGCAATTTATGCCGCTGCGTGGAGAGACGGCCGAATTGGGCGTCGTGAAGCTTCACTGGAGAGAGGGACGCTGTGTAAGGAGCCCGTTAGTGAAAGCTTACAGGTTTGCATGATGGAACGGTAAGAGTAAGAATAGCCGGCTTAAATAAACGGCTCATGTAGAGACCCTGACGACCCGCTTCGGCTTAGCCGATTATGGGACGCCGGGGTCTTTTGGCATTGGCCGTTGGCTCGCCAGTGTTTACCGCTCGTTGCTGTGCCGCGATATCTGCCGCACATCCCGGCTGCAGGTGCATGTTCAGACCATGCAAGACATATACATCATTAATGGGCTGTTTTGTAAGCGCTTTATAACTTGTCCGCAATAGGCAATCAAGCTCACAGGGCAGGAATACCGTCATCTCGATCCTGTATGACAAAGGAGGGATCCGTGTGGCGCAGCTTAATCCGTTCACTTCGTTAGATGCGGCACAGCTCGTACGATGGATCTTGTTTCTGGCTGTGACCGCGGCCGCGCTCCGATGGTTTGTCGCAGCAGTTATGAGGCGTGTCGGATATATCCGATTGGGCCAAATGCCGCCTCCGCCGCCTCCGCGCGCTTCGCCGGCCGATTTTCCGTTAGAAGAAGGCGAATCGGCGCAGGAGCGGAACCGGCAGAACCCGGCGCAGTTCTCCGGACAGACAGAGGGGGCAATGGGTCGGTTCCGGGGATGGGCCGCTCACGTATTCGGCCACCGGAAGCTGCTGAAGGACATCCGGAGCGGCGTCCTTCATTTGGTTCTGTTCTATGGCTTTATTGTGCTTCAACTCGGAGCGGCCGATCTGATTTGGAAAGGCTTAACCGGGTCGGCGCTCCCGATTCCCGCTTACGGGCTGTTTCTGACGATTCAGGAGGCAACCGTGCTGCTCGTGCTGGCAGCTGTTCTTTATGCGGGCTACCGCCGGTATGCCGAGCGGCTGGAACGGTTGAAGCGGGGCTGGAAACCGTCGCTTGTGCTGTGGTTTATCGGCGTGCTGATGATCACCGTTGTGATGACGCAGGCATTCGAGCGGGTGCTGGAGGCAAGGGGGGCGCCGGCGGACTCGGTCGAAGAGGCCGGCACGGCTGCGGTCATGCAGGCCGACCATGTTTATAAGCGGGGCGGCGCGGATGCTTCTGCGGTATGGGAGCCGCTGCATCCGCTGCAGGCCATCGAGTGGCTGCAAGTGTTCATTTCGAATGATAAGAGCGGCGATGCTGCCGGGGATATAACGGCGAGCGGAGCGCCGGTATCCTCCGCGATTGCCGAAGCGCTGCTGGGGATGGGAATTTCGCGAAGCGCAGCCGCAGCCGGTCATGAATTGTTCTGGTGGCTGCACTATGGGGTGCTGTTGGCTTTCCTCGTTTATGTGCCGCAGTCGAAGCATTTTCATATTTTGTCGGCCCCGGTTAATTTGTGGCTTCGCCGCCGCCGCCCGCCGGGAGCGCTCGCCCCGCTCGATCTGGAGGACGAGGAGGCCGAGACCTACGGGGTCGGGCAGGTCGAGCATTTTACGCAGAAGCAGCTGCTGGATCTGTATGCCTGCGTGGAATGCGGCCGCTGCACGAACGTCTGTCCCGCCTCGAATACCGGGAAGCTGCTGTCGCCGATGCATCTGATCGTGAAGCTCAGGGACCACCTGACGGAGAAGGGAGCGGCCGTAACGTCCAAATCGCCTTGGGTGCCGGCATTCGCCGCCGGCGGAACGCAGCGGGGAGCCCATGTGATGGACAGTATGATGCCGGTATGGTTCGAAGATGGAGACGCAGGTACAACGATTGCTCCGACAATGGCCGCACAGCGTCAAGCCTGGAGCAAGCAGCCGGACCTGTCGCCCGATCAGGTGGAGCTGCTCGGAGGCGTCATGACCGAGGAGGAGCTGTGGTCGTGTACGACATGCCGCAGCTGCGAAGAGCAATGTCCGGTGGGCAACGAGCATGTCGACAAGATTGTCGATATGCGCCGTTATCTCGTTCTCATGGAAGGGAGGCTTCCGACGGAGGGGCAGCGGGCTCTCCAGCATATTGAGCGCCAGGGCAATCCGTGGGGACTGCCCCGGGCAGAACGGGCGGCCTGGATCGCCGCTTACGAAGAGGAAGGCGGGAAGCCGCTCGTAACGGCGAAAGAGGCGGCTAAGAGCGGCGAACAGCCGGAGCTGCTGCTCTGGGCCGGTACGATGGGCGCATTCGATCAGCGCAGCCGGCGAGTGCTCTTCGCGCTTGTCAAGCTGCTCCAGCATGCGGATATTCCGTTCGCCGTGCTTGGCGGCGAGGAGCGCGGCTCCGGCGATACGGCCAGACGGATGGGCAACGAGATGCTGTTCCAAACGTTGTGCCGGGATAATATCGAGACGCTGTCCCGTTATGGAATCCGTCATATCGTGACGATATGTCCGCATACCTTCAATGCGATGAAGAATGAGTATCCCGATTTTGGCATGAGCGGGGACATCGTGGTGGAGCATCATACGACGTTATTGGACCGGTATGTCGCGGAAGGCAGATTGAAGCCGGTTTATCCGCTGTCCGAGAGAATCGTATACCACGACTCCTGTTATCTGGGCCGTTATAACGGGGTATACGATGCCCCGAGAAGGCTGCTGCGGGCAATACCCGGCGTTCAGCTGCTGGAGATGGAGCTTACCCGGCAGAACGGAATGTGCTGCGGCGCGGGCGGAGGGCTCATGTGGATGGAGGAGCGGAGCGGTACGCGGGTAAACGAGGCACGGGTCGCGCAAGCATTGGCCGTGCAGCCGACGATGATTGGCTCGGCGTGCCCCTACTGCTTGACGATGATGGAGGATGGCGTCAAAATGCTGGCCGGGGACGAGGGCGTCCGCACGCGCGATGTTGCGGAGATGCTTGCAGATAGCGTCTTCGGAAGCGGTGATGGGAACACGAAAGCGTAAATGAGATTGGGCGAGGAAGAAAATCGTTAGGAATGGTTGGACAAAAGGGGGGAACGAGAGTGGGGGCAGTTACGCAAGGGGCGCAAGTGCGCCGGGCGGCGGTTATCGGCTCGGGCGTCATGGGCGCGGGCATTGCAGCTCATCTGGCCAATGCCGGCATGAGCGTGCTGCTGCTTGACATTCCGCCATCCGCATTGACGGAGGGCGAGCTGAAAGCGGGACGGACGCTAGAGGATCCGGCGGTGCGCAGCCGTCTGGCCGTCAGCGCTGTAGAGAAGCTGGCATCGTCGCAGCCGCCGGCGCTGTACGATCCGGCTTATATCGGACGGATTACGCCGGGTAACCTGGAGGACGACTTGCCCAAGCTGAGCGGAATGGATTGGATTATCGAGGCCGTTGTGGAGCGGCTGGATGTGAAGCGGGACGTCCTGGCTCGCGTCGAATCGGTATGGAAACCGGGCACGATTGTGTCCTCGAATACATCGGGGCTGTCGGTGACGGCCATGGCGGAGGGGCGTGGAGAGGCGTTCCGGCAGCACTTTGCCGCAGCGCATTTCTTCAATCCGCCGAGGCATATGAAGCTGGTGGAGGTGGTGCCGACGCCGGATACGGATCCCGCAGTCACCTCGAAGCTCATCGATATTTGCGAGCGGAGGCTGGGCAAAGGCGTCGTCAAGGCAAAGGATACGCCGAATTTCATTGCGAATCGGATCGGGACATACGGCATGCTGGTGACCATAGCGGCGATGCGGCAATTCGGGCTGACGGTCGATGAAGTGGATGCTTTGACCGGCCCGGCTATGGGCAGGCCGAAGACGGCGACATTCCGCATGCTCGATCTCGTCGGACTCGACACGCTGCTGCATGTGGTCGATAACGTCCGCGGGCGGAGCGCCAGCGAGGAGGAACGGGCGGCGTTCGCGCGCCCTCCGGAGCTTGAAGAGCTGATCCGTCGCGGATGGATCGGCGAGAAGGCGGGGCAGGGCTTCTACCGGAAGATCAAGCGCACCGGAAGCGGCAGCGAGATCGAGACGATTGATTTGGCCACCATGACATACGCAGCCCGCCGGAATATAAGCTCCCCCGTTATAGAGTCGGCCAAGGCTGCCAAAGGGGCGGCAGAGAAAGTCAAAGCGCTCCTCTTTACAGACGTGAACGATCGTTATGCCAGGTTTGCGTGGGCAACGGTGAAAGAGGTGCTGTTATATGCGGCCCGGCAGCGGGGGCATGTCGCCGACTCGATCGTCGACATCGACCGTGCGCTCGTATGGGGATTCAACTGGGAACTGGGCCCGTTCGAGCTGTGGGATGCCATCGGACTGGAACGATCCGTAGAACGCATGAAGGCGGAGGGCGATGACGTTCCCGGTTGGGTAGAGGCATGGCTGTCCGCGGGAAACGGCACCTTCTACAGGACGGATGGCTTGCAGCGGTTCTATGCGGGCGATGCCGGGGAATGGCTGCCGGTGCCCGAAGAGACGGACGTGATTCCGCTTGCGGCGCTCAAGAAGGCGGGACGTATCGTGCTTGGCAATGCGGGGGCGAGCCTGATCGATATCGGCGACGATGTCGCATGTCTGGCCTTCCATTCGCCGAACAACGCGATCGGCGGGGATATCTTGACGGCGATCCGGCAGAGCGCGGAGGAAGTGAGCCGGAACTGGCGCGGGCTGGTCGTGGCGAACGAGGGGCGGCATTTCTGCGTCGGGGCGAACCTGATGCTGCTCCTGATGGAAGCGCAGAATGGCGACTTTGACGAGGTGGACGACATTATCCGGCTGTTTCAGGACAGTATGCTGGTACTCAAGAGGCTCGACCGGCCCGTCGTCGCCGCGCCGCACAGGATGACCCTGGGAGGCGGGGTGGAGGCCTGCCTGCCGGCGGATGCGATCGTATTCGCGGCGGAGACCTATTATGGGCTCGTCGAGACCGGTGTCGGCTTGATTCCCGCAGGAGGCGGCTGCAAGGAAGCGGCGATACTCGCCGCATCGCGAGCCGGCGCGGGCGGCGATGTCCAGCCGCACTTGAATGCGCTGTTCGAGACGATCGCGATGGCCAAGACGTCTACCAGCGGATTCGATGTGCAGCGCATCGGCCTGAAGCGCCCGCAGGACCGGACCGTCATTCGCGGAGAGACGCGGATTGCCGAAGCGAAGCGGACCGTACTGGAGCTGGACCGGGCAGGCTATACGCCGCCTGATGCGAAGGCGCGCATCAGGGTTGCCGGCCGCGATGGGCGGGCCGTGCTGCAGCTCGGCGTAGAGGCGATGCGGCTCGGCGGACATATCAGCGCGCATGATGCGCACATCGGACGCAAGCTCGCGCATGTGCTTGCCGGCGGGGATGCTGCGCCGGGAGCGGAAGTGAGCGAGCGGTACATGCTCGATCTGGAACGCGAAGCGTTCCTCAGTCTGTGCGGCGAGCCGCTCACGCAAGCGCGGATGCGCCATATGCTCGCTACCGGCAAGCCGCTTCGCAATTAATAAGTGAGCGTGATTGAGCGCGGGCGGCAGTCGAAGCTGGCATGCGGAAGAATAAAAATAATACTAAGTATTACTTAGAATGACCGACGAAGGGGACATCATTCCCAATAAGGAGGAACTGCCTTGACGAATCCGACTACAAGTCCGACAACGGGACGTGATCCCGTTATCGTATCGGCGGTGCGGACGGCGGTCGGCCGGGCGAAGAAAGGGAGCCTGGCCGACACGCGCGCGGAAGATATGGGGCGCGCCGTGCTTCGCGCCGCCGTCGAGCGCGTGCCCGGGCTGACTCCCGAGGACGTCGAAGACGTCATTATCGGCTGCGCGATGCCCGAAGGCGAGCAGGGATTGAACTTTGCCCGCATTATGTCCCTCTATGCGGGCTTTCCGGTCGCGACGCCGGCTGTGACCGTGAACCGCTTCTGCGCTTCAGGGCTGCAGGCCATCGCTTACGCCGCAGAACGGATCAGGCTCGGCGATGCCGACGTGATCGTCGCCGGCGGGGTAGAGAGCATGAGCCATGTGCCGATGACCGGCTTCAAGACGGCGCCGCATCCCGGCATTGCGGACGCTATGCCGGAGATCTATATGGGGATGGGCCACACCGCCGAAGAGGTGGCCCGGCGCTATGGCGTGACGCGCGCGAAGCAGGATGCCTTCGCTGCCGGCAGCCACAAGAAAGCGGCTGCCGCCATCGCCGCCGGCAAGTTCCGGGACGAAATTATCCCGCTGCATGTGCGGCGCGAAGGCGTCGACGACAACGGCAGACCTTGGGCGCGTTCATTCGTCTTCGATACCGATGAATGCGTAAGGCCGGATACAACGCCGGATATTCTCGCGATGCTCAAACCGTCCTTCGCGAGAGAAGGGACGGTAACGGCCGGCAATGCATCGCCGGTGAGCGACGGCGCGGCGGCGGTCGTCGTCATGAGCCGCGAGCATGCGGATCGGATCGGCGCGGAGCCGCTGGCTACCTTCCGCGTGTTCAGCGTTGCCGGCGTCGCGCCGGAAGTCATGGGGATCGGCCCCATCGAAGCGATCCCCCGGGCGCTCGGCCGAGCAGGCATAAGCCTCGAGCAGGTTGGCCTGTTCGAGCTTAATGAGGCGTTCGCCGCGCAGTGCGTGCCGATCATCGAGCGGCTGGAGCTCGATCCGGACGCGGTCAACGTGAACGGAGGGGCTATCGCGCTTGGGCATCCGCTCGGATGCACAGGGGCGAAGCTGACCGTATCGCTTGTTCACGAGCTGCGGAGGCGGGGCGGAGGGATCGGTGTCGTGTCCATGTGCGTCGGCGGCGGCATGGGCGCTGCGGGGGTACTGGAAGTTCATGGCGAAAGGAGCTGATAATATGGCGCAAGCAAACCGCTGGGGCGGCCGCTTTGTTATGGATGACATTCCGCCGGAAGCGGTTGTCACCCCGGAGGATTTCACGGAGGAGCAGCGGATGATCGCAGATACGGCGCGCGCGTTCGTGGCAGGGGAAGTGCGTCCGCGCGATGCCGAGATTGAAGCGCTTGACTATGCGTTAACCGTCGAATTGATGCAGAAGGCCGGGGAGCTTGGATTGCTGGGCGCCGACGTTCCGGAAGAATACGGCGGACTCGGCCTCGATAAGGTCAGCACGACATTGCTTGCGGAGACGCTTGCCGAAGCGTCCTCATTCGCGCTGTCCGTCGGCGCCCACGTCGGGATCGGCACGCTGCCGATCGTCTTCTTCGGCACGCCGGAGCAGAAGAAGCGCTACCTGCCCGATCTGGCCGCGGGAACCCGCATCGCGGCGTACTGCCTGACCGAGCCGGCTTCCGGATCCGACGCGCTTGGCGCGAAGACAACGGCGAGGCTGTCGCCGGACGGGACGCATTATGTGCTGAACGGCTCCAAGCTGTACATTACGAACGCGGGGTTCGCAGACATCTTTATCGTATATGCGAAGGTGGACGGCGACCATTTTACGGCATTCATTGTGGAGCGCGGAGCGAAGGGGTTCGCCATCGGACCCGAGGAGCACAAGATGGGCATCAAAGGCTCGTCGACATGCCCGCTGTTCTTCGACGATACGCCGGTTCCGGTCGGGAATGTGCTCGGTCAGGTGGGCAAAGGCCACCTCATCGCCTTCAACATTCTGAATATCGGCCGGTTCAAGCTGGCCGCCGCCTGTGTCGGGGGAGCCAAAGAGACGATTGCGCTCGCCGCCCAATATGCCGGAACACGCAAGCAGTTCGGACGCACGATCTCCTCCTTCCCGCTCATCGGCGCGAAGCTGGCGGACATGAACATCGCGGCCTATGTCATGGAAAGCATGGTGTACCGCACCGCGGGCTGGATCGACGAGATGCTGCGGGATTCCGGGGAGGCGGCGGAAGCGGCTGGTACTGCTGGCGACAGCGGGCTGCGGGCCGCCAAGGCGATCAGCGAATATGCGCTCGAATGCTCCATCAATAAAGTGTTTGCGACCGAAGCGCTCGATTTTGTGGCCGACGAAGCCGTGCAAATCCACGGCGGCTACGGCTACATCCGGGAGTATAAAGTGGAACGGATCTACCGGGATTCGCGGATCAACCGGATTTTTGAGGGAACGAATGAAATCAACCGCATGCTTATTCCGGGAACATTGATGAAGAAGGCGCTCAAAGGCGAGCTGCCGCTGCTGCAAAAAACGCGCGCGCTGCAGGCGGAGCTTCTGCAGCCCATGCCGGTGCCCGATTTCGAGGCGCCGCTCAGCAAGGAAACGTACCGGATTCAGCAGGCGAAGAAAACCTTTCTTGCCGTCGGAGGCCTTGCGGTGCAGAAGTATGGGCTTGCGCTCGAGCAGCAGCAGGAGGTGCTCTGCCTGCTCGCCGATATGATGATTCAAATCTATGCGATGGAAAGCGCCAATCTCCGCACGCGAAAGATGCTCGCGCGTACCGGCGGAAGCGCAGCGAAAGCGAAGGCCTCTATCGAGATGACCGTCGTGTTCGTACAGGAGGCGATGGACCGGATCGAACGCTATGCCCGGACCGCTCTGACCGCCATGGAAGAAGGGGATGGGCTGCAGGTGCAGCTGTCCGTGCTGAAGAAGCTCATGCGCGCCCCGTTATCCGATACGGTGGCGCTCAAGCGGAACATTGCACAGCGGATCGTCCGCAGCGAACATTACATCACCTAAGGGGGCTTCCACGTGAGGGAATCGGATCAAGACATGAAGCCATGGCTCCGTCATTACCCGCAGGAAGTTGCGCCTGACATCGATATTCCGGACTACAGCGTAGCGGATCTCTTGCGGCGGTCGGCTGCTGAATATCCGGAGCATACAGCGCTTTATTTTCACGGCAAAAAAATGAATTACCGCGAGCTGCTGGCCGCTGCCAATAAGATGGCGGCCGGTCTGCAAGCGCTGGGAGTGGGCAAGGGCGAACGCGTCGCCATTATGCTGCCGAATTGTCCGCAGACGGTTATCGCGTACTTCGGCACGCTGCTGGCAGGCGCCATCGCCGTCATGACCAACCCGCTTTACGTGGAGCGGGAGCTGGAGCATCAGCTGCGGGATAGCGGGGCAGTGGCGATCATCGTACTCGACCTGCTGTACCCCCGCTTGGCAAGGGTGCGGGGGGAGGCGCCGGAGAAGGGAGCCGTGCCGGAACTTCGCCATGTCATCGTGACATCGATGAAGGACGGGTTGCCTTTTCCGAAAAGCCAGCTATATACCCTGAAGCAGCGACGCGAGGGCAATCGTCCCGCTGTGCCATACGGACGGCATGGCGTTCTCGCGTATTCGCGCTTCCTGGGGCGTGCGTCTGCGCAGCCGAAGGAAACGGACACCGATCCGTCGCGGGATATCGCCTTGCTGCAGTATACGGGCGGCACGACCGGGCTGGCCAAGGGCGTCATGCTGACCCATCGCAATCTCATTGCGAACGCCGTCCAGACGGCGGCTTGGTGCTACCGGATGGGGGACGGGCGCGAGCGGTTCCTGGCCGCTCTCCCGCTGTTTCACGTGTTCGGTCTGACCGTCGTCATGAATCAGGCCGTACTGCGGGCGGGAATGCTCGTACTGCTGCCGAGGTTCGAGATCGATACCGTCCTCGAAACGATCAAGCGCCTGAAGCCGACTGTATTTCCCGGGGCGCCTACCATGTACGTAGCAATCATTAATTTTAAGAATGTGAATAAATATGATTTATCGTCTATTGAGGCGTGCGTCAGCGGGGCGGCTCCACTCCCGCTTGAGGTGCAGGAGAGGTTCGAAGCGCTCACTGGCGGTAAATTGATCGAGGGGTACGGCTTGACGGAGGCTTCTCCGGTCACGCATGCGAACCCGCTGTGGGGGAAGCGGAAAATCGCGACGATCGGACTGCCGCTGCCCGGCACCGATGCGGTAATCGTGGATGAGGAGACCGGCGATCCGCTCCCGCCCGGCCATATTGGCGAACTGCTGGTCCGCGGTCCGCAGGTGATGGCCGGCTACTGGAACCGGCCTGAGGATACGGCGGCGGCGCTGCGCGAGGGCTGGCTGTATACCGGCGATTTGGCGGTAATGGATGGGGACGGCTTCTTTGCCATTGTCGACCGCAAGAAGGATGTCATCATCGCTGGCGGCTTCAACGTGTACCCGCGCGAGGTGGAGGAGGTGCTATACGAGCATCCGGCGGTGAAGGAAGCGGCCGTAATCGGAATTAAGGATGCTTACCGGGGTGAGACGGTCAAAGCATTCGTCATTTTGAGGGAGGGCAGAACTGTATCCAGCATGCAGCTTGACCATTGGTGCCGCGAGAGGCTTGCGGCCTATAAGGTGCCTCACCAGTATGCGTTCCGGGATGAGCTGCCGATGACCATGATCGGCAAAGTGCTCCGGCGCAAGCTTCATGAGGAAGAGATTGCCGCCGCGCATCCCGGAGCTTCCGAGCAAGGGAATGACGCAGCGGCGCCAAGCACATCTCCTTCCTCCGCGGATGACGATGTGCCGGTGACATCTGACCCCGGCGAAGTTCCGCCTTCAGGGGGCGAGCCTGACCGCGGGGAGGATGACCGATGACGGAGATCGAGAGGGGGAAATCGGCGGGTCGCTCCGATAGCTGGATGCGTCTTGAAGAAGCTGCCCGAGCAACCTTCTGGGGGTATCTTGGCTGCGAAGTGGTTCAAGCGGATAGCCGTCAATCGCTTATTCGTCTGAAGCTTCGGCCCGAGCACTTGAATTTGCTTGGCATCGTTCACGGCGGGGTGCTCGCTTCGCTCATGGACAATGCGATGGGGCTCGTCGTCATGATCGGCAGCCCCGATGACAAAACCGTTACCGCGAACATGAACATTCAATATCTGAAAAGTGCAAATAGCGGCACGCTTTCGTGCGAGGCACGGCTCGTGCACCGTTCGCGCCGATCGTTCACGCTGCAGAGCAGTATATATGGGGAGGATGGGGATTTGCTCGCCTGGGGAAGCGGGTCATTCCGGTTAGTAATATAATTGTTACATGTTACAATTCTGTAGCGGCAAGTCCATCTGATTGAAAGCGTTATCTATTTCCCCTATACTTAGCCTATGAATGGAATTAGGCTGGGCAAAGGGGGCACGACTATGGTAAGTCCGTGGATTACGACGATTGTGATCATATTTGGCATATTGGTATCTATAGGCTGCGTGATCGCTTATTTGCGCGTCTACAAGAACAGTGCCTGGTCCGCGTCCCGTAAGCCTGAGAGCAATACGCCGCCTCTCGCAGTATTCCCGCACGATGAGATGCCTATGAAGGATCAAAATGAACCGCCAAATAACGACAAACATTGAGCTTAAAGGAAAATGAACATTGTGTTCGCTTTTATCTCTTGTTCAGAAATGTTATAATTGAATGACAAATGAAAATACTCTCCTTTTTTTTGGTTGATGTTGAAGCCAGTCGCCTGTTTGATCTCTAGTTTGTTCGACGCAGATGGGTATCCAGCGAACGGAAACGAATCCGGCCGCGTTCTCGCGCATGAATTATTAGGACCACCAACCGTTGATAGGGAGGGGATTTCATGGCGAAAAGAAGCCATAATGAAGTCAAAGAAAGCCTAAAGGAACTCACGAGAATTTTTCAACCCAAGGACTCGAAAAAGTTCGTCCGCGATTATATCCGTAAATATCGGATCATGGGTGGGTATGAAGAGGAACTTACGATGTTAGTCGAGCATGAGATGGGCAAGCTTCGCTCATCCGTCAGTTGAATAATCAATACTCTGCCTTGCCTGGTCATCAGGACAAGGCTTTTTTGTTTCCTTGCACCGTGACCGCATTTAGACACCTGGTGAGCAGGAGGGACACAGCGTATGATCGAACTGAAGACCGATGATCAAATTCAATGCATTCGCAGAGCGGGACGAATCGTAGCTGCATGCCATGAGGAGATCGCGCGCCGGATAAAGCCGGGATTGACGACAGCCGAGATCGATCGGTTCGTGGAGGATTATATGAAGCTTCATGGAGCCAGACCAGCCCAAAAAGGTTATAAGGGCTATCCGTATGCGACCTGCGCATCGGTGAACGAAGTCGTCTGCCACGGCTTTCCGACCGATAAGCCGCTGCAGGATGGCGATATCGTGACGATCGATATGGTCGCCGAGCTGGATGGCTGGATGGCCGATTCGGCATGGACCTATACGCTGGGGAATACCGCCCCGGAGGTATTGAAGCTGGCCAAGGCGACGAAGCAAGCGCTGTTTGCGGGCATCGCCCAAGCCGTCCCGGGCCGCAGGCTCGGGGATATCGGCCATGCGGTGCAGCAGGCGGCGGAGCGGGAAGGCTTCATGATCGTCGATAGCTTCGTCGGGCACGGCATAGGCCGCAGCATGCATGAAGCGCCGCAGGTGAAGCATTGCGGGAAGCCCGGTACCGGGAAGCGGCTCCGGCGGGGGATGGTCATTACGATCGAACCGATTCTGGCGATGGGGATGCCCTATATTAATATCGACGAAGACGGATGGACCGCCCGGACCTTCGACGGAATGCGGTCGGCTCAATACGAGCATACCATTGCGATAACGGATGGAGAGCCCATCATTTTAACGTGTTAATCATATCGAGCTGCTGAATGCCGGGGAGAGAACCCCGGCCTTTTTTATGCGGGAACAGCATAAGGTAAAAGGGGAAAGCGTATGACGGTCATCGTAATATGTGTTGCCAGTCGAACTGCCTCCGCATTGGAATTCCCGGGTTGTCCGGATATATGGCGGGCATTGCATGATTGCATTATAAATTCGGTGAAAAGACTTCTTGCATAGGGCTGGCAATCATTCTAGAATGATAGTGAAAATTGGAAATTGACGAATAAGTTTGATTGGTTTACGCAATTCAATTGGTTTTCGCATCCAGATTGGTTCTTCGTATTTAGCTTGATTTTCGTATTTTGATTTTTCGAATCCAGGCACTCTTCCGTATTTAACTATGCTAACTGTATTCAGATTTATCACATCATCGCAGGATGGGTAATCGCTTGGTGTTGTGGATTAACGCGGTTAAAATTGTTTCTCGAATGGGGATGAGCGGGAGGGAATCCGGCAATGAAGCTTTCTGCGGAACAAGTGAAGCAATTTAATGAGAACGGTTACCTGGTCGTTCCTGGGCTGCTTACGCCATTGCAGCTGGAAGAGCTCAAACGGATGGTGGATGCCGTTCTGGACGGCACCATCAAGCCGGACCCGAGTCAAGATCTGGAGGATTTCGAATTGCAGTACGAGCCGGCTGTGACCGGAAGCGCCGCTGTTCCAAGGAGGGACCGGATCAGGGTTGCGTTTCATCTGTGCCATTCGCATCCTTACTTCTGGAACCATGCCGTAAGACCGGAAATTCTGGATGTTGTGGAGTCGCTGCTCGGAGAGCGTATCAAGCTGTATACAGACCAGATGTTCGTGAAGCCTGCGCATCATGGCAGCGAAGTGCCCTTTCACCAGGATCATGCTTATTGGACCCAGGTTGAACCTTACCGCATGATCAGCTGCTGGGTCGCGCTGGACGATGCTACGGTAGAGAACGGCTGTGTCCGCATGCTCCCCGGCACGCATCATCAGCTTCTGCCGCATCGGGAGTTCGAGGGCAACCAGAGGTACGGCTTGCTGGAGGAGGATGTCGATGCCGGCCGCGAGGTTGCGGTAGAAATCAAAGCCGGGTCGGCGATGTTTCACCACTCGTTAACCGTTCATCGGAGCTTTCCTAATCTCGGCGATCAAGGAAGACGCGGTCTGGTTACGATTTACATGCCGGCGGACGCCGTGTTCGTGAAGCCGTGGAACTTCAAATACGGGTTCCGGACGGTTCGCTGAACATGAACGTGACAGCGCTATCAGGAATGAATGCCAAGGTGTAGATGCCTTTGAACGAACCGCACTGGAATCCATCCGAGAACGACGTTCAATTTTTCAAGCGCAGCGGGTACTGGATATCCCCGTGTAATGACCAATGGTTCCCGGTGCTCTGCGACAAACCATAGGATTAGAGGAGGAATGGGATATGTATGAAGCAAAAACGGTGGATTTGGCCAAGCATCTGGAGGAGTTTAAGGAGCAGGGGTACACTGTATTCGAGCGAGTCTATGATGAGGATACGATAGCGGCATGGAAGGAGAAATTCCACCAGTTGAAGGAGGATCGCGCCGCAACCTCTCAGAATGAATGGTGGTACAGCAGCACCTGCGAGCTGGCGCCCAAGCTGATGCTGCCGGCCGTCGCGAATCCGCTCATCCTCGATTTTGCCGAGCTGGTTATGGGACCGTTCGTCCAATTGGATAATTTGACCTTGGCGGGCTTCGGCTCCATCACGAAGGCAGAGGCGGGCAGCCGGGTCTCGGGCTGGCATCGCGACCGGTGGGCGAATATGCCCGGGGAAGACTACACGCATCCCTTGTCGATTAACGCCATTAGCTACCTGCAGGATTTGACGGATGAATACGGCCCGCTGCGCGTTATTCCAGGATCGCACCGCAAACCTTGCGGGCTGGCCAAAGAGGAGCAGTCCATCCCGCATCCCGACGAGCTGGTGCTGAATATGAAAGCCGGTGACGTGGTCGTGACCCATAACGGATTGATTCATTCCGGTACGCCGAATACCTCCGGGAATATCCGGTATTTCTTCAGCGTGTATTATAACAGGACATGGCTGAAGCATACCGATAATCACAGCGGACCTAACGTTCAGGCCATCATCCAAGCTGCAAGGAAGCGGAACGACCATCGGACGATGCGGCTGTTCGGCGTGGACGAACATCTGGAAGCAAGGGCGAATTCGGGATTCCTGACGGCAGACGAGCAGCGCTGGGCAGAGTGGAGCGCGGCCGATAAAGCAGCGATCAAGCCATAAGCGAAAGACGCCGGCGGAAGCCGCACATATGCCGTTAAGGATACTCCGCAAGGATCGCGCCGAGTAAGACGGTCTCAACTGCAAAAGCCTCCAAAATCACTGTTAAAGTGGATTTGGAGGCTTTATTCTGGTTCCCTTCTTAAATAGGGCTAATAAAATCGATTACGGCCTCTTCCTTTAGTCAAGCTGTTTGACCATATGCTCGTACAGATGTCCGGCAATTTCAAGCTGATGCCCGTCGGCCCGGTAGCCTTGCTTGGAATAGAGCCCTTTGGCATTTTCGTTGCCCAGCTCGACGATGAGCGACAATCGCGCATACCCCTGTTTTGCCCCTTCGGCTTCGAATGCCTTCATCAGCTGCTTGCCCAGCCCCTGTCCGCGAAAATCTTGATCGACGGCTATGGAATCCAAGTAATATTCATTCTCCATCGCTTCCCTTGGGAACGTGAGGTTCCGGTCTCCGGTTAAAGAAGCGATGCGTTCCAGTAGCGGCCGGTCCAGCTCGTCAAGCCGACTCCCATGGTAAGCGAGCATCGCGCCGGCAATCCGTCCGCCGATTTCGACTACGGTACAATTCTCATAGCTAAGACGGTTCGCAGGCTGGCTGAAGAAGGCGGTCATCGCGTCGAGCGCCTGGTCTGCATCGTTCGTGCCCATAAGAATATATGTAATGTCGCCGATGGCCTCGAAGAGCAGCGGTACGGCCGCATGCGCGTCTTCCGGTATTGCTGTGCGGATATTCATGCTGTCTTGTCTCCTTTGCGTAAGGGTTTGTCCACTAGTGTATGCCATAACGGCCTCCGCCGTCCAATTGGGCGCGAATCCTCCTCTCCCAAATTTCAGAGGATGGTGAGGATTGTCAATGGATACGGTTTGTGATTAAAGCCTATTTGTGGTATAATTTCATTGAAATCATTGAAAAAGGCGGTGAGTTCCAATGAAATCTCAAGTCTACTCGTCCATACGCTTTATTTCATCGGTTCTCATTGCTCTCTTCATGCTTTTCGCCACGCCTACTCCAATCCCGGAGACGATTATCAACGAGGCAACCCGCACGATCGTGTCGCCTACCGTCGAGAGCATCGTCAAGCCTCACGTACGTACAGGCTCCGTAATCACGGCCAAGATGAAGCTGACAGCCATGGCTGCCGTGTTCTCCTTTCTTGTGCTTGCAGCATACAGATTCTCTGGAGTCACGTATGTCCCCCGTGCATGTTACCGGCCCACTATTGCGCGACGATTAAGGCGATTGAAATTAGCCCCTGTTAAGTACACCTCCCTTTTTGTGTCATCCTCATTCTTGCTTGCCCGATAACCATGTGACGTGTTTTCGTGTTTATTTCGTGCTGGACAGCCATTTACTCCGGTTTATTTGAATTGCGCTTCAACTATTAAACGAGAAGGCAAGACAGATCTGATTGATACAGGCCATGACGGCTTATTTCCCCTTCGAAAAAAATCGAGGACAGGGAGTCTCTTTGCTGCTGCCAAAAACCAACGTTCGGCCGAAGAATAAACGAATCGGTCATGATGCGAAAATGAAGGATCAAGAATGTTCAAAAAGGGAAAAATATTTGCAGGAGGGTTATGGATATGAATATTCGAGAAAGTGAATTGCCCGGAATCGGGAAGAAATTTCAGCTGATCACCCGCGGAGGCGACAAGCTGGTCATTGTCGTTCATGACGATGGAAGGCGCGAATGCTACCACTATCTTTATGAAGATCCGGAAGAAAGCATCTCCATGATAACCCTGGATGACGACGAAGCGAGATTCGTCGCGGCTGTCATCGGCGGGATGACGTATACGCCCAAAGCGTTGGAATCGATGGAGATCGCGCTTGACGATCTGGTCATCGAATGGTACCGGGTCGAATCCGCCTACAAGTGTGCGGGGAAGTCCATCGGCGAGATGGATGTTCGCCAGCGCACGGGCGTGACGATCATCGCCTTGGTCGGGCCGAAGCAGGCCAAGATTATTAATCCGGGGCCGGAAGTCATGCTTACGCCGGAATCGACGCTGATCGTAGCCGGCGAGCGGGGGCAGCACAAGCTGTTCAAACAAATCTTAATGAATGGATGTGAATAACCGCCATGGACCACACCGTATTCGAAGTCGGGGTGGCAATTGGCTTGATCGCTTTGGCTGGATTAATCTCGGCCAAACTGCGATTCTCCGTCATCCCGTTCTATATTCTAGTAGGCATGGCCGTCGGGCCGCATGCCATTCAATGGTGGCACATCGATTTGAGGTTCATTGAAAGTGCGCCGCTCATTGAATTCATGGGCCGGATCGGCGTTCTGTTTCTCCTGTTCTATCTCGGACTGGAATTTTCGGTCGGCAGGCTCATCAAGTCCGGCCGATCCATTGCCGTCGGGGGAACGATCTACATTCTGATTAACTTCACGCTGGGCTTTCTGTTCGGTTGGGCCATGCAGCTGCCGATCCAGGAAATTCTCATCGTTGCGGGAATCACGACGATCTCCTCCAGTGCGATCGTTGCGAAGGTTCTCGTTGATTTGAAGCGAACCGCCAACAGCGAGACGGAGATGATTCTGGGGATCATCATGTTCGAGGATGTCTTTCTGGCGGTCTATATCTCGATCGTATCCGGCCTTGTGTTAAGCGGCTCGTCCTCGTTTGGCGGCGTAGCGCTGTCGGCGGCGATCGCTCTTGGCTTCATGCTATTCATTCTTGTCGTAGGACGCAAATGCGTACCGCTGCTGAACCGGCTGCTGCGAATCCGTTCCAATGAGCTGTTCATGCTGGTTGTCTTTGCAGGGCTGTTCATCGTGGCAGGCTTCTCGGAAACGATTCACGTCGCAGAGGCGATCGGAGCGCTGCTCGTCGGCCTGGTGCTGGCCGAGACCGAGCATATGAAGCGGATCGAGCATATCATCCTGCCGTTTCGCGATTTCTTCGGCGCCATCTTCTTCTTCAGCTTCGGCTTGACGATTGATCCGCTTTCGCTAGGCGGTGCGGTCTGGATGTCGCTGGGGGCGGTTGTCGTGACCTTATTCGGCAATTTCGTGGCCGGGATGTGGGCCGGCCGGGTCGCAGGGCTTTCACCGAAGGCTTCGGCCAATATCGGATTAACGATTGTCGCCAGAGGCGAGTTCTCGATCATTATGGCGAATTTGGCCAAGGCTGGCGGGCTGCTTCCGATCATTCAGCCGTTCGCCGCGCTGTACGTACTGATACTGGCTGTGCTGGGTCCGCTGCTGACCAAAGAATCGAAAGCGATCTTCGGGCCGCTTGACCGCGTGTTTAAATTTACCCGAAGCTACAATAAGCGCAAGCAAGCGGCACCACAAGAACCGTAAATACCTGTATCGAAAGGGAGGGATCGAACGTGAGGAAATCGTACGTCACGTATCCTGAACGGATAGACCAGGCAAGAGAAGGCTTCCGCAAGAAGCCGTCTGTCGATTTACTGTTTGTTGTGGCGGGCGCGCTGCTCGCCTCCGTCAGCATTGAGTTATTCCTCGCTCCGAATCAGCTCGTCGTAAGCGGGATGACAGGCGTCTCCATGGTGCTGGCATACGGCCTGGAGATTCGTCTTGGAATATTGCTCTTACTATTGAACGTACCGTTTCTGTATATCGGCTCACGCAAGCTTCAGAAGAAACGGCTGCTTATCGGCTTCTACGGGCTGCTCGTCTTCGGCGTCGCTTCCGTGCTGCTGCATCCCGTGCCCGGGCTGACCGAGAATTTGATGCCGGCAGCTGTCCTGGGGGGCGCGGTTCTTGGCATAGGCATCGGCCTGGTTGTCCGCTGCGGCGGGTTTCTGGATGCCGCCGAGCGCATGGGAACGGCTTGGCTGGGCCGCCGTTATGCGCTTCTCCTGTCGATCGCCGCGAATCTTGCCGTGCTGTTCGCGGCTTGGTCGCTCTTCGGATACGAGCAGCTGCTGCACTCCGCCGTGGCTACAGCGGTTGTGATCATCGCTGCGAACCGGTTTCTCTACGGCAGCTCGGCGCTCGAACGGGTTATCCGCATCGAGAGCGGACGGCTTGGGGAGGTAGCGGATGCGATCGCGGCGGCGACGGGCAGGGTGGCCGTTCATTTGCCGGCACGGCAGGGAAGAGAGGCAACCTTGTATCTGGAGGTTTCCCGGCTGGAGGAGACGGCCATCCGCGAGGCGGCCATGGAGGCCGACCCGGAAGCTTCGATTAACGTGACGCGCGGAGGAAGCGGGCGAGTGCCGCGGTAGCTGGATCGATTTGACCTGTGCTGCAGCTTCTTATGCATGGATTGCCTTGTTCTGGCAAATACTAGCCGAAACAAGAACGAGGTGGTCCCATGTGCCAATCCATTACGAACTCGGCTGATGTATCGGAGCTGACGGAACGTTACCAAATCGAGAAAGTGCTGTTTCATGCTTCCCATTCCCGAGAGATCAATCCGACGGAATCGGTAAGCGCTGTGTTCGAGCATCCGTACGATGGCCGATTGATGAGTGAATTTAGGTGGGGGCTCATGCCCTTCTGGGCGAAAGATTCTGTCTTGATGGAAAGCCGGACGATGCTGTGGAAGCCGATCTTCGACCGGATCTTGAAAAGGCAGCGCTGTGTGATTCCGTGCACGGGTTTCTATGTAAGCAAGACCGAAGGCAAAGTGACGGAGCGCGCGAAGCTGACGATGCGCAGCGGGTCGTTCGCGATCGCCGGCTTGTATGACATCTTCCGTGCGCCGACGGGCGGTAAAGAGACGCTCACGCTCACAATGCTGACAACGCAGGCGAACGGATTGGTTTCGCCGTATAGCCGCCAGATGCCCGCTATTCTGGAGGAGGAGCATGTCGAGCAATGGCTGAAGGGAACCTTCGAGGATCCGTTCGATATGCATGATTTGCTCAAACCGATGGATGTGATGCGCATGATATCCGTTCCGGTCGTCTCTGGCCAGGGAGATAAAGTCGAATTTGATGTTTCCCGTCCGGAATCGGTCGGCTAGCCCATACCATGACGATAACCCCGTTTCATCTACCTAGTAGGTGAAACGGGGTTATTCATGCTGCGGGACTGAGGGGAAGGGATTATATTGTCTTCACGGTTTCGCGTATCGGCCGATTGTTGTCCTCGTCCCATTCCACATGAATCTCGAACGTTCCTTTCTCGAAGAAATAAGGGAACCGGCGCTTGAACCAGGGCTGCATTGGCAGCTCAAGGGCTTCGGAAATCGGCACCCATTCGAGCTCTCCTTCCGGCGGTTGATGCAGCAGCTCGCCCTCGAAGACGGTAGCGGTATAGTTAAAGACCATATAACGAAAGCCTGTGCTGGGGACGACATACTCATCCAGCCCCTTGTAGACCAGGCCGCTAACCCGAAGCCCGGTCTCCTCCAGCACTTCGCGGACGGCGCCATCGGTCAGGCTTTCGGGAAAATCGACCTTGCCGCCCGGACCGATATATCCGGGAAATCCGCGGCTGTCGGGCCGGTTGATCAGCAGCACGCGGCTGCCGTCGGTGACCAGGCACATCGTATATAACGCGTAGGTATTTGGAACGGTTTCGTTGCGCATGATTGCGGCTCAGCCTCTCCTGGTCGGTATGATTCTAATTAGAGGGGGAATCCAGTGCGTCGAGTGCGGCATCGATTAACGTATCGAACAAGTCGTCGTTTTCTTCCAGCTGCTCTTCGACCTGATTGATCTGGATCTCCTTGCCGGGGCCGTTCAGAAAGTTTAAGCTGTACATCCAATCCTCGGCGTTCTTGCTCATCAGCGTCAGCTCGTAACCGGACTTATGTCCGTCCACTTCAAAGTGGACATGGCCGGTATAACCCTCTTCCTTGGAATAGTTCAATTCAGCATTCAAAATATTTACGTTCATCTCTATCGATCCTTTCATAGTATAATCCATGTAATTGCTGCAATGGCCTGCTGCTTTCGTTACTCTCTAGCGGTACGCTCGGCGATGAGATCCGAAGGCAGCTTGCCGACGACCCGCTTGAAGGTGCGGATAAAATAGGACGGGTCGCTGTAACCCAGCTGCTCGGATATATCGTGAACCGTAAGCTGCGAGTGGCGCAATAAATACTGGGCGGTCTTCAATCGTTTCATATGGACGAATTCACTGATGGTCAAGCCTGTGACCTTGCGGAATATGGCGGCGGCATAGTTGGGGCTTACTCCGGTAACGGCCCCGAGCTCCACCTTTGTTATTTTGTCCCGGTAATGCTCATCGATGTACCGCTTCATGCGTTCCGTATGCTGAACGGCCGATGGGGCTTTCTCCCCCTCGTCCACCTCGCGGCTGACGATAACCAGCACCTCCATCAGAAGCGCCGCGCACATGACGGAAAAATAAGGTCCGCGTTCGGTCCACTGCTCCTCGAGCAGGAGCAGCTTCTCGAGCACAAGCTCGGGCATATGCGAGGCCCAGTGGAGCGGAGCCTTGGCAGCGAGCAGGGGGAGCAGTCCGGATGCCTCGGACGCGGAGGGACTGAATTGGACCGTAATCAGGTCGCGAATCCCCCCGTCTCCCTTCAGCTCGAAGCCGGGACAGCCTGCGGGAATAAGCAGCAGTTCGTTCTTTCGGCAGACGTATGTGCGGCCTCTTAGCTCGTAATGGCTTTGTCCGAACCGGACCCAGACGAAATAGTAGCTGTCGCTGCCGAGTCTGCGCCGGTCATGCCGGACAAATCCCCGTTCCTGTCGAATGTGAAATATGCTGAACATCAAGCAGCCCTCAATTATTATAAGACTATAGTATATTTACTGTACTATAGTTCATCGATATTGAACAGCGGCTCCTATACAATAGTATTCAATAGGAGAGAAAGTTCGATAGGAGCGGATGACAAGATGATGAAGACACAAATTGTCTGTACGATGGGGCCTGCCTGTTTGTCGGCAAGTATGCTGGAGGACATGATCGAAGCAGGCATGAATATAGCAAGACTGAATTTGGCGCATGGCGGGCTGGACGATCATCGGGGGCGGATTACTGCCGTTCGGGAAGCTTCCCGCAAGCTTAATAAGCCTGTCCAAATCATGCTCGATATCAAAGGGCCGGAAATTCGCACGGGCATCCTGGAGGAGCCGTCTTATCTTCTGAAGAGCGGCGAATTCTTGACGTTGACGACGGAAGAGATCGTTGGCACCGACAAACGCATATCGGTATCGTATGACATGACCCGCGACGTAACCGCAGGCACGAGCATCATGATCGACGACGGGCTAATCGAACTCCAGGTCGTGCGGGTTGAAGGGACGGAGGTTGTCTGCGTTATTGTGAACGGAGGCGTCATCAAATCGCGCAAAGGCGTGAACCTGCCGGGTATCCGCACCTCGCTGCCGGGCGTTACGGATCGGGACAAGCTGCACATCAAGTTCGGCGTGGAAACAGGCGTTGAGATCATCGCGATGTCGTTCGTTCGCCGTGCGGAGGATGTGCGCGAGGTGAAGCAGATTCTGTCCGATTTGGGGGCCGCTCATATCCAGGTCATTTCGAAAATCGAAAATCAAGAGGGACTAGAGGAGCTTGATGCGATTATCGAAGCTTCCGACGGCATTATGGTCGCGCGCGGCGACCTGGGCGTGGAAATTCCGATCGAGGACGTTCCGATTGCGCAGAAGCGGATGATCGCAGCCTGCAATAAGGCGGGCAAATTCGTCATTACCGCGACGCAAATGCTGGAATCGATGCAGCATCAGCCGCGTCCGACCCGCGCGGAGGCAAGCGACGTGGCCAACGCCGTATGGGACGGAACGGATGCGGTCATGCTCTCCGGCGAGACGGCCTCCGGCCAGTATCCGCTGGAATCGGTCCGTACGATGGCCGCAATCGCAGAGAAAGCGGAGCTTGCGGCGAATAAAGATTTGATTGAAGCCTAATCATCGTTTAAAGTTAATAGAGCGGGGCGCGAATGCGCGGGTAGACCGGATGCGATGGTATCCGGCCCGGCAGACGCGCCTTTTTTGCGAATTGCTAACGTTAGGCGGGATTAGAAGATGCACGTATTAACGGTTGATTATATAACGAAGAGCTATGGCGACAAAATGCTGTTCGAAGACGTCTCATTCGGGATCGAATCCGGCGACAAGATCGGCATCATTGGGATAAACGGTACGGGAAAATCTACGTTTATGAAGGTTGTTGCAGGAATAGAGCCCCCTGATTCGGGCTCTATTCTCGTTGTCGGCGGCGTGAGCGTCCGGATGCTGTCGCAGGATCCGGCATTCGATCCGGAGATGACGGTGCTGGAGCATGTGCTCGGGGGGGATTCCGAGCAGATGCGCGCCGTGCGCGAATACGCCGAAGCGCTGCAGGCGCTGGAGCTGAGCCCGGGCGATGCGGCTCTGCAGGAGCGTCTCGTGCGTACGAACACACGGATGGATGAGCTGGAAGCGTGGAGCCTGGAGAGCGAAGCGAAGACGGCTCTCACCAAGCTTGGCATCGCTCAGTTCGATGTCAAGCTGGGAACGCTGTCCGGCGGGCAGCGCAAGCGGGTTGCGATGGCGGCCGCGTTAGTGCAGCCGTCCGATGTGCTGCTGCTCGACGAGCCGACCAACCACATCGATAATGAATCGGTCGCGTGGCTGGAGCAGATGCTGCAGAAGCGCAAGGGCGCCCTGCTCATGATCACGCATGACCGGTATTTTCTGGACCGCGTCAGCAACCGGATCCTGGAGCTCGATCGGGGGCGTGCCCATTTCTACACGGCGAACTACAGCCGCTTCGTCGAATTGAAGCTGGAGCGGGAGGAGCGGGAGGCCGCATCCGAAGCAAAGCGTAAAAATTTGCTGCGCAATGAGCTGGCTTGGATGCGCAGAGGGGCGAAAGCGCGCTCGACGAAGCAGAAGGCGCGGATCGAACGGTTCGAGACGCTGCAGGCATCCGCGCCGGATAAGGCCCTCGGGAAGCTGGAGGTATCCGTAGCTTCGTCCCGGCTCGGGAGAAAGATCGTCGAGCTGGAAGGGGTGACGAAGTCGTTCGGCGGCAAGGCCGTGATCCGCGGCTTCGATTACATTGCCGTTCCGGAAGATCGCGTCGGCATTGTCGGCCGCAACGGGCAGGGGAAGTCGACGCTGCTGAAGCTGATTGCAAGGCAGCTGCAGCCGGATGCGGGCGAGGTCAAGCTCGGCCCGACCGTGCGGCTTGGCGTATTCTCCCAGGAGAGGGAGGAGATGGATGAGAGTCTGCGCGTCATCGATTACATCCGCGAAGGCGCAGAGCGGGTGACCACCTCCGATGGAACAACCGTATCGGCTTCCCAGATGCTGGAGCGGTTTCTATTCCCGCCGGCGCAGCAGTGGTCGCCGATCTCGAAGCTCTCCGGGGGCGAGAAGCGCCGCGTGCAGCTGCTGCGCGTCCTGATGGACGCGCCCAATGTGCTGCTGCTCGACGAGCCCACTAACGATCTGGATATTGCCACGCTGACCGTACTCGAAGACTACTTGGACGACTTCCCGGGCGTTGTGTTCATCGTTTCGCATGACCGGTATTTCCTGGACCGTACGGCTGAGCGCATCTTCGCCTTCGAGGGCGACGGCGTCATTACGCAGCATGTCGGCAACTTCACCGAGTACATGGAGCATAAGGAAGCAGCGGCCGGGGATACGGGTGGCCGCGCAAGCGCTTCTGTCAGTGCGCCAAGCACGCAGGCGGCGGATGGAGGTTTCTCGAACGGAAGAGAGGAGAAGCAGCGTCCGCTGAAGATGTCCTACAAGGAGCAGAAGGAATTCGAAACGATCGATGACGATATCGAGAAGGCGGAGGAAGGACTGCAGGAGATCGGGCTCCGCATGGAGGCGGCGGTGAGCGATTCAATGCTGCTGCAGCAGCTGCTCGCCGAGCAGCAGGAGCTGGAAGCGAAGCTGGAGCATCTGATGGAACGCTGGACGTACCTGAACGAGCTGGCGGAGCTCATTGCCGCGAACAAGAGAGGCTAGCGGGCGCTGCTGCCGGCTCCCGTCGTGTAAGGCTGCTCAGTGTGCGGGCAGTTCTTGACGTTATCGTAGTAAATGGCTAACTGAATATTCAATAATCAAAGAAACACTTCCCTCCGCCGGGGGGGGAAGTGTTTCTTGTATATGTGGCAGCGTGATGGATCGATGAACTACGGCTATGTATGAGCTGCGCGTATTTATTTCGCTGTCCTGCGGGAGTGAATTGATATTCGTACTGGAATACAGCTGCTGGTTTAACGTTTTGCCTTCTATGTCTAGAGAAAGTTTAGCAAGTTTAATGTTAATTGTCGTAAGAATACTAATTTTCGTTGAATGGGTTAATCTCCCATTTGCCTCGTTTCAATTCGAATGGCATTGAACACTTCAGATATTCTTATTCATTCTATGCTCAGAGCCGTCCAAATAATAAGCACGTATATTAAAGCAGCCAATGCTATTGCAGAGCCAAGAGCTATTATTATGATCGACCGATATCGCCTGAAGAAGCTCGAAATGGACTTTGGCTCTCCTTTACGATCTTCCTTCGTATAGTTCATAGACAAATAGTACCTCCTTACATGGGTTTCCTTTTATTAACTTTACCTTAAATATAAGGATGTATTACTAAAAGTATAAAGTGGAAATATCTGCTGTCAATCATCCGCTCTTGTTCGGCTGCCGCCCCTAATAAGTGAAAAACAGGCTGTCCCTTATGCAGCCTAATACTGCGGAAGGGACAACCTGTTATGATCGGTCCGCTATATTAGCGGCCGTTGAATGCTTTGAGCATCCAGACATGCTTCTCTAGCGAACTATGAATGGCAAGCAGCATATCGGCAGTCGTCTCGTCGCCCTGCTTCTGTGCCGTTTCCATGCCTTCCTTCAGCTCGCCGATGATGGTCGTGAAGTCGCCGATAATGGAATCGACCATTTGCTCGGCTGTTTCCGTGCCGCCGGCTTCCTTCACGCTGGATGTTTCCAAATAGCGTTTCATGGTCGCCTCGGGTTTGCCTTCCAGCGCCAGCAGGCGCTCGGCGATCTCATCGACGTGCAGAGCCGCTTCTTCATAGAGCTCTTGGAATTTAACGTGCAAAGTGAAGAACTGCTGGCCCTTCACGTACCAGTGATAGTTGTGCAGCTTTACGTAGAGGACGCTCCAGTTGGATACCTGCTTGTTCAGAATCGCCTGAATTGTTTTGTCTGCCTCTGTTGTAGCCATGATTGAACCACTCCTTCTGTATGATCTTCTATACCTTCTTTAAACATGTTGTCCGTATACGAATCGGGAAGCCATTGCTATCAGCGGGCGCGGCTGCATATCTGCAGCTGGTATAACGTGCCGGTAACGCCGGCCCTGCACGCCTCCGAAGGCGAACACGACTTCCGATTCGAGCGGTTCAACCTCGCCGCTTTCATTATGGCGCACTTTCAAGCCGATTATTCCCAGCCTGCCCGATTCAACCTCGATTAGTGTAATGATCAGGCTCAAATGGCGCGGACCCGATTCTATGTGGACAATAATTATTACTAAATTAAAATTATTATAAATAAGGACGGATGTCAAGTTATATTTGCCATTTATCCCTTCATCAGCTTCACCGCATACTCGCGATTTCGCGGACCGTCGAATTCACAAAAGTAGATCCCTTGCCATCTGCCCAGAAGAAGCTTGCCTCCCGAGACGATGACGGTTTGCGAGCTTCCGGCCGTCATTGCTTTGAGATGAGAGGCGGTATTGCCTTCCGCGTGGCGGTATTTCGGATGCTCCCAGGGGTAAACCTCATCCAGCCGCATAAGGACGTCATGCTTCACGTCGGGGTCGGCATTCTCTTGGATCGTTAATCCGGCTGTTGTATGCGGGCAGTAGATGACGGCCAATCCATCGGCAAGCTGTTCTTGTTTGACGATGGAGGCGATCTCGCGCGTAATATCGATCATTTCATCGCGTTTGGATGTACGGAGCGTACGATGGATGAGCATGGACTTCACTCCTTGGTGGCATGAGATTGCTCCAAGTGTGGCATGAAAGGAAAGTGATGTCAAATTCGCGCGGCAAAAGGCGAGGATGATGAACTTTTTTATTGGCGGGCATGGTAGAATGAGGGAAATGGGGGTATGATGAATAAAGATATGAAAGTGCGGAATGACCGCCATTTCGGCTGTTTGAACAGTCGATAGACGGCCTGCATTCACTGCAGCATCGTTCGCAGGAAGGAGACGTTTCATTGTGACACAAAAAGTACGGAAAGCCATTATTCCAGCGGGGGGGCTCGGGACGAGATTTCTGCCGGCGACGAAAGCGCAGCCGAAGGAGATGCTGCCTCTGATCGATAAACCGGCCATTCAATATATCGTGGAGGAAGCGGTCGCTTCCGGCATTGAAAGCATCATGATCGTTACAGGACGGAACAAGCGGGCAATCGAGGATCACTTTGACAAATCATTCGAGCTGGAATATGAGCTCGAGGCTCATGGCAAAGCAGACATGCTGGAGCTGGTCCGCAGCATATCGCACATGGCGGATATCTGCTATACCCGCCAACGCGAGCCGCTCGGACTCGGGCACGCCGTGCTCAGCGCGCGCAGCTTCATTAAGGACGAACCGTTCGCGGTTCTGCTGGGCGACGATATTCTATTGTCCGAGCCGCCTTGCCTGAGACGGATGATCGACCTGTATGAGGCGGAACCGTCTTCGGTCGTCGCCGTGATGGAGGTGCCATGGGACCAGACGCATAAATACGGCATCGTCGATCTCGATGAGCGGGCAGGACAAGGACGCGTGAGCGGCCTGATCGAGAAGCCTGCGCCGGGAGAGGCGCCTTCGAATTTGGCCGTTGTCGGCCGCTACCTCCTGGAGCCGGGGATATTCGATCTACTGGAACGCGCGGAGCCGGGCAAGGGCGGAGAAATTCAATTGACCGACAGCCTGCAGCGTCTGAATTTGATCTCGCCGCTTCAAGCCTACCGCTTCGACGGCCGCCGGTATGATGTGGGCGACAAGCTTGGCTTTGTCCAGGCTACGATCGATCTGGCATTGGAGCGGGACGATTTGTCGGAGGACGTACATCACTATTTACTCCAGAAGCTGCAGACCGGCGGGAAGCAAGCGAGCCGAACGACAAGCCTATAGACGAAAATGATAGCAACCTTGCTCTGATCCAAGTAAACCGGCGATTGTAGAACATTTTGCCTGTGCATCGAGTTGTGCTCAATCAATCGTTCCATCTTCCTGGCTGTCCATAATATGTTGAAAGCGAGGCATTCAACATTACGATGAAACGGATTAAAGCGATGACCCGAATGCTGCTGATCGCCATCGTACCGGTTCTTATCCTAACCGGCCATTCGGGCTGCGGCATGGGCGGCGTTGGCAGCTCCATTCAATCCATCTCGAACGACACGAATGACGGTGCGGCAGACGAAGCCGCCGGCCATCACGAAGGCGGCCACAGTCATCATGGTGCTGCCCCGATGCCGGCTTCTGACGAGCCAAGCGGATCAGGTTCCGGTCAGGCAGCGGATGAAGCCCGGAAGGTTAAAGCGGTCTGGACATGGATCGGCGGCAAGCCCAAGGCGGGCGAAGAGGCGCTTCTTCGGATCGCCATCGTCAGCGGCGAAGGGAAACTGGTAGATAAGCTGGATATCGGACATGAGAAGAAGCTGCATCTTATCGTCGTGAGCCGGGGCTTGTCGGAATTTATGCACCTGCATCCTGTGGAGGCGGCCGGCGGCGTGTTCGAGACCCGGGTGACGTTCCCGTCTGGGGGCGACTATAAGCTGACCGCCGATTATATTCCGTCCGATATCGGCGCGACGACAAGCAGCAGCTGGGTTCAGGTAAAGGGCGAAGCTCCGCTGGAGCCCGCATTGGCCGCAGATCGGGAGCTCGAACAGGCGGAGGAAGGGGTTCGCGTAAATCTGGCCTTTCATCATCAGCCGAAAGCCGGGGAGGAAGCGGTGATGACGTTCTCGTTCAAGGAGGACGCCGGCGAGGAGCAGCCGATTCGGGACCTGCAGCCTTATCTGGGCGCTATCGGCCATGTCGTCATTATGGACAGCAAGGCACAGCACTATTTGCATGTTCATCCGCTGGACGATCAAGGGACCGGACCAGAGGCGGCATTCGCCACGACGTTCCCGGCAAGCGGCATGTATAAGATATGGGGACAATTTCAACGCGGCGGCAAAGTATTCGTCGTTTCTTTTGTCTTGAACGTTACATAGCCGGAGCGCTTCATATATACTTGCACTAGAAAGATCATTTCTTCATGGGAGGATCGATCAGGATGTTGGAGGAACTAAAGCGCTCGGTATGGGAGGCCAATATGGACCTGCCCAGATACGGAATGGTAACGTTTACATGGGGAAATGTAAGCGGTATCGACCGGGAGAGCGGCTATATTGTGATCAAGCCGAGCGGCGTGCCTTACGAGGAGCTCAGGCCGGACCAAATGGTCGTTGTGGATATGGACGGCCATGTAGTTGAAGGCGGTCTTCGCCCGTCTTCGGACACGCCGACGCACGCGGCGCTTTACCGCGCTTTTGCAGAGATCGGCGGAATCGTACATACCCACTCCCCTTGGGCGACCAGCTGGGCCCAGGCGGGACGTGCCGTTCCGGCACTGGGAACGACTCATGCCGACTATTATTATGGCGAGGTTCCGTGCACGCGTCCGATGACGAAAGAGGAAATTAACGGGGATTATGAGCTCGAAACCGGCCATGTCATTATTGAAACCTTCGAACAACGCGGCATCGATCCGAACCAGGTTCCCGGGGTGCTCGTATACAGCCATGCGCCGTTCTGCTGGGGCAAGGATCCGCATCATGCGGTTCACAATGCAGTCGTCCTGGAAGAAGTCGCCAAGATGGCTCTGCATACGTTCCAGCTTAATGCGGACGTTCAGCCGATGGATAGGAGCCTGCTCGATCGGCATTACTTGCGGAAGCATGGGAAGAATGCCTATTACGGTCAAAAGTAACTGGACACTGCAGCATATTTATTTGAACTTATAGGTTTCGGTCATAAAAACTATTAGGGGGAAGAAGCGGATGAGCAGCAAGTTTGCAATCGGTGTCGATTATGGAACGGAATCGGGGCGCGCGGTGCTTGTCAGACTGTCGGATGGCGCGGAGATCGCAGAGCATGTGACCCCATATCGCCATGGCGTAATGGATGAGAAGCTTCCTGTAAGCGGATACAAACTGGAGCTCGACTGGGCTTTGCAGCACCCGACCGACTATATCGAGGTTCTGGAGACGTCTGTGCCAGCTGTCATGAAAGCGGCCGGCATTCAGCCGGATGAGGTGATTGGTCTGGGGATTGATTTCACGGCATGCACGATGCTGCCGGTCGACGAAGCCGGGCGGCCCCTTTGCTGGGATCAAGCCTTCTCGGATAATCCGCATAGTTGGGTGAAGCTGTGGAAGCACCATGCCGCTCAGGACGAGGCAAACCTGATCAACGAAATCGCCGCCCGGCGGGGCGAGCAATTTCTAGTTCGGTACGGCGGCAAAATCTCCTCGGAATGGATGATCGCCAAGGCATGGCAAATCCTGAACGAAGCGCCGGAGATCTATACGGCTGCGGATAAATTCGTCGAAGCGGCTGATTGGGTTATCGGCCAAATGACGGGAAACATCGTACGCAACAGCTGCACAGCCGGTTATAAGTCCATCTGGCATAAGCAGGAGGGATATCCGAGCGCGGATTTCTTCAAGGAACTGGACCCGCGTCTTGAGCAGCTGACGGAAACGAAGCTGCGCGGCGACGTGCTGCCGCTGGGCACCAAAGCGGGCGGGCTGACGGCCGCAATGGCCGAGCGTATGGGATTGAAGGCAGGAACCGCAATCGCCGTAGGCAATGTAGACGCGCACGCAGCCGTTCCGGCGGTCGGCGTCGTTACGCCGGGCAAGCTGGTCATGGCGATGGGAACGTCGATTTGTCATCTGCTGCTGAGCAGCGAGGAGAAAACAGTCGAGGGCATGTGCGGCGTGGTGGAGGATGGCATCGTTCCGGGGTATTTCGGTTATGAAGCGGGCCAGTCCGCTGTCGGAGATATTTTTGCCTGGTTTGTGGACGAGTCTGTACCGGCCTACGCTGCGGAAGCGGCCAAGCAAGAAGGCGTGAGTGTGCATGAGTGGCTGGAGAAGTATGCTGCCGAGCTGAAGCCGGGCGAATCCGGCGTTCTCGCGCTTGATTGGTGGAACGGGAATCGTTCCGTGCTGGTGGATACCGATCTGACCGGTCTGTTCGTCGGTCTTACGCTCCTGACGAAGCCCCATGAGATGTACCGTGCGCTGCTGGAAGCGACCGCATTCGGAACGCGGAAGATCATCGAGGCCTTCCACGGCAGCGGCGTTGCTGTCGAGGAGCTGTACGCCTGCGGCGGATTGCCGCAGAAGAATCGTCTTCTGATGCAAATTTACGCGGATGTGACCAATCGCGAGATTAAGATTGCAGCGTCCAAGCAGACGCCTGCGCTAGGGGCTGCTATGTTTGGGGCTGTCGCTGCCGGGGCATCCGCCGGAGGATATGATACTATTGTCGAGGCTGCGCAGCGGATGGCCCGCGTTCAGGAAGAGACGTTCAAACCGATTCCTGCCAATGTTGCCGTGTACAATAAATTGTACGCGGAATACAATGCGCTGCATGATTATTTCGGACGGGGCGCCAATGACGTCATGAAACGGCTGAAGGCGATTAAAGAACAAGCAGGCATGCTATAATAAATCATTTTATAACGCATAAGGTCCGGCAGCAGAAGCGCTAGTTCTGCTGCCGGACCTTATTTGTGCAATGCCTTTAATGATTCATCGTGTTAATCTTGCGTCTGGTCTTCGCGCTGCTCTTCGGCTTGCTCCTCATCTTGCCCGTTATTGTCATTGGCAAAGGGCTGCATTTCGTAGGTTTCCTGACCTTCAGCCAACAGAAACGCCTGCCCCTGATCCTGATCTTCCCGCGGAACGGCGGAAACCGTCAATTGCAATGACACGGCATCGCCGGGCTGAAGCGGGAAGTTAAGCAAGGAAGCCGGAATTGGCCTGCCGTTGAGCCTCAGGATGTAACTGACGCTTCCGGCGATAACCACACCGTTTACGGCTACGATCTGACCGCTTGGTCCAAAGCGAACGACGCCTGTAGAGGCAAGCGCCTGGTAGATCGTGATGCCGGGGAAAAATCTAGTCGTGTACGTGTTGGTCACCCACGGAAAGAATGGACCGCCGTTTATGACGATTGTAATGAAACCAGGGAACGGCCCCGGTCCAGGGAATGGCGGGAACGGGAATGGCGGGAATGGGAATGGTGGGAACGGCGGGAACGGGAACGGTGGAAACGGCCCTGGCCCCGGCGGAAACGGTCCTGGCCCCGGCGGAAACGGTCCTGGCCCCGGCGGAAACGGTCCTGGCCCCGGCGGAAACGGTCCTGGCCCCGGCGGGAACGGTCCTGGCCCCGGCGGGAACGGTCCTGGCCCCGGCGGGAATGGCCCCGGTCCCGGCATTGGCCCCGGTCCCGGCATCGGCCCCGGTCCCGGCATTGGCCCCGGTCCCGGCATCGGCCCCGGTCCCGGCATCGGCCCCGGTCCTGGCATCGGCCCCGGCCCCGGCATCGGCCCCGGCCCCGGCATCATGCCGCGAGGTCCGCCGCAGCCGCAATCGCCACCAGCTCTTGCTGTCGGTGTTCCGGCATAGCCTCCCGGAATGCCGGCATTGTATGGATCAAACCACATGCGCACAATCTCCTTTATCGTAGCAGATGGGTAAGCGTCTCGATCCAGTTTATGCGGCATATGCCTATCCGGTGTATAGCGAATTTTTCGCCGGCAATCCTTCTTCACGAGGCTGTAACTGCCACGCGGCCATCAAAACAAACATAACCATGATCATCAATTTTCATTGATACTCAACCGCAATTTTTGGAAGCGTCAACGCAAACCGCGTCATGCCGCCGCCCATGTTCAAATCGTGACGTCCCTTTAACGAACGGAATCGGCCATCTGCCGCAGGGAAGCGGTGCCGCTTTCTTAATGTTACTTACATCCATACCCGCTCGCGGAAAGCAGAGGTCATTATAAATTGGCAGTTGTTTTTGACAAATTTACAAATAAGTTTAGACAAAGGCAGAAGGTCTATTTAGCGAGTATACTAGCTATATCATGTTTCATGATGATGGACTAGAGGCGGATTTTGTCAGATGAATTCAACAAATTTGTCTGATCCAGCCGATTAAGGAGGAAATTCGAATGAGCGTTAATTTGGAATCGTTGCCATTGATGGAAAACGAATATAAGCTGACCCCTGAGCAGATCGATAGCTACCAGAAGGATGGCCACATCTTCCTGCGTAATGTGATGTCGCAGGATGAGGTCGATCAATACGGACCGATTATCAGCGACCTAGTCATGCAAAAGAACTACCATGACAAGCCGATATCGGAACGGGATACGTACGGTAAAGCCTTCATTCAGGTCGGCAATCTGTGGAAGATGAGCGAGCAGGTGGCGCGGTACGTATTGGCGAAGCGGTTCGCCAATATTGCTGCAGATCTGATGGGCGTGGACGGCGTACGGATTTATCACGATCAGGCGTTGTTTAAAGAACCGGGCGGCGGACATACGCCGTGGCATCAGGACCAAATCTACTGGCCGCTCGAGGGCAATAAGACGATTACGATGTGGATGCCGCTCGTTCCGGTTCCTGAAGAAGTGGGAACGATGACGTTCGCCTCCGGCTCCTATCATAAGGGCTTTATCAGTAAAGTTGAAATCTCCGACGAATCTCATAGAACGTTGGGAGAATATATCCAAGGAAAGAACATTCCGCAGGTGAATTACGGCGCTATGGCCGCCGGAGACGCCACGTTCCATGCCGGCTGGACGCTTCATAGCGCTCCGGGCAATCCGACGGATCTTGCCCGCAAAGTGATGACGATCATTTATTATGCGGATGGAACACGGGTCGCCGAACCGGACAGCAATGCAAGGCGCAATGACCTCGCCGGCTGGCTTCCAGGCTGCAAGGGGGGCGACGTTGCCGTCAGTCCGCTCAACCCGCTTGTCTATAAGCGGTAAGAGGAAGAATTGGCGCCGGCAATAAAGGCGTACAGTTTACGATCGATTCATTAAGTAAAGAATAGGTTAAGAAGCGCTCTTCGAAGCCGGCGATCCGGCTGAGAGGAGCGCTTTTTTGGGTTGAAAATCGAATAGGACCCGGTGGCGACTCCCTTATTCCGCTTATTGACTTAGATTTCGCTTTATTTGGTCAGGAGGTTGATGTCTTATGGATGTATTGCGGATTGCGTGGTTATTACGATGAAATTGAACGCTCATGCCATATAACAAAACAGGCCCAGGTCGATATCGACCTGGGCCTGTCTTCTAGCAGCAATTACTTCGCCGCATCGTAACGCTTGCCAACTTCGTCCCAGTTTACAACATTCCAGAATGCTGCAATGTAGTCAGGACGTTTGTTTTGATATTTCAGGTAGTAAGCATGCTCCCATACGTCCAGACCAAGCAGAGGCGTGTCGCCTTCCATGATCGGGTTGTCTTGGTTAGGCAGGCTGTATACCTTCAGTTTGCCGTTGTTCAGCGCAAGGAACGCCCAGCCGCTGCCGAAACGAGTCGTAGCCGCTTTAGCGAAATCGGCTTTGAACTGCTCGAAGCCGCCAAGCTCGCTGTCGATTGCCGCAGCAAGTGCGCCGGAAGGTGCGCCGCCTGCGTTCGGGCCGATTGTTTCCCAGAACAGGCTGTGGTTCGCGTGGCCGCCGCCATTGTTGCGAACGGCTGTACGGATTGCTTCAGGAACGCTATTCAGATCCGCGATCAACGCTTCGATCGACTTGTCTTGCAGCTCAGGAGCGGACTCCAGTGCAGCATTCAGGTTCGTTACGTACGTATTATGGTGACGGTCGTGGTGAATTTCCATCGTTGTTGCATCGATATGCGGCTCAAGCGCATTGTTTGGATAAGGCAAAGCTGGTAATTGATGTGCCATCATTAACAACCTCCTAAGTGATATGTAAGATTCAATACCATTATCTCTGTTTTTTGATAATAAATCAACATTAATGTTTGGAAAGTCGAAGCGGTCCCGGCTACCGAACTAGATTATCCGCACATCTGTCCTTTTATTCATATGTGATGTTTCTATATTATTAAACGTTCGACGGCTTGTCTAATCATCTATGCATTCGCCTGCGCACCGACGATTCAGGGTTCGGAACCTGTGGTAAAGGATAGCAAGCTTGACCTCTCAATGGAGCATCATGTCTGAAGCTGTGCTGTGCTTGTTCTTTATCGGGCTGAGCGTGAACGTTCCCCCGAAACGTCGGACGCATAGCGCAGAATTCTTCAGGGCGGGCCTTACAATAAGGGAATCGCACTTGAGAGGACTGTGATGAAGATAAACCAAGGAGGTAATGATCATGAGCGAAATACAAAAAATCGTAGGCGTATTTGATACGTACCAGGGTGCAATTGACGCTATAGAAGGTTTAAAGCGGCAGGGCTATCTATCAGATGAGATATCCGTCATAGCCAAAGACAAGGATGAGGCTGAAGAGGTGACGGAGACGACGGAGACAAAAACGGCCGAGGGTTTGGCGGCCGGATTGACTACCGGGGGCGTTCTAGGCGGAGTAACGGGACTGCTTGCTGGCATTGGCGCACTGGCGATACCGGGTATCGGACCGATCCTCGCTGCAGGGCCGATCGCTGCAACGATCACCGGAGCTGCTGTAGGCGCGTGGACGGGAGGATTGGTCGGCGGACTTATCGGCATGGGCATCCCGCAGGATGAGGCCGAGCGGTACGATGAATATGTGAGAAACGGCCGTATTCTCGTCATGGTCGACGCAGACAGCCGGCGGGATCGATACGCATATGATACGTTCCGTCAGTATAACTCGGCAAATTCGGATTTGTATGATAGCGAGCGCAGTTTACGTTCCTAATAATAAGGTACAGCGATCGAAAGATCATTCCGACCGGGCAATCGCTATCGCCACAGCGCAGCGTTAATTTATTGTAGAGCAGGAAGCACAGCGCACGAGGCTGTGCTTTTTTCTTTTAAGCGGAATAGAATAGGAGAGAAGACAGGTTTATTATCCCTCATAGATCTTATAGAATAATAGCAGCGGAATATCGATGAATGTACGAAGAGCGAAGGAAAGGTGCAATTTTAGGGCGCTGTGCCTGGCTAACCCATGGGGAAAGAAACCATTGGATGCAGGATTCGACATGAAAGCGTTTATAATAAAGCGTTTTCAGAAGCATTCTAGCGATTATTCGAATTTTTTAAGGTTTTTTTAAGATTTTAGAAGGAATTCGATTCAATTTGTCGTATTATTAGGTTTATCTAAAAAATATGATACTGCGATTGAGGGGTTTGAATCATGCACGTTCGTTCCTTCCAGCTGTCCGACTACCGGCCTGTAACGCAACTTTTAGAAACTGTTTTATCAGAAGAGTGCTATGAGCAGACAATGGAGGCCTTTGCCCGCCAACTGTCTTGGGACAGTGAGCTAGTATTGGTCGCAGTGGCTAAAGATGAGATCGTCGGGATGATTATCGGTACGATCGATGACAACAAAGGCTATTACTATCGTGTGGCGGTTCATCCTGGCTATCAACGGCAGGGTATCGGCAAAGCGTTGATCCGTTCGCTGAAGCAGCGGTTTGAGCAGCGGAAGGTTTCGAAAATTATGATTACGGCAGACGAGCATAATGAGCCGATTCTCTCCCTTTATGAATCGCTTGGTTATGCGGCGAACGACTTTTTTCGGTCGTTTCAGAAGCTTAGTATCGTCGCCGGCTAAGAGATCCATAGCGCGTTTTTTTATGAAGCATGTCCGGGTCGCCATTGATTTTGGCGGACGGATGTGCTTTTCTTATTAGTATGAGTCATAATCTTCAGTGGGAGCACGGCTTGCGTATGGAAGATTTTCGTCCTTGTGTTATAAAAAGCTTCAAGCATGATGGCCATTTGCACCGGATGTGGCTTGAGAACTGGCTGGTGCCGGACGAGCTGCTCCTGCCGGAGCACGCCGCCCAATCCATGCGTGTCCTCATCAACGAGCAAACCCCGATTCAGGAATCGGACGGGAAGCAGTGGATCAGCCGCGTTCCTGCAGTTTCATTCTTCATTCCGGGTCAATGGTATAATATTGTGGGTCTCATGGAGGATCACGGAACGCGCTATTATTGCAATGTGGCTTCTCCGCTCTTCTTCGGGGAAGATATACTGACTTACATCGATTACGATTTGGATGTGATCCTGCCTTACGGAGGAAAGGCCCATGTCGTCGATCAGGAGGAGTATGAACATCATAAAGCCTTATATCATTACTCCGCTGACGTACAGCAGAAGGTGAAAGAAGGATTAGACTCGTTGTTGGCGCGGATCGAGCGCAAGCAGTCACCTTTCGAACAGGAAGCGGTCGCATATTATTACGAGGCATGGCACAAACATATGAGCGGGATGTGAACTCTTATGACCAAGTTATCGGATTCACTGCAAGATGCTGAACATGCTTCAATGGGACCTCGCAGGCGTTCAGGGGGAGCGCCTAAGCCCGAAGCGCCAATCCCCGATAAGCCGGACAAGCAAAGACGGCCGGCTGCGAGATGGGCCTCTGAGCTGTGGGATTGGGTAAGGACCCTCTCGATTGCGCTCACGGTGGTGCTGCTGCTTCATTTCTTCGTATTCAATTTGTCGACGGTAGAAGGGCAATCGATGGAGCCGACGCTTTATGAGGGCGAGTGGCTGTTCGTTAATAAATTTTCGTATTTGATCGGCGGACCGGATCGCGGGGAGGTTGTCATTCTAAAGGATCCTACGAATCGGCTGGAGAAGAAGGAATATTTGGTCAAGCGAGTGATTGGCGTACCTGGCGATACGATTGAAATTCGCGAAGGCCAGCTGTACCGCAACGGCGAGCTGATCGTTGAGCCGTATACGGATACGGAGATCGAAGATCTGGACTTCGGACCCTACAAGGTCGATGAAGGGATGTATTTCGTCATGGGCGACAACCGGCATGCCCGGGCCAGCCTCGACAGCCGGTCATTCGGCGCCGTGTCGGAGGATTTGATACGCGGACGGGCCGATTTCATCTTATGGCCTATCGCCAAACTGAATGCAATCTAGCGGGTGGAGGTTTTGAAGCTTGAAGGAAGTTGTGATCTATACAGACGGAGCATGCTCAGGCAATCCGGGACCGGGCGGTTACGGAGCGGTACTGTTCTACGGTGGACATAAGAAAGAAATATCCGGCGCAGATGCGGCAACGACGAATAACCGGATGGAAATCAGGGCCGTGATCGAAGCGCTGCAGCTGCTGAAGGAACCATGCAAAGCAACGGTTCATAGCGATTCCGCCTATGTCGTCAACTGCTTTCAGCAAAACTGGATTCGCGGCTGGCTGCGCAACGGATGGAAGAACAGCAAAGGCCAGCCTGTGGAGAATCAAGACTTATGGCAGGCGCTCTGGGCACTTATGCAAAAGCATAAAGTGGACTACGTCAAGGTAAAGGGCCATAGCGATAATGAATGGAACAACCGCTGCGACGAGCTTGCGCGCGAAGCGATCAAGACGCTGTAAGTTCGTGACAAAACGTTAAGGAGGGTGCGCGCATGGACAACGGACGAGCTTGGGAGAAACTGAAAGCGGAGATGAAAGCTGCTGCGGAAAGTCTCGGTATCGATAAGATCGGCGTTGCTTCTGCGGATCCTTTCACAGCAATGAAGCAGCGGCTGGTGCGTCACCGCGAGCTTGGGCATGAATCCGGCTTCGAGGAGCCGGATCTCGATAAGCGGACGGAGCCTTCACTGCTGTTCGATAATCCGCAATCCATCATTGCGATTGCGATTGCCTATCCATCCAAGCTGCAGGATGCGCCGAAATCCATATCCGGGGAGAGACGGGGGATTCTGTCGCGTTCTGCGTGGGGAAAGGATTACCATGCGGTACTGCGCAACCGGCTCACACGTCTGGAGGAGTGGCTGCGCGAGCGCGTCCCGGACTTTCGTGCCGAGAGCATGGTGGATACCGGCGCTCTCGTAGACCGTGCGGTGGCGGAGCGCGCGGGGATCGGCTGGAGCGCCAAAAATTGTTCGATTATTACGCCGGAGTGGGGATCTTGGGTGTACCTCGGCGAGATGATAACGAACCTTCCGCTGCCGCCGGATAAGCCGGTAACGGAAGGCTGCGGCGACTGCACCGCGTGTATCGATGCTTGCCCGACAGGGGCCTTGGTCGGCCCTGGGCAGCTCGATGCACAGCGGTGTATTTCATTCATCACCCAGACGAAGGGTACTGTCTCCGATGAGATGATGCGCAAGATCGGCAACCGGTTATACGGCTGCGACACCTGTCAGGTGGTGTGCCCGGAGAATAAAGGGAAGAACTGGACGCATCAACCGGAGCTGCAGCCGGATCCGGAGAAGGTGAAGCCGCTGCTGATTCCGCTGCTTTCCATGGGCAATCGCTCGTTCAAGGAAATGTACGGGGACAGCTCGTCGGCTTGGCGCGGGAGAAAGCCAATCCAACGCAATGCTGTCATCGGGCTGGGCAACTTTAAGGACCCGAGTGGTATTCCTGCCTTAACGGAAGTCTTGAAGAAGGATCCTCGCTTCGAGCTGCGTGCGACCGCCGCATGGTCGCTTGGCCGCATCGGAGGAGAAGAGGCAGCGGCCGTATTGAAGGACGCAGCCGGGCGTGAAGAGGATGCACGTGTCCTGGAAGCGATCGAGAAGGCCCTTCATTCCGAGGCGGTCCTCGGCAAGAAAGCGAAGCCTCAGGCTTAAGCTGGCAGCTGACAAGCATAAGAAGGCTGGATCTATCCGAAGGCCTGGAGCTGATCGGAAGGGAAACTTCCGGGCCTTGGGTAGCTTGGAGGTACTGAATCAATGTATTTTGGAGACTCAAGAACAGGGTTTTAAAGTGTATGGAACCGATTGCGACGCGGGCCATGGACATGCTATGATAAGGTGCATGTTTGAACAATTACAGTAAGGTATGGTGATCGGTAAATGAGTGTTACGTGGGCAGTTATCCTTTCGATTGTTACGCTTATCTTGGGGGGCGTCGGCGGCTTCTTCATCGGCGTTTTCTATTTGCGCAAACAGTTGGAACGGATGCAGAGTGATCCGGATATGCTGCAAAAAATGGCAAAGCAAATGGGCTACAATATGAATAAACAGCAGCTGCAAAAAGCGCAGCATATGATGAAAAATAACAGGCCAGGCGGACGCAAGTAACTTTCGCGTGCGTGCTGGTACGTAGAGAAGGGGGCGAAGGGAATGGCGGGCAAGAAAGATTACGTCAATTCAATCGTTTCGGATAATCGCGAACAAATCGAGCATCACGTAAAAGAGATCTTAAGGCTGATCGGGGAAGACGCCGGACGGGAAGGCCTGCTGGAAACGCCGGCACGCGTAACCCGGATGTATGAAGAGATCTTCGCCGGCTACGACGTTGATCCGCGCGATGTGCTGGGCGTAACCTTCGATGAACAGCATGAAGAGCTTGTCATCGTGAAGGATATCGTATATTACAGCCAGTGCGAGCATCATATGGCGCCATTCTTCGGCAGAGCGCATATCGGTTATATTCCGAGCGGGAAAATCGCCGGCTTGAGCAAGCTGGCGCGTCTGGTTGAAGCGATCACGCGCCGGCTGCAGGTACAGGAGCGCATAACGTCGCAAATCGCGGATATTCTGGACGAAGTGCTGGTTCCGCATGGCGTGATGGTTGTCGTTGAAGGCGAGCATCTCTGCATGTGCGCCCGCGGTGTGAAGAAGCCGGGTAGCAAGACCGTGACATCGGCCGTTCGCGGCGAGTTCCGCAAGAGCGCGGCGCTCCGTTCGGAGTTCCTCGCCCTGTTGAAGCAGTAGAGATAACGATAAGACCGCTGTTCCTCAAATACGGAGCGGCGGTCTTTTTGCGTCTCTTGTGTTCGTTTCCTTACCCGGCCGCTTTCAACGGATAACCAAGGCGACCTCCCCCAAGCAGGCTGTGCTTATGTGCATGTGTAGGTTAATATGGTGAAGAATCGATAAGCTTGAAATGCATGTCGCACGCCCGGTTTAGTTAATGCCGCTGACTTATTAATGTGATTTAAAATGTGAAAAAACTTTATGTTCATATCAGGGTTTATTGCTGGATTAATCATTGTGAAATAAGGGTTTCAATAGAGTCTTTCATACAATGAACAGTTTCCGAAACTAAGTTGTTATTTTGCAATTTTAGCCTGTAATCTATCTTGAGATGTATAGCATTTAAAATTTGGACTGGAAATCGTGTATGAGGTTAAATTTATGCAATTTTTAAATGCTTTTTTATGGATTTAATATGGCGCCCAGACCAGCTTGCTTGCTTCCTGGAAGCGCTCATTCGCATAAGGCCAGTTGACTACATTCCACCAATTGGTAATATATTCGGGTCGCTTATTCTGGTGCTTCAAGTAGTAAGCATGCTCCCACACATCTAGAGGAAGTATCGGAACAACGTCCCATTGCGATAAATTCTGATGCTTCTCGGCCGTCAATATTTCCAGCCGGCGGCTCCGCGGGCTCCAGACGAGGATGGCCCAGCCGCCGCCTTCGACCTTCTCCGCCGCTTGACTGAATTGCTTCTTGAACGCTTCGTAGCTTCCGAAATCCTTCTGAATTTGCTGGGCCAACGGTCCGACTGCAGCTCCTCCGCCCTTAGGCGACATGACATTCCAGAATAACGTATGCAAGTAATGGCCGGCACCGTTGAAGGCCAGTTCCCGTTCCCAATGCTTTACCAGATCGAAGTTACCCGTCTTTCGCGCTTTCTCAAGCTCCTTCTCGGCCTTGTTCAGACCATCGACATAACTCTGATGATGCTTGTCGTGATGAATCCGCATCGTCATCGTGTCGATATATGGCTCAAGCGCATCATAAGAATACGGAAGCGGCGGCAGGGTATGGCCGCCAATAGGCACGGACTGGACCGGAGCGCGACCGCTGTCATCGCTTCTGCTGCTGCCTTCATCCTCTTCCGCTATCCCCCGGCGGAATCCTGCTTCCTCCGTCTCGTCTGACTGCTGCGCATCGACTGATGCGGCATCATTTTCATTTTCATGCTCCTGAGGTCTTGGCTCAAGCAAAGTGGCAAGTGCGTTAAGAAAGTATTCGGACTCCCGGATAATATGCTTGACGACCGTAACCCCTATCGGACTGCCGGCCACGGCAGGGCTGACCGTGAGAAGCGCTGTAAGCTGCTCTGCGAACGTTCGGGACTGCTTCGCGGCCGCTTGCAGCAGGGCGTCGGTCTGAGCCTGGAAACCCGGCGGCAGCGCCGCAGGATGGGGCAGCGCCTTCTGGATCAGTTGATCGGCCATCTGTTCCGTTCGAGCGAAGACGGGCTCCCAAGCTTGCAGCATGGCCGCATAGGGCAGCTCCAGATTGGGGACGATCTGCCGAATGACGACGGTATGCTCCTTCTCCTGCATCTTCCAGAAACGAATTTCCTCCAAGATTCTGATCGGCATGTAGGACCCGTATACGAGTAACAAGTCGTAGTAAGCCTCCTTTCCATAAATCAACGGTCGGAGCCTCGGCGGACTGGCAGCTTGCATACATGCCAAAAAGCCGCCCGGAGTCCGGACGGCTTCATACCTATAAACGTTTGCCGAAGAGCATCCTCTATTAGATCTATTCGGGCAGCTTGGGCGCTATGTCGTGCAATCAGCCGGTTAGACGTCCGACTTTCGCGAGGCGTTCACTTGACTAAGAAAAAGGGCCGCACGCTGGATATATTCCTTCGGATGGGCTTGGAACAGCAGCTCGTGCTTGCCGCCCTGGACGATCCATTCCCGCGAGAGCGGGTTGAATTGCCCGGATGCGATATGCTTGGCGGTATCGACGGGAGCCTTGGCATCTTCCGTCCCGTGTATAATGAACGTTGGAATGGAATAGGCGGTCTCCAGCACCTGCTGGGCAGGAATGTGATTGAATGTCGTACCCGTCCAGAAAGGAAGCATCCATTCGATCAACGGCAGCGAAGGGTACCGCGGCAGGTCTACAACTTGACGAATGTTGCTGTATAGCGATTCGGGACTTGGCAGGAACAAGCTATCGAGAATCATCGCATCGATTTGGTCGGTTTGCAGCGCGGCTTGCAGCGCTGTGCCGGCACCCATCGAGAAGCCCCATACAATAAGCTCTTCCGCTCCTTGCGAGCTGGCATAATCGACAGCTGCGAGCAGCTGCTTCGATTCTTCAAGCCCCCCGGTGGCCGGCGAAGGATCTGCCTTCGACGCATATCCATAATCGAACATGAGGACGTTATAATGAAGACGGTTCAGCAGTCCGGCAAGCTCATACATTGGGACCCATGTTTCTTCGCGATTGGCGCCATATCCGTGGCTGAAGACAACCGTGCGCTTGGACGGCGCTTGGGAAAGTGCGGCTGTAGCGGCCGCGTGCTGCGTATTCTTCATATCGGCTGTAGCGGCGGCCGAGCGTAAAGGCTTGGGGCCATTCATTTCATATGCGGGTATATACCAGCCGTGAACGGTTGTTTTCCCGCTCTTGCTCGGAAAGGCAACATCGGTATATTCCAGCCCTTTGGCCAGCATAGGATTGGATGTAAGCGGCGAGACATAAGGATGGGCGATGACCCAGGCGACATACCCGTGGAACGCTAGTCCTGCAAACAGCAGCATCGCCGTGAATGCGGATAGAACCGCGATAGCCGCGTGCTTGCGGCGCGAGCTTGCAAACCGATTGTCCACTGGCTGCGGAGAAGGCTGAGGGGAAGGCAGTAAACCGGGAGTGGAGCTCCCGCCGACAGGCAGCAGTGGTGCGGTGATCGTGCTCATGATGGAGTCCCCCTATTAGCCAAATTGAATGTAAGCGCTTCAAATAGTTCTATACTCCTATCGTATGGGTTGCAGGCTGGCCTGTCAATGATAGTCGAGATAATGTTAATGACCTGTAATACTGCTGTAAAATATGACGCAGCATGGAGCATTTACTTTACGATAATAGTTCTCATTTGGTATACTAGGTGTAACAAGGTTTCATTGCGTGAAACTAATCGGGATGGTGGTTGAGCATGGGCGATGATGGCAAACCGACCGTACGCGCTGTCGAGCGGGCGCTTGATCTGCTGCTTTGCTTCACAGTCAGGAACGAATGGGCAATGACGGAGCTGGCGGACAAAGTCGGATTGCACAAGAGCACGGTGCACCGGATGCTGGCGACGCTTGAAGATAAGGGCTTCGTAACAAGAGATGAGCTGTCCGACCGCTATCGGCTCGGATTACGTATATGGGAGTTGTCCGCGAATATGTCGGGGGCGGATGACCCTGCCGTTCTCGGCCTGCCGGAGATGGAGAAGCTGCGCGATCTGTTGGGAGAGACGGTAAGCTTGTATATTCGCGACAATAGCGAACGGATCCGCATCCAAGCGGTGCAGAGCAATCAAGCGGTGCGCCGGGTTGCGCCGATTGGCGTGCGGCTGCCGCTGTATGTGGGCGCATCGAGCAAAGTGCTTATCGCCTTCGACGAACAGCAGAAGCAAGAGCTGCTTCTGGCTGATCCGACATGGCCGGCATCCATCGACCGGAGACTGTTCCGGGAGCAGCTGGACGAGATTCGGTCACTCGGCTACGCGACGAGCATAGAAGAACGCGAAGCCGGTGCAGCTGCTGTCGCCGCTCCGGTCTTCAGCCGGTCGAACAAACTGGTCGCGGCGCTGTCCGTCTCGGGGCCTGCTAACCGGCTGACACTGGAGGTTATGCGCGAGCATGTACCGGCGATCATGGAGAGCGCCCGGAGACTGGGCACCATGCTGAAATAACGTATGCGCGGGTCCTCCCCGTAAATCCGGACCAGAACCGCACGACTCGGCTGACGAGTGCGGTTCTGGTTTTTTCAATTCTATCGTGATGTTGATCGGACATTAGCAGGCAGTTAATTATAACCGTCGAATTCTGTTCTATATTAACAGGAGAACATAGAAACGAGAGGGATGGAATATGTCTTGCGAAGAGTCGAGATTGTTTTTAATAGAGGGTCTTCCGTCCGAAATCATTGACGGAATTCGACCTGTATGATGTCCCTGTCACGCTTAGATGGGACGTGAACAGGATTATTGTGGAGGGGGAGCGGCTGATTGCCCGTTGGACGACGAGAGGAACGGTCCTCCATAGGGTACGGCAGGAATAGCAGGGGATAAAAAAACGTCTGCAGCGCCATGATGGCGTGCAGACGTTTTTTGAGTTATCTAAGTTTAAGCGTTAGCGGCGATCATCTGACGGAGAACCGTCTGCAGAATACCGCTGTTACGGTAGTAGTCGATGTCGACAGAGGAGTCGAGGCGGACGCGAACCGGGAATTCAAACGTCGTGCCGTCTTCGCGTGTGGCGACGACTTGTACCGTTTGTCCTGGCTGCACATCGTTCGTCAGACCCACGATATCGAATTTCTCGCGGCCGGTAATGTTCAGCGTCTTCCAGCTTTGACCGTCTTGGAACTGGAGCGGCAGAACGCCCATGCCCACGAGGTTGGAGCGGTGAATACGCTCGAAGCTTTCCGCAATGACGGCTTTGACGCCGAGCAGGAACGTGCCTTTGGCCGCCCAGTCGCGGGAGCTGCCCGTACCGTACTCTTTGCCTGCCAGAACGATGAGGTTCGTGTCATTCTGCTGATACTTCATCGATGCATCATAGATCGACATCACTTCATCCGTCGGCAGGTAAGTCGTTACGCCGCCCTCCGTGCCTGGAGCCACTTGGTTGCGGATCCGGATGTTGGCGAATGTGCCGCGCATCATGACTTCATGGTTACCGCGGCGGGAGCCGTACGAGTTGAAGTCCTTCTTATCGACGCCATGCTCAAGCAGGTACTCGCCCGCAGGGCTGTCCGTCTTGATGTTGCCGGCTGGCGAGATGTGGTCCGTCGTTACGGAATCGCCCAGCAGGGCAAGCACGTTCGAGTCTTTGATATCGGCCATATCGCTGATGCCGTCGTTGATGCTCTCGAAGAAAGGCGGGTTCTGGATGTAAGTGGAGTTTGCATCCCACTCGTAGATTTCGCCCTTCGGCACATCAATGGCGTTCCAACGCTCGTTCTGCGTGAAGACATTCTCGTATTTCGCACGGAACATATCAGCATTAACGGCATCGCGCACTGCGTCGCGGATTTCTTTGTTCGTTGGCCAGATGTCTTTCAGGAAGACCGGCTTGTTGTTGCTGTCATAGCCGATCGGGTCGTTCGTCAGATCGATATTGACCGTGCCCGCAAGCGCATAAGCGACGACGAGCGGCGGAGATGCAAGGTAGTTCGCCTTCACTTGGGCGTGAACGCGTCCTTCGAAGTTACGGTTACCGGACAGAACGGCAGCTACCGTCATATCTTCATCGGCAATCGCTTTGCTCACTTCGTCCGGAAGCGGACCGGAGTTGCCGATACATGTCGCGCAGCCGTAGCCGGCAACGTGGAAGCCAAGCGCTTCAAGCGATTCCAGCAGTCCCGCTTTCTTCAAATACTCGGTAACGACGAGCGAACCCGGAGTCAGCGAGCTCTTCACGTAAGCCGGCTTCTTCAGGCCAAGCTCGACCGCTTTCTTCGCGACGAGGCCGGCGCCGATCATAACGCTCGGATTGGAAGTGTTCGTACAGCTCGTGATAGCTGCGATTACGACCGCACCCGTACCCATTTTGCTGACGGAACCGTTCGGATGCTTCACATCGATCATTTGCTCGATTTTGCTGTCGGACAGCCCGTAGCCGCCTTTCTCGATCGGCGTGCGGATGATGTCGTTGAAGGATTCCTTCATCGCCGTCAGCTCGACGCGGTCCTGTGGACGCTTCGGTCCGGCAAGGGAAGGAACGATCGTCGACAAGTCAAGCTCCACGATATCGGTGAAGACCGGCTCAGGCGTGTCATCGGTGCGGAACATGCCTTGCGCTTTATAGTAAGCTTCAACAAGCTCGATTTGCTCTTCTGTACGGCCGGTTGCACGAAGGAAGTCAAGCGCCTCGGCATCAACGGGGAAAAATCCGATCGTTGCGCCGTATTCAGGTGCCATGTTCGCAACAGTGGCGCGGTCTTCCAGACCGATGTTGGAGAGGCCTGGGCCGAAGAACTCGACGAATTTGCCGACAACGCCTTTTTTGCGGAGAATTTGCGTAACGGTCAGCGCCAGGTCGGTTGCCGTTGCGCCTTCAGCCAGGCTGCCGGTCAGGCGGAAGCCGATAACTTCCGGCGTTACGAAATAAAGCGGTTGGCCGAGCATGCCGGCTTCAGCTTCGATACCGCCAACGCCCCAGCCGACTACGCCAAGACCGTTGATCATCGTCGTATGCGAGTCCGTACCGACGAGGGAATCCGGATAAACGACCGTTTCGCCGTTTGCGGTTTTCGTCGCTGCGACAGATGCCAGGTACTCCAGGTTTACTTGGTGAACGATACCTGTTGCCGGTGGTACGGCGCGGAAATTATCGAACGCCGTTTGGGCCCAGCGGAGGAAACGGTAACGCTCTTCGTTGCGCTCGAACTCAACGTTCATGTTATATTCGAGTGCTTCCGGCGTGCCGAACGCATCGACCATAACGGAGTGGTCGATAACCAGATCGACCGGTACGAGCGGGTTGATTTGTTTTGGATCGCCGCCCGATTTCTTAACGGTGTCGCGCATAGCGGCGAGGTCGACGACGACCGGTACGCCGGTGAAGTCCTGAAGGACGATACGCGCCGGGATGAACGGAATTTCTTTATCTTCGCGGCCTTCCGCCCAGTTAGTGAGCTGCTTGACGTGCTCGGATGTAATTGCGCGGCCGTCGAATTGGCGGATCGCAGCTTCCAGCAGCACCTTAATGGAGAAAGGCAGCTTGGAGATCTGTCCGAGTCCTTGCTCTTCCAGCCCTTGCAAACGGTAGTACGCGTATGACTTGCCGCCCACTTCAAGCGACGAACGGACGGAGTACTCGTTTTGGTGTGTTGTCATGGTTGGATGACGCCTCCTAAAAGTTTTTTGCGACACTGCCTTGGCGTACTTCGAAGCGAGCGAAAAACTTACTTCGGAAGCATGGACCAAGTTTTTTGCGATACTGCCTTGGCATACTTCGAAGCGAGCGAAAAACTTACTTCGGAAGCATGGACCAAGTTTTTTGCGAACTGCCTTGGCATACTTCGAAGCGAGCGAAAAACTTACTTCGGAAGCATAAGCCAAGTTTTTTGCGATACTGCCTTGGCATACTTCGAAGCGAGCGAAAAACTGACTTCGTAAGCATGGGCCAAGTTTTTGCGACCCCTAAGAACAGGGGCCAGATTGGGAGCTGCTTGATGAGTGAGCGAGTGTAGAGCCCGCTTTCAAGCATTCCCCCATTCGTGTTTCAAGAAGTAGTTCGTTTCACTGTATGAAACACAATTTCATAAAAGCGACTACTCTTAGTATAGCGCTTTTTCAGTGCTTTCGTAAAGCCGAAATAACCGTTTTTGTACGCTTTGACGATGGTATTTAGCGGATTTCGAACATTCCTCATGATTTTGCCCAAAGCCTCATATAATGAACCAACTTACCCGCTCATTAGTCCTGCAGGGAGGAATCGTCATGCCGCGAACGGGAAATAAAGTCAAAAGGTCTGGAAGCCGAAACGCTGTCGCCTCTAACCGGAGCGCCGCCGCTGCTGGCCGGAGTATAAGCCGTGATGCGGAGGCTGCGCCGGAAGGCTGGAAAGCCACGGTACGCGAATATGTGAAGCTGTACAATCAAACGGAGATCGACCGTTATACCCCTGCCTTGAGCGAGCTTGTCAAAGATCGAGACCACCTGTCCCGCCTTGGCAACCGCTTGGAGCGGATGCGCGAAGCAGAGCTGATGCGGGGGGTGACGCCATCGAAGAGCGAAACTCGCGCAGGGCTTCTGCGCATTAGCGAGTCGAGCTCGGGCTCGGAGGTCTCGGTCCTCCTGGAGCTGCACGTTGCAAGAACCATGGAGCAGCATGGGCGCACCTATTTGGAGGAAAGGTGCGAACGCGAACGTCTCTGGCTGGCTTCGGACGAGGGCGTTTACCGGATTGTGCGAATCGAGCCGCTGGTCCTCGAACGCCGCCCTCGCTACGGCTTGCAGCAAGAGACGCTGTATTCGCCCGACGACCATTCGGAAGAAAACTACAACATGGCCTCGGTCCCCTTTATAAATGTTGACATGATGCCTCATTTTAAACAACAGCGCCAAGGTATCCGTTACCGGCGCGATTTGGCAGCAGCCTATGCCGACCGGTGGTGGAACGAGCCTAATCCGGCATACGAGAATTTCGACGTCAACTGCACGAACTATGTATCCCAGTGCCTCTTTGCAGGGCAAGCGCCGATGAATTATACTGGTAAAAGGGCTGCGGGCTGGTGGTATCGGGGGCGCAGCGGCGGCCGCGAGCAGTGGTCGTACAGCTGGGCTGTATCGAATGCGCTGCACCTTTATCTGGCGGCGAACAGGCGCGAAGGGCTGCGGGCAACCGTGGTGGACTCGCCGGAAGAGCTTGCCCTCGGCGATATTATCGTCTATGACTGGGGGGGCGATGGCCGTTACCAGCATAGCACGGTCGTCACTGCCTTTGATTCGGCCGGAATGCCGCTCGTGAATGCGAATACCGTTGCCAGCCGCCACCGTTATTGGGATTATCGGGACTCTTATGCTTGGACGGAGCAAACGCGGTACCGCCTTTTTCATATTGCGGACGAATTGTAATAAGAATGCATTGTAAGCCATCTATCGTGGGAAATTATACGTAACCGGAGGATTAGCCATGGGTGAGAAAGTGCGCGTGGGGCTCGTTTATGGAGGGCGCTCGGGCGAACACGAAGTTTCGTTGCAAACCGCATTAGCGGTCATGAAAGCATTTAATTATGACAAATACGAAATTATACCTTTCTATATTACAAAGGCAGGAGAATGGCGCTCAGGAGGGACGCTGCTTGCGCCGCCGGCCGAAGTGGAGACGCTCCGCCTTGCAGGTGATCGTACAATATCCGGGACGGATGCTTTAATGCCTTTATTCGCGGGGCTATCCGGCAGGTCCGATGTGGAGCCGATCGACGTGGTTTTCCCGCTGCTGCACGGCACGTTCGGGGAAGACGGAACCATTCAAGGTATGCTGGAGATGGCGAACATTCCTTACGTAGGCGCCGGCGTACTCGCTTCGTCCGTCGGTATGGACAAGATTATGATGAAGAAGGTGTTCGCACAGGAAGGATTGCCGCAGTGCATCTTCCGGTATTTTAACCGGACGCAATGGGAGAAGGATCCCGCCTTTTTTATTATGGAGATTGAAGTGGCGCTCGGCTATCCATGTTTCATCAAACCGGCTAATCTGGGCTCCAGCGTCGGGATTTCCAAAGCGGGCAGCCGCGAGGAGCTGATCGCCGCGATCGATTACGCGCTTCGCTTCGACCGCAAGGTCATCGTGGAAGAATTCATCGATGCGCGGGAAATCGAAGTGAGCGTGCTGGGCAATGACGAGCCGCGCGCTTCCATACCGGGCGAGATTGCTTCAACGAATGAATTCTACGATTATAAAGCCAAATATACGGACGGCAAGTCCACGATGCACATACCGGCGAATATTCCGCAAGAGACGGCGGAAGCGGTGCGCGACATGGCGCTTCGCGCATTCCAGGCGATTGACGGTTCAGGGTTGTCCCGGGTCGACTTCTTCCTTCGCAAGGAGGATGGGCGGCTCTTCATTAATGAAGTGAATACAATGCCGGGCTTTACCCCGTACAGCATGTATCCGCTAATGTGGAAGGAAACCGGCATTCCATACGCCGAGCTGCTGGACACGCTCATCGATCTGGCCGTTAACCGCCACGCGGAGAAGCAGCGGATCGATTTCGGCGGCAAAGAATAGACCGCACTTATAACGAATTATAGGATCAATATGGGATGAAAAACGCAGTGCAGGCGGAATCTAATTCTTCCGCATTGCTAATGTTCCCGGATTTCCCCGTCCTTGAATGATCGTGTAAACGGATGGAATCCGGGAACAAAGGGACTCGAGCCTGCGTAGACATTGCGCTGCTTAATGGCCGTAAGGCTGCTTGACTGCGGTGACAGGAGTCCTTCTATACATGTCTTTGATGGCATCGATTGAACCGCCGTCCGAGGGTTCAAGGTTTCTAAGCAGGCAGGACAAGCTTCACCGTTAGAACGATAAGGCTGATGAAACGGAGGCTGGAGAAATGGGATTTCAAACGGAGTTTAATTCGGTCTGCAAGTTCAAGTCCGCGCAAGAGTTTTACGAGCTGATGGAGTACGGGAAGTGCAAAATGGTCAAGAGCGGCTTCCGCGTGTATCCGACCGGTCAGAAGGTGATTGCGTATACGCCGGAGAATGAAGCGGCCGCTATCGTCCGCATTTCGGCATCGATCGCCGAAATCAATTTTCAAGGCAGCGAGATCACATCCGTTGAGATGGAGCTTGTGCGGAAGCTGACGGAGGAAGAAGCGCGGATACAGACTGCGCTGGCGCACGAGATGTTTTTCGGGGATAAGGAATGATCGTCCGCTTCGGCTTCGTCGCGATGACCATGATGCTGGAGAATGCGTCGCCTTCCAGAACGATGACGTTCGCCAGCTTCTCTAAGCTGGCTGACCGGGAAGCAGCGCTGCGGAAGCTGGAGCGGATCTCCGAAGAGAATTTACATAACACATTGCGATTGCTGCGCCATTGCATCGCGCATGACATTAAGGTATACCGTTTCTCTTCCAAGCTCATACCGCTGGTTACGCATGAAGCGTTAGCGGATTGGCAGCCTTGGCCCGCGCTCGCGGACGGCTTTGCCGAGATCGGTAAGTTCGTGAAGGCAAGCGGAATGCGGGTTTCATTCCACCCGGATCATTTCTGCGTATTCAGTACGCCGCGGCCGGAAGTGCTCGACAAGTCCAAGCAGGATTTGGCATACCATCTGCAGATGCTGGACGCGATGGGGCTGGACGAGCAGGCCAAATGCAATATCCATATCGGTGGAGCTTATGGTGACAAGAGGAGCTCGGCAGAGCGGTTCGTGCGGCAGTTCGGCTCCTTGACGGACCGCATCCGCAGCCATGTTACGCTCGAGAACGATGACAAGACGTTCACGGCGCGCGAGACGTTGGAGGCGTCAGAGGCGGTAGGTACGCCTATGGTACTGGACATCCATCACCATGCCGTGAATGATGGCGAAGAAAGCGATGCGGCGCTATATGGAGACCTGTGGCCGCGAATAATGCGTACTTGGAATCCCCAGTATGACGGGGAAGGCAAGGCCTCATTCGATGGCCGGCTGGCGCCTAAGCTCCATATATCCAGCCCCAAGAACGAGAAGGATCCGAGAGGTCATGCCGACAATGTCGACGCCGGGCCGGTGGTCCGGTTCCTGCGCGAGGTGGCGGGCTCGGCCGATCGTCTCGACTGCATGCTGGAGGCTAAACGAAAGGATGCGGCGCTGATGCTGCTTATGGAAGATATGCGCTCGCTCGAAAAGGCCGGCGAAGGCGTTCGTGTCATCGACGGTGCGACCGTCGAAGTGTTCTAAATTGCGCGGACAAGCTTGATATTCTGCGCGAAATGAAGTATTTTTGGTAACAGATCGAACTATATTTCCCATCAGGGAGAGGGGGATTTTACGTTATGAACGGACTGATGAATGGTAAGAATGTGATTGTTATGGGTGTCGCGAACGACCGCAGTATTGCATGGGCGATTGCGCAGTCGTTGGCTGCTCAAGGCGCGAAGCTTGCTTTTACATACGAGAACGAACGGGTTGAAGAACGTGTACGCAAGCTGGCCGATACGATTCCGGGCTCTATCCTGCTGCAATGCAACGTAACGGTCGATGAGGAAATCGAAGCGCTTGCTGCGCAAGTAAAGGAGCACTTCGGCGTGCTTCACGGGCTTGTGCACAGTATCGCCTTTGCCAAGTCGGAGGAACTGAGCGGCATGTATGTCGATTCGTCGCGCGCAGGCTTCGCGCTTGCGCATGATATTAGCGCCTACTCGCTTACGGCGGTTGCACAGCGCCTCTACCCGCTGATGACGGAAGGCGGCAGCATTATGACGATGACGTACCTCGGTGCGGAACGCGCGCTTCCGAACTACAACGTCATGGGCGTTGCCAAAGCGGCTCTGGAAGCATCGGTCCGCTACCTGGCGGCCGATCTTGGACAATTCAACATCCGCGTGAACGCGGTATCTGCCGGTCCGCTTCGGACGCTTGCGGCTAAAGGCATCAAGGACTTCAACTCGATTCTGCATCAGGTGGAAGCGAAGGCGCCGATGCGCCGCGCAACGGATGTTTCAGAAGTCGGCGATACGGCCATGTTCTTGCTGAGCCATCTCTCCCGCGGCATTACGGGCGAGATCATCTATTGCGATAACGGTTATAACATCGTAGGCATATAGACCATAAGAGATGACCGACCGCTTTCCGGCCGCACCGGAAAGCGGTCTCTCGTTTTTTAACGGGAAGTGTTGGCAGAACCGTTATCGAATGCGATAATTTGTTGTAGGGCCTTAATGATAGAGGGTGAAAGTTTGTTTCTGCCGACCGGCCTGTTTGTGCGCATAACAATGGCATAGCCGGATTCGTCCAGCTTGCATCCATCGAGGAAGACATGTTTTGCGTCGGTACTGGTTATAAAAATCGTTAACGGCTGCGACAATCCATTCCATGAACGATTCACGAGTTAAATAATGGACATAATGAAAGTGTCAGAGGAAAGAAGGGACGTTGTGATAGAGCTTGTACTGCTGATTCTTCTGGGGCTGGTTGCGGCCGTGTTCGGAAGTATTGTCGGTCTTGGCGGCGGTATTATCATCGTGCCGGCGCTCATGCTGCTCGGCCCGCAGCTGACGGGGGCGGAGATCGATCACGCGACTGCGGTCGGAACCTCGCTCGCCGTGCTCATCGTAACGGCGCTGGCTTCCACATTGACGTATGCGAAGCAGAAGAGGGTCGACTTCAAGAGCGGCTGGATGCTCTTTATTACGAGCGGTCCGGCAGCCATGGTAGGTTCGGCCTTAACCGGCAGTCTGAAGAACGGCGTCTTTCAATTGGTATTCGGCGTGTTCATGCTGTTGATGGCAGCCCTGCTTATCGCGCGCGACTATATGAAGCCGATTGTCAGGCAGTGGCCGGTACAGCGGACATTCACGGATGCCAATGGCATCACGCATACCTACGGATATGCGGTATTGCCCGCCCTGGCCGTCGGTCTTGGCGTCGGGTTGATATCCGGATTATTCGGAATTGGCGGCGGCTCGCTGTTCGTGCCCGTCATGGTGCTCCTCTTCCGGTTTCCGCCGCATCTGGCGACAGCGACGTCGATGTTCGTTATTTTCTTATCGTCCATATTGGGAAGCGGTGTTCACGCATGGCTCGGCGAGACGGATTATTGGCTCGTGCTGGCGCTTGTGCCGGGGGCTTGGATTGGCGGGAAGCTCGGCGCGTATATAGCAAGCCGTATGACCGGCAAGAAGGTACTATGGCTTCTGAGAGTCACGCTCGTTCTGTTGGCCGTGCAGTTGATCATCGAGGGATTCGCCCGCTTGTGACGGCAGGGCTCGTACATTTGGGCGAAACTTTGTAAGGCAGGCAGCGTATAGTAGTAAGGCATCTAAACTGAACTCATAGGAAAGTAGTGTGATAGCCGTGAACGATCAGCAATCGAATTTCGCGGTCGGAAGCAAGAGCTTTACCGCCGTGGCCATTAACTGCGCCGCTAAAGCGGGCGAATGGATCAAAACGAAATTGGGTAATTATACGAGTCTCTCATTGAAATATTCAGCACAGGATTTAGTTACGGAAGTGGACAAGGGCTCGGAAACGATGATCCGCAATCTCGTCCATACGCATTTTCCAAATCATTCGTTTCTGGGTGAAGAGGGGGTAGAGCCGGGACCGGAGGCTTCTGAGAAAGCGCTGCACCGGGTGCGGGACGAGGAATATCTATGGATCGTGGATCCAGTGGACGGGACGACCAATTTCGTGCATGGCTTCCCGTTCTTCTCCGTCTCAATCGCGCTGGCGCATAAGGGAGAAGTCATCGTAGGGGTTGTGTACGATCCGATAAGAGACGAGCTGTTCGTCGCGGAGAAAGGGAAAGGTGCTTACGTGCATGGCCGCAGGATGGAAGTGGCGCAAGAGAAGGCATTGAGCGACAGCCTGGTGGCCACCGGCTTCCCGGCTGACCCGCATTATGCCCGGCCGATGAATATGAAGGGGCTGAATGCCATGGTACCGAAGGTGCGCAATATCCGGTCGGGCGGATCGGCTGCCCTGCATATGGCCTATGTTGCCGCAGGCCGGCTGAACGGCTTCTGGGAAATTGGCCTCAATGCCTGGGACTTGGCCGCGGGCGCGCTGCTTGTGAAGGAGTCGGGCGGAACCGTCACCGACACGAAGGGAGCCCCATACGATCTCGGCGTGCGTAACGTCGTAGCGACCAATGGTCTGATCCACGACGAGATGATTGGCGAGCTGGATAAAGCGGGGGCAGCTGGTTGAATCCCGACGAAGCGTATTGCAAGGGCTAGCTGTGACAAGGAATTAGCGAGAGGCTGGAGTTAACGGCGAGAAGCTTGCGCTGCGATTCGGCATGCTACTGACAGCAAATATATTTTATGCAGCAAAGGATGCGCTCCTGTAGAGTAACGGGGGCGCATCTTTTTTAGTCCTCGGCTGACACGTAGTGATCCAGCCGCTGCTGTAAATCCCAAAAACGGCGTTACAGCTCGCCAAGCGAGTCCGCGGCGCGCTGTAAGATCCAACTTGGCGGTTACAGCGCGCGAATCTTCCTAGCCCCCGTATACGATCGCGAGGACAAAACCCAATGACAAAATGGCGCAGAGCGGCACATAAAGATAGGTATCCAAAGTGGAGAACGTTGTCGCACTCTTCTTCTTGAAAATACCGAAATAACGAAAATCGCCGATAACTCGCATTGCAAACACAACGGCACACACTGTGACGCCTATGCGGGCAACGAAGGATTGTTCCACATTACCGACGAAATTGGACCGGAGGAGAAGAAGAATTCCTGCCGAGAAGACCAATAGGGCAATAAGCAGCGTGATTCCGGCACCTGGAGTAAAGGCACGCCGGCCGTCCTGTTGGGGAATAACGGCATTGATCCCCCATTTTCCGCCGAATGCCCAGTAGACGTGGAGCAAGCCGATTGCAAATAGGACACATACGTCAGCCATAATAATTGCGGTTACCATTGAATTAACACCAGTTGGCAACCCCATACGTCATTGGTCCGCTCATGATAAACCTCTCCCTGCTTGGTATATTTTTCATCTAAAAATACTCCAACAGATAAGGCATGTAAATATAAACCGACGAACTGTAATAATAAAGACACGAATTGCATCGAGGGACGAAGGCAATTTCGTCTCCCTGCGCAATCCGTGTCTTCGATTACAAGGGTATATCGTTCTTAATCCGGCCGAAGCTCTGCCATGAGCAGCAAGCCCTGATCCTGCTCGATTACCGCGATTGCGCCATCGTCTTCAGCGCGTATTCTGCTGCAGCAATCGTCTGTTCGATATCCGACTCCGTGTGGGCGGTAGTCAGGAACCAAGCCTCGTATTTGGAAGGGGCGAGACAAACGCCCTGATCCAGCATGAGGCGGAAGAAGCGGGCGAATTGCTCGCCATCGGTATCTTGAGCTTCGTCGTAGTTCGTTACGGGATGATCGCAGAAATGAGCCGAGAAGGAACCGCGAATCCGATTGATCGCCAGCGGAATGCCGTAACGGTCTGCCGATTGCCGCAGGGCATCCGTCAGCTGTACCGCAAGCGCGTCCATACGCTCGTACACGCCGGGTTCCTGCAGTACCTCGAGGCAGGCAATGCCCGCAGAGATCGAAGCCGGGTTGCCGGCCATCGTACCTGCCTGATAGGCGGGACCAAGCGGTGCGACCTGCTCCATGATCGCTTTGCGCCCGCCGTAGGCGCCGATCGGAAGGCCGCCTCCTATAATTTTGCCGAGGGCGGTCAGATCCGGCTCGATCGCCTGCTTGTCCGGGAACGCGCCATAAGTTTGTGAACTGCCGTAATGGAAACGGAAGCCGCTGATGACCTCGTCGTAGATGACGAGCGCTCCGGCTTGACGGGTTAGGCGGCAAAGCTCCTCCAGAAAACCGGGCTTCGGCATAACCATGCCGAAGTTGCCGACGATCGGCTCCACCATGACGGCCGCGACGTCGTCTCCCCAACGCTCAAGCGCAAGCTGAAGCCCGTTAATGTCGTTAAACGGGACGGTAATCACTTCGCTGGCAATGCTGACCGGAATACCGGCGCTGTCCGGGATGCCGAGCGTAGACGGACCGGAACCGGCAGCGACGAGAACGAGATCCGAGTGGCCGTGGTAACAGCCGGCAAACTTAATGATCTTGTTGCGCTTCGTATAGGCGCGGGCGACGCGAATGGTCGTCATGACCGCTTCCGTGCCGGAGTTGACGAAGCGGACCTTGTCCATGGACGGAATGGCCGCCTTCAGCATGCGGGCCAGCTCGATTTCGAGCTCTGTCGGCGTGCCGTATAGCGTGCCGTTCTCCGCGGCTTGCGTGATCGCCGCTGTAATATGAGGATGTGCATGCCCGGTAATGATCGGGCCATAGGCACATAGATAATCGATGTAACGGTTGCCGTCGACATCGTAGAAATGCGCGCCCTTGGCGCTCTTCATAAAGACGGGCGCGCCTCCGCCGACCGCCTTGAACGAGCGGGACGGGCTGTTGACGCCTCCGACAATATGCTGCAGCGCTTCACCATACAGCTGCTCGGAACGTGGACGTTGAATGGACATGGTAAATCCCCTTTCTATTGTTTGCCGCAGTACGGCGGATAATTGACGAGGCTAAAAAGATCACCGAAGTGTCGCGGGCTAAATAAATTTGCCGAGGTGCTGCGACGTATAGCTGATGGGCTGAAGTAGTCCTCGATACGCCAGGTATTTGATGAGATGAGAGTTCTCCCTCGGAACGCCAGGAATTTGATGAGATGAAAGTTCTCCTCCGGAATGCCAGGAATTTGATGAGATGAAAGTTCTCCTCCGGAATGCCAGGTATTCGATGAGATGAAAGCTATCCTCCGAAAAGCAAGGTATTTGATGAGATGAAAGTTCTCCCCGGAATGCCAGGCAGTTAATGAGACGATGATTCTCCACGGTATACCAGGTATTTGATATGATTATAAAGCGGCGGGCAACGAAAGAGGGGGAGCCCCGTTCGCTGCCGAACACGGGTCCCCCTTATTTCTTAAGCCGCTTAATTGCTGTTGCTGCTTGCGCTGCCGGTATTGCCGCTGCTCTTGCTGCCTTCGCTTGCATTCTTATCTTCGGTGTTGGCAGTGGCGGGCATGGTGCTGTCCTTCGCAAGCTCATCCTGGACAAATTCGCGCAGCCTCTCATCATTGCGCACGCTGAGTACGGCGGCATCGCCCACTTTCTTGTCGCCGATGAGGTTCATCGGCGGAACCTGCGCGGAGCCGGCCATATGGCTCTTCACGCCGAGTGTAGCCAGCTCGAGCATGTCCGTTACTTCAAGGTTCGTCTTGATGTAAGGCGACACGCTCTCCAGAATTTCCTTCATCCGGACGATGTTCCAGCCGGACTTCAGCTTATCCGCGACGGCCGACAGCAGGTTGCGCTGCCGCTCGGTGCGGGTGAAATCGCTCATCGCATCGTGACGGAACCGGACATACTGCAGCGCCTTATCGCCGTCAAGGTGCTGCTGCCCTTTCTTAAGATGGATGTCGTAACGGTTGCCGTCGGCGTTGTCCTTGTAATTCATGTTCTTCTCGACATAAAAATCGACGCCGCCGATGGCATCGACCAGCGATTTGAATCCTTCGAAATCGGTATACACATAATATTGGATATCGAGTCCGGTCATGTCGCCGATGGTCTTCATCGCGAGGTTAGGTCCGCCAAGCGCGAGCGCCGTATTAATCCGCCCTTCGCCATGCCCCTCGATCGGCACGAACGTATCGCGCAGCACGGACAGCAGATGCGCTTTCTTCGTAACGGGATCGAAGGAGGCAACCAGCATGGAATCGGAGCGGGCCTGGTCATTCTCCTTCAAGCCGCGGTTATCGCCGCCCATCAGCAGGATATTGACCCGTTCAGTGCCTTCCCATTCGATAGGCTTCAAGCTTTCGTCTTCCTTAAACTCGCCGATCGGAATTTTATCCTTCGGTTTGCTTAAGCTATCGAGCCCGTTATAGACCCCGACAGCCTGGTAGATGGCGTATCCGGCTATAATCAGAACAACGACGCCAAGACCGAGCAGTGTATATTTCCACGGTTTCTTCCGTCTGCTTTCTTTCTTAAGCTTATGCTCTTCAACCCGAGACATGCTGCTCCTCCCATTCGTTTGCTTTTAGTAATCTCTTATTCAAAAGCCTGACCAAAAAGAAGCGACATTTACGCCAATTTAAAACTGTTGTAGTATTACATATCATAAAATTATAAAATGGGAAGTCGTATTGGCGCAAGTTTTATCTACTAGAAGCGAATGAGACAGATATTTCCCAGGAAATGTCGTCCTCACAGAAAGGATGTGACGTCATATGCTAGCCATCGACGTAAAGGACTTACGCAAACAGTTTTCGGTGCAGAAAAACCGTGAAGGTTTGGGCGGTGCGCTCAAGGATTTGTTCAAGCGCGAGTACAACCAGATTACAGCGGTCAAAGATATTTCGTTCCAAATTCCGCAGGGGGAAATATGCGGATACATCGGCGAGAACGGCGCGGGGAAATCAACGACGATCAAGATGCTGACCGGCATTCTCGTTCCGACATCCGGCCATATAAGGGTAAACGGCTTCATTCCCCACAAAGAACGGGAGAAGTTCGTGCGTGGAATCGGCGTTGTCTTCGGCCAGCGAAGCCAGCTGTGGTGGGACATCGGCGTCATCGAATCGTTCCAGCTTCTGCGCAAGGTGTACCGGGTGCCGGAGGCGGAATTCAAGAAGCGGCTTGATGAGCTTGTCGAACGGCTGCAGCTGTCCGAGCTGCTGAACCGCCCCGTGCGCAAGCTTAGCCTAGGCCAACGGATGCGCTGCGAGCTGGTCGCTTCCCTGCTGCATAATCCGTCGATTCTTTTTCTGGACGAGCCGACCATCGGTCTTGATATTATGGTGAAGACGGAGATCCGCGACTTTCTCAAAAAGATTAACAAGGAGCAGGGCACGACGATTCTGCTTACGACGCATGACCTGCAGGATATTGAAGCGCTTTGTTCACGCGTTATTATGCTGGATGACGGCCGCATTATATATGACGGAGGTCTGGATGAGCTGAAGTCCAGGTGGAGCAAGGGGCGGGAGATCCGCTTTCAATTCGGGGAACGGCCGGATCTTGATGCGCTGCGCGGCTTAACGGAAGATTTGGCCGGCGTTGCATGGGCGTTGGACGATGAACTGACGGCTTCCATGTGGCTCCCTCATGCGGTCAATGTATCGGATGCGCTCGCAAGGGTTGTCGGCGGCGGGGCGGATATCCGCGATATCAAGATCATCGAGACGAATACGGACGAGATCGTCCGTGAAATTTACCAATCGGGAACGGCGTCGAAGGAAGCGACCGAGAAGCTGGCGCAGCCATCCGAACATGCGGACAAGGAGCCGGTGCATCATGGCTAGCGCATATTTGGATTTCATTCGCATACGTTTTCTCACGATGCTGGCGTACCGGGTCAATTATTACAGCGGAATTGCGATATATGCAATCAATATCGGCGCCTATTATTTCCTGTGGAAGGCGATCTATGGCACGCAGACGGAGCTCGGCGGGTTCACGCTCGCGCAGATGACAACCTACGTCGCGGTATCGTGGATGGCGCGCGCGTTCTACTTCAACAACCTTGACCGGGAAATTGCCAACGAAATCCGGGACGGCAGCGTCGCCATTCAATTTATCCGTCCGTATTCATACCTGTTCGTGAAATTAATGCAGGGCTTAGGGGAAGGTCTCTTCCGTCTGCTGCTGTTCATGGTACCGGGGATGATTATCGTCTGCCTGCTGTTTCCGGTTCATCTGCCGACCGATCCGGGCGTGTGGGTGCTATATCTCGTCATGCTCGTGCTGAGTTTTCTGATCAATACCCAGCTCAATATGCTGGCCGGACTGTTCGCGTTCTTCGTCGAGAATAATGAAGGCATGCTGCGCATGAAGCGCGTCCTGGTGGATCTGTTCTCGGGGGTCATTATTCCGATCTCGTTCTTCCCGGGCTGGCTCGAGGCGACGATGAAATGGCTTCCGTTCCAAGCGATCACCTATTTGCCGAGCTCCGTGTTCACGGGCAGAACGGCGGGCGAAGAGGCTTTCCGCGTGCTTGGACTCCAAGTCGTATGGTTTCTCGCGCTGATCATTCCAATCGCATGGGTATGGCGGCAGGCGCGTTACCGGCTGTTCGTGCAGGGGGGTTAACCAAACATGATGTTCTATGCGTCCCTTTGCTGGGAATATATGAAAAACTATGCCAAGACGCGGCTCACTTACCGGCTCGACTTCTGGATCGAAGTGCTGTCGGATCTGATGTTTCAAGCATTGAACCTGATCTTCATCCTCATCGTCTTCCGGCATACGCCAACTCTTGGCGGCTGGTCGGAGGCGGAGGTTGTGTTCGTATACGGGTTCTTCATGGTCCCGTACGGCATATTCGGAACCTTCTTCAACCTGTGGAACTTCAGCGAACGTTATATTGTGAAGGGCGAGATGGACCGCGTGCTGACGCGTCCGGCCTATAATCTTTACCAGATTTTGCTCGAAAATATGGATCCGCCCTCGCTCTTCGGCTCGGTTGTCGGCGGGATTATTATGGCGGTGAGCTGGTCGTCGCTAGGCTTGCCGTTCGAAGCGCTGGATGCGCTCATGCTCGTTATTTTCGTCATTGGCGCAGTACTGATCTATGCTGGCTTGTATACGGCCTTGACGGCGATCTCGTTCTATTCGGACGCGCCGACCGGCATTCTGCCGCTCATGTACAATATTCAGAACTACGGCCGGTATCCGGTCAATATTTATAACAAGACGATCCGGTTTCTGCTGACGTGGATCTTGCCGTTCGCATTCGTCGGGGTCATTCCCGCTTCTTATTTTCTCGACCGGAACGAGGATGGGCTGTCATCGCTGGCGCTGCTCACGCCGCTCGTCGGGATTGTCGTGCTGTCAATCGGGTTGTTCGTCTGGAACCGGGGTATAAAACGGTACCGCGGAGCGGGCTCCTAGAAGAGGGGAACGCGGGTGCTGCTTGGCAAAAGCAGCAAGTGGAAGTGAAAGGGAGAGGTGTGAATGGCGACAATAAAGCCGAAAGCATTCGTAGGAAAAAAGGCGCCGGACTTTACGCTGCCCGCGTCCGGAGGGCGCGAGGTTAAGCTGAGCGACTATCTGGGGCGCAAGGTGGTGCTGTTCTTTTATCCGAAGGATTTGACGCCGGCCTGTACGCAGGAGTCATGTGATTTTCGCGATGCGCATGCGGATTTCGAAGGCTGCAGCACGGTCGTTCTCGGCATCAGCATCGACACGGCGGAGACGCATGACCGTTTTATCGAGAAGTACGGGCTCCCCTTCGAGCTGCTGGCGGATACGGAGCATAAGGTGTGCGAGCTATACGGCGTCTGGCAGATGAAAAAGCTGTATGGTCGGGAGTATATGGGGCTTGTGCGCTCTACGTTTCTCATCGACGAGAAAGGCAAGCTGATCCGCGAATGGCGCAATATACGGGTGAAGGGGCATGTGCAGGAGGTTCTGCAAGCCGCTTGCGAGCCTGCTGGCAAGACGAAGAAGTAGCTGAATGCGAAGCTTTAATAGAGGATGTCCTGCATGAATAATGGGCTGTAATGGCTCGTGATCAGGCGGGGCGCCTCTTTTTTGTACCTGATAAGAGAAAGAATGCACATTCGCAGATCCATCATACGGTTCATATGGAGCGCCAGAGGGGTATAGCCTGGCGCTCTTTGGCATGAGCGGACACCGTGAACGGTAAGGAATACTCCTTGCCAATACGCAGCCGACTTCTGCAATCTAGCAGGTGTAAATAGGGTCGCAGCTGGCGAAACTGATAGATATAGCAGGAACAGTAGAGGAAGGATGCGTGATAGGATGATTCCGCAACCATGGTTGAATGAAATGGAGGACGAACGCCGGGAGACGGACGGCTGGCCCGAAGCTTCGGCCAAGCTGCTGGTTCTTATGATGGCGAGGGTGAATACGGTATTGCTGGGCAAGACGGAGGTCGTGAAGCAATCGTTCGCCGCGCTGCTGTCGGGCGGGCATGTGCTGCTGGAGGATGTGCCCGGCGTCGGCAAGACGATGCTGGCGCGGGCGATCGCGCGCGTGATGGGCGGGGAGTTCAAGCGAATCCAGTTTACGTCGGACCTGCTCCCGGCCGACGTCGTCGGCGGTCTAGTATGGGACGCCAAGCGGGGGGAGCTGGTCTTCCGGCAAGGGCCGCTGATGGCCAATGTCGTGCTGGCCGACGAGATTAACCGGACGCCGCCGCGCACGCAGTCGGCGCTTCTCGAAGCGATGGAGGAGCGAAGCGTAACGGCCGACGGCCAGACGATGCGGCTGCCGATGCCATTCATGCTCATCGCTACCCAGAACCCGCTCCGCGACGATGGGACCTACCCGCTGCCGGAGGCGCAGCTGGACCGGTTTCTGATGCGGCTGTCGATCGGATATCCGGCTCCCGAATACGAGGTGCAGATGCTGGAGAATATACCGCCGAGACCGCAGCCGGAGCAGCTGAAGCCGGTCATTGTTCCCGAAGAATGGATGCGCATGCAGCGTGATGCGCAGTCGGTGCATGTGCATCCGGAGCTGCTCGCCTATGCGGTGCATATTGCCGGGATCACACGCACGGCACCCGAGCTGTCGCTCGGCGCAAGCCCACGGGCGACACGAGATTGGATAAGAGCGGCGCAAGCGACGGCTTACTTGGACGGTCGACGGTTCATACTGCCCGACGACCTGAAGGCGACTGTGGAACCTGTGCTTGCGCATAGACTCATGCTGCATGACGAAGCCGCCGCCGGCGGTGCCAATACGATTATCGTGCTGAGGCGTCTCGTCGCGGAAGTGCCGGTTCCGACTCCTAATGCGGAGAGCGGGCGAAGACGGTGAAGAAACGGAAAGCGATAATCGGAGGACCGTATATAGCCGGGCAAAATGGCAGGGGATCGCAGAACGGAAGCCTTGCTGCGAACGGTGCGGCTGCGAGAGCCGACGGGAGCGGAGGCTTCGGCGTGCTTGCTTCCGGCCTGCCCGGATCCCCGGCAGCGGGATTGCGAAGCCGGCACTTCGCAAGATTGCTGCTGCTGGCGGCGGCAATTGGATGCGGCTTTGCCTTGAATGCGCGGAGCGGCGCTGCGGAATGGCTGCTCTTCTCCGTGACAAGCGCGGCTGCATTTATCGGCTGGGTATTGCCATATGCGCTCGCCGGTACATGGACCGTGCACCGCGAGCAAATCGAGCAAACGGCATACGAGGATGGAGGAGAAATGCGTATCCGGCTTAAGCTTCTTTCCAGCCGTCCGCTTCCGTTCATGTGGGTATCCGTTCGCGAGGAACTCGCGAATGTGGCCCATGATCGCGACCGCACAATTTCGATCCCGTTCCGAACGGTATATATCCCTTGGTTAGCCCGCAGCAGAACCATTACGTATACGGTAACGGACTTGCGGCGCGGCGTGCTTGCCTTTCAGCCCGTCCGGATCGAGGTGGGGGATCTGCTGGGCATGACCGTGCGCACATTCACCGTGCCTTGTCCGGGGCAAGCGGTGGTGCTTCCGAAGCCGCCGGAAGGCGAGCGCGTGGTTTCGATGCCTGGCGCTGCGCCGGGCCCCATGCCGCTGGGTCATTCCCAGGCAAGAATAGCTGCGTCTTCGCCGTTATCGGCAGCCCTTCCGGTTCTGCAGGCCGGGAGCGGACCGGATTCCAGGACGTACGTCCCCGGCGATCCGCTGCGGCGGATTAACTGGCGGGCAATGGCGAGGGGACTTGGCATGCAAACCCGGGTCGAGCAGCCCGGGCAGCCGGGCGAATCGGTCATACTGCTCGACACTTCCCTTGCGGCGTACGGAAGGGATGGCCGACTGTTCGATGCATCGGTCGGACGCGCGGCTATGGCTATTCATTATGCTGTCAGGGCGGGCCGCAGTGTGACGGTTCTGTATAGCGGAATACGGCTGCATGTGCGCGCGGACGACCCTGCCCAGCTGCGCCGGGCATTGGAAGAATTGGCGCGAATACGTGCGGAAGACGTCATGCCGCTATCGGAGCGGCTGCGTGAAATAATGGCGAAGCTGCCGCGCGGAGCCGACATTATCTGCATTACGGCAGAGGAAGACGGGGAGCCGGCGGGAGGAACGGTAACAGGTGCGGGGACTGAAGGAGCGACAGGTGCAGGTTCAGGGTCGGGATCAGGGGCTAAGGCAGCGACAGGCGCAGGTTCAGGTTCAGGATCAAGGGCTAAGGTAGGGACAGGTGCAGATGCAGGGTTAGGATCAAGGGCTAAAGCAGAGACAAATAGCGATGCATTCACGGCAGCGGACGCAGCCGCAATCGATCGCGTGGAAGCGATCCGGCAGGCGGCCAGGCTTGCAGCTGTCCGCGGCGGCGCATTGTATCTCTGGCTAGGGTGTGAATGGTCCGATCCGGCAGCCAGGGAACAGATATGGAGAAGCAGTCTGCAGAATGCCGACTGCCGCCTGTCGATCCTGCCGATGCCGGCGGATTACATGCGACAGCCGGTCGTTATGGAGGGAGGAGAGCGCGATGGCTTCATGGTCCAATAATCGGGCAGGACAGCCGGCAGCCGCTGGGAACGGCAAAGATGGCGGAAGCCAGACTGCAGCGCCGGATGCGGCATCCAAGGCCGATCATCCAGATAACGAGTTGCCGGTATTTTTCGAGAATAGGACGCGCCGCTTCATTACGACGCTGCTGTTATTCGGGCTTATTATCGAATGGCTGCTGCCGCTCAATCAATTGACCGCGTACACGGAGCTATATTCGATCGGCCCGATCTTGGTTGCGGTAGGAGGCTTTCTGGCGGTCGGGCTGCGGATGCCGCCGCTTTGGGTTTCTTTGCTGCTGAACAGCGCGATTTGCATTGGCTCCGCGGCATATATCTACAGCTCTCACTCGCCGTCGATGCTGGATGCGCTGTTCCGTCTTGCGGATGCGGTGCAGCTTGATATCATGCGCCTGATGGAAGGGCAGCTGATGCTGGGCGGCGAGTCGAGAACGCTTCTGCTAATCGCCGGTCTTGGAATGATGGCGGTCGCGATCCAGTCCTTGGTATGGATGAGGCAGTGGGGTCTTGGCTTAACCGCGTTGACGGCGCTCTACCTGCTCCTGCTGCACAGCTTTCTCGGCATCGAGGTGTTCGCCGGTCTTGTCCGGGCACTAGCCGAAGGCTTGCTCCTGAACGCTCTTCTGCTCATTCCGAGGCTGGACCGGTTAAGCGGAGAGGAAGCTGCGGCAAGCACGGTGCGCCGCTTCAAGGCGGGGTGGCCTATCGGATGGTGGAGCGGCGCGGCTTGGACGACGGTCGTCCTGCTTGCAATCGGGGCGGCGGCTTCCTTCGGCAAGCCGGCGTCGGATGGACCGGCGCCATGGGCGTTGTCGGCGGTGGATTGGGCTGGTAACAACCTTACTGGGGATACCGTCACGACGATTTTGCGCGAACGGAGTCTGGATGCCTTGCGCTCGGGCGATGAGAAGCGGGGAGGGGCAGGCTGGACCGGCTACGGATTTGACGATTCCGTCCTCGGGGGACCGATTGAACCGGATGATACGCCGTTGTTCACGGTGCGAAGCGGCGAGCCGATCTATTTGCGCGGGGACAGCAGGGACGTCTACGATGGGCGCGGCTGGCTTCAGGAAGGACGGCGTATAGAGGAGCGTCTGATTGCGGCCTTGGACGCGAATCCGGAGGAGCGGGCGGAACAAGCGGAGAAGCTGGAACCGGGTACAGCTGCAAAATCGGAGAATGCTGAAGAAAGCGCCGGAGGAATGGGGCAGATTAAAGAGGGAAATGCGGGTGACGGCCAAGCTCGAGAGCAGAAGGACGGAGCTGCAGTCCGTCCCGAGGGACGCACCTTGCTTCATACGGTTACGGCCTTGCGGCCCGGCAGCGGTTGGCCGATCCTGGCTGCCGGAGCGGATGCGGCGGTAACGGAGCTGTTCGCGGAAGGCTCGTGGAACCGTCTGGACCGGTACCGGAAGGACGAGATGACGGATGCGTTATTTGCGTCCAAGCCCGATGAAGTGATTAAGCAGTATACAATAGCTGCCAATCTGCCTCCCACCGATCCGGACTTGCTGCGGAAGGCCGGGCAATACGAGGACCCGGAGGCGATTGCCGCGCTCTATACGCAGCTTCCTGCTGCGCTGCCGGTGCGTGTAAGAGAGCTGGCGTCTCGAATTGCCGACAGTGCCGGCAAAGGGCGCTACGATACGGCGAAGGGGATCGAAGCTTACTTGCGGAACGGTTTTACCTATACGCTCAGTCAAACCGAGGAGCCCCCGGAAGGGGCGGACTTCGTCGATCATTTTCTGTTTGAACAGCATCAGGGCTACTGTGTCCATTTTGCGACGTCGATGGTCGTCCTCCTGCGCACGCAGGGCATTCCGGCACGATATGTGAAAGGCTTCGCTCCGGGCGCGGTCGAGCACGACGCCGATTCCGGATCGGGCGATGCGGAATCGTCTCAGCCGTTAGCGATGCTTGAGGGGCCTGGCGCAAGCTTGGCTGCCTTGCCGCCCGGCTTCATTGGCGGCGAGGTCCGCACAGCCGGGAAAGACGCGGCGGAAGGTGCGGCCGGAGCGTGGGCGAATGCGGCAGGCGGGGCGCTTGCGGCGGCTTCGACGGACGGATCGGCCGCCAAGACCTACACCGTGCGTGCAAGCGATGCGCACGCATGGGTGGAGGTTTATTTTGCGGGGATCGGCTGGGTGCCGTTCGAGCCGACCCCGGGCTTCGCGGCACCGGGCGATGCCGGTGCCGGCTCTGCCCGCGGCGAGGGCGGCGCCGGCAGCGAAGGCGCCGCGCCCCGCGGGCCTGCCGCGGCGGGCGATGGCGCCGCCGCGGGAACCGCGCGCGCCCTAGGCTTCGCCGGGCGCGCTGCGGCACAGCTGCAGGCGGCCGCGGTGCGGGCCGCCGAAGCTGCTGCGCGAGATGCGCATGCCCTCGCGCGCAGTGCCAGCGGCGCAGCCGCGGCACGGCCGTGGGCCGTGGCCGGGCTGGCCGCGGGCGCCGCAGCCGCTGCGCTGCTTGCGGCAGCGGCATGGCGCAGCCGCGAACGCGCGGCGTTCGCGATCGCGCTGCGCCGGTACGGCAGCGCGCTTGACGCGGGCCGGCACGCCGAGGCCCGCGGGCAGTTCCTTGCGCTCGCGGACCGGCTCTGGCGCGAGCTGCACAAGCGGTGCGGCCCGCGGCCGCCGGGCCGCACCGCGCGCGAGTACGCTGCGGCGCTGCAGCTGCCGCCGCAAGCCTTGGAACCGATCGCCGAATTCGTGCGATGGGAGGAGCAGGCCCGCTTTGGCGCGGATTGGCCGGAACGGCCTTCGAGGGAGCAGCTGAGCCGGCTGATGGAAGCCGTTCGCCGCCAAGACGCCAAATCCGCGAATTAGCCATCCGAAAGCTCCGCCCAAATTTTGGGAAGGGGCTTTCTTTTTAAGGCGTGCCCATCGTTTTCAACCGATTTGCCGAGGATTCGGGACAGGCTTAAGCGGCTGGTGCTCTTCCGCCTTGACTGTCCCAAACGCTGTTATTATAATTAATCCAATGATTTGAGGGAGGCTCGGCACTACATGAATAAGCCAAATGAAATGATCGTTGTCCTCGATTTCGGCGGACAATACAACCAGTTAATTGCAAGACGCATCCGGGATTTGGGCGTATACAGCGAACTTCTGCCATACAACACGCCGGCGGAACGGATCCGCGAACTGCAGCCGAAAGGCATCGTGTTCTCGGGAGGTCCGGCAAGTGTGTACGAGGAGAATTCACCGCTCGTTGACCCGGCCATCTATGAACTGGGTCTGCCAATCTTCGGTATTTGTTACGGCATGCAGCTCATGTCCCATCAGCTGCAAGGCAAGGTTGAACGCGCGGGCAAGCGCGAGTACGGCAAAGCTGAAGTGGAATTCAACCCGGGTTCTCACCTGGTTCATGAACTGGAGAACCGTCAAACGGTGTGGATGAGCCATGGCGACCACGTCGTCGAGCTTCCAACGGGCTTCCGCGTCGACGCTTCGACCGACCATGCTCCGATCGCGGCGATGAGTCATCCGGAGCGCAAGCTGTTTGCCGTTCAGTTCCATCCGGAAGTGCGCCACTCCATCCAGGGGAACGAAATGATCCGCAATTTCCTGTACAACATCTGCGGCTGCGAAGGAAATTGGAGCATGGAGACGTTCATCGAGGACACGATTCGCGACATTCGCGAGCAGGTCGGCAGCAGCAAAGTGCTCTGCGCCTTGTCCGGCGGCGTGGATTCGTCCGTCGTGGCGATTCTGCTGCACAAAGCGATCGGAGATCAGCTGACGTGCATGTTCATCGACCATGGCCTGCTGCGCAAAGACGAGGCCGAAGGCGTAATGGAAACCTTCGTCGGCAAATTCGACATGAAGGTCGTGAAGATCGACGCCAGCGAGCGCTTCCTGGGCAAGCTGAAGGGCGTGGACGATCCGGAGCAAAAACGGAAGATCATCGGCAACGAGTTCATCTACGTTTTCCAAGAAGAATCCGCGAAGTTCGACGACTTTGAGTTCCTTGCTCAAGGCACGTTGTATACCGATATCGTCGAGAGCGGCACCGCAACCGCACAAACCATCAAATCCCACCACAATGTGGGCGGGCTGCCGGAAGACATTCAATTCAAGCTCGTTGAACCGCTGAAGGCGCTGTTTAAGGACGAAGTGCGCAAAGTCGGCGAAGAGTGCGGCTTGCCGGATGCAATCGTCTGGCGTCAGCCGTTCCCGGGTCCGGGTCTTGCGATCCGCGTCCTTGGCGAAGTGACCGAAGAGAAGCTGAAGATTGTCCGCGATTCGGATGCTATTCTTCGCGACGAGATCATTAAAGCCGGACTGGACCGAGAAATTTGGCAGTACTTCACGGCGCTGCCGAATATGAAGAGCGTCGGCGTTATGGGCGATGCCCGCACGTATTCCTACACAGTCGGCATCCGTGCCGTTACGTCCATCGATGGCATGACGGCCGATTGGGCCCGTATTCCATGGGATATCCTGGAGAAGATCTCCGTTCGAATCGTGAATGAGGTCGACAACGTCAACCGGATTGTCTACGATGTCACGTCGAAGCCGCCGGCTACGATCGAGTGGGAATAAGTACCTTTTGAAATAGACCGATGATCAGGCACCTCTTTCTTAACCTGTATGGATAAGGAAGAGGTGCTTTTTTTATGCTTATAATCGGCGCTGAACGGGCAGCTAACGGTTGTGGATTGGCTGTAATTCCCACAGCCGCGGCATTGCTGGGCAGGGAACGGGTTTGCAAGATTTGTAGATCGATTTGTCGACAGAAACCAACAAATTGTTGTTGACAGATTTGTCCCATTCTTTTTAAGATGAGTAGGAATAAGAACAAAGAACACAATTGCATATTTTCGTATAATCCCGGGAATCGGCCTGGGAGTCTCTACGAGGTCACCGTAATGATCTGGCTACGAAAAGCAGGAAATATCCATGGCACCGGTCCGCTGTGTATATTTTTCCTGTTTTGCGCGGAACCTAGGAGGACATATGCTGCTATCAGCATATAAATCTTAGGTTTTTTATTTGTTCTACACATTTTTTGGGGAGGGCATTAAAAAATGGACGGTTTCTTTCGTTTGAAGGAACACGGAACAAATGTAAGAACAGAGATTATGGCAGGCCTGACGACTTTCATGACGATGGCGTATATATTGGCTGTCAACCCCGGCTTGCTGGGCAGCGCGGGTCTGGACGTTTACTCGGTCTTCCTGGCTACTGCGCTCGCGGGGGGCATTTTCACCATTCTGATGGGGCTGTTCGTTAACTTTCCGGTTGCGCTTGCTCCAGGCATGGGTCTTAACGCCTACTTTGCAGCAACGGTTTTGGCTTCTAACGGTACGATATCTCCGGAAATGGCGCTGACGGCCGTTTTCTTCTCCGGTATCATCTTTATCATTCTGACGCTTACCCAAGTCCGCCAAATGCTGATTACGGCAATTCCGGACAGCCTGAAGCATGCGATCACGGTCGGGATCGGCCTGTTCATTACGATCATCGGGCTTAAAACAAGCGGCGTTCTTACCGTTGCGGTCGAGAATACGGTGACGGACATTCCCAAGGGCGTGTTCACCAATGTATTAGGCTTCGAAACGGTATTCCACATGGGCGATGTCACCAGCCCAAGCGTATACTTGACGCTGATCGGCCTGCTGCTTATTTCGGTAATGATGGTCCTTCGTGTTCCGGGCGCTATTCTGTTCGGGATCCTGGGCACGACGCTGATCGCGATTATTACCGGCGACGTTAATGTTAGCGCGGGTCTCTCCGGACAGTCGTGGTTACCGGACTTCTCCAAGCTGAACTTCTGGGACTTCGACTTTGCCGGCGTCTTCGAAGTCGGTCTGATCTCGGTTATTCTGACCTTCACCTTCGTCGAGTTGTTCGACACGTTCGGTACGCTCGTCGGAACGGCGACACGTGCCGGATACATGAAGGATCCGGAAAAAGGCAAGAAAAAAATCGGTAAAGCCATGATGGTCGATGCGATCGGCGTCAGCGGCGGCGCTATGCTCGGTACGAGTACGGTGACGGCTTACGTTGAAAGCTCCGCGGGTATTGCCCAAGGCGGACGTACGGGTCTGACGGCCGTTACGACAGGTGTCGGATTCCTGGTGGCGCTGTTCCTGTGGCCGCTGATCTCCCTTATTCCGGGTTCGGCTACTGCTGCCGCGTTAATCATCGTCGGCGTGCTCATGATGCAATCGGTCAAGGAAATCGACTTTACCGATATGGTTTATGCCATTCCTTCCTTCTTCGTCGTTGCGTTCATGCCTTTCACTTACAATATCGCGAACGGGATTTCATTCGGTATTGTGGCTTACGTGATCCTGGCAACGCTTGGAAATCTGTCCGAGAAGGGCAAATATAAAGTCCACTGGTTAATGTGGATTCTCGCGATTCTGATCGTCCTGCGTTACGGGATGCTTGGCGCGGGCTAATAGAGAGATAAGAACAGCGCTTGGACCGGCGCTGTTTTTTATTTGCTGATATTCGGGCGCGGGAGATGGTGCGGTTATCGGACGCGTTACGATGTATGGTAAAAGGGGCAGCAGCTATCTCAGCGTACCGCGGCTGGCGCGGCCCATCTGCCCGGACCGGCGCGGGAGACAGATGTTGTGTTTTCTGACCGATCAGCGCCGGAGACTCGACCAGCTCCGTCGGAACTTAAAGCTGTAAGACCGAAAAACGGCGTTACAGCGGCGCATCGAAGTGACGGGCGAACCTATTAGTCCGTTTTCCGCGTTTTCGGGTCATACAGAGCCGCACGTATACACCAGAAGCGTCATCCACGCCGGCCCCGGCAGCCACCCCTTCAGCGGGGACTTGTCCGAACTTGTCAAATAACTTGTATGGAGTTGGAATCCAGCGAGCAAGCTAATGGTCATAAGAATAACGGAAATTGCAAGCATTCCTCCCGTCATTACAGACATTCGCCTTAAGAAGCAGGCATGTTCGGCTATAGGAGGATTCCATGTGACGCAAAAGCGAACTTTTATAAAAGTTTACTGAATTAATGTTCGTATTTAAGGTTGACAGTTTCCTGACCGATTCGGTAAACTAGAGAAGCCTGAGACGTGATCCGTCTCGTGCTGCTAATCTCGTATAAGTTCGGGAATATGGCCCGAAAGTCTCTACCCGAAAACCTTAAATTTTCGGACTACGAGCGTGAAAGTGGGAAATTCAGGTTGTCCCTTAGCGGGGCAGCCTTCGCCTGTCTTTAGGCGTCAATGTTCCCCTTTTGTTCGTGTCCAGCCGCAGTCATTCGCTATCGAAGGCTGAAGCCGGACATTTTTTATTTCTATCGTGAATACAAACAATTTAGATACGAAAGTGGGTTAGGTGCATGTCAGCGAAAGTGGGCGTCATCATGGGCAGCAAATCGGATTGGGAAACGATGAAATTGGCCTGCGACGTTCTGGACGAACTGCAAATTCCGTATGAGAAGAAGGTCGTCTCGGCGCATCGCACGCCGGACCTGATGTTTGAATACGCGGAAAGCGCCGCAGCCCGCGGTTTGAAGGTCATTATCGCGGGAGCGGGCGGAGCCGCTCATCTGCCCGGCATGGTCGCTGCAAAAACGATTCTGCCGGTTATTGGCGTTCCCGTAAAGTCGTCCAATCTGAACGGACTCGATTCGCTTCTATCGATCGTGCAGATGCCGGGCGGCATTCCTGTGGCAACCGTGGCGATCGGCAATGCCGGAGGGACGAATGCAGGATTGCTCGCTGCGCAGATGCTGGGCGCATTCGATCCGGACGTGCAGGCGCGCGTGCAAGCGCGGCGCGACCGAATTCAGCGGGAAGTGCTGGAAAGCAGTGAGACGCTATGAGTGAATCCGGCAAACTTGGCGGAGGCCTCATACCTCTGAACGATCTCATTGGCGGGATGGAAGGCGAAAGCTGCGGTATCGACGGATGCGTCCCCGTTACGAATGAATCCGGCAACGCGAACAAGGCGAAAGTTATTCTGCCGGGTTCTACGGTTGGCATCCTCGGCGGCGGTCAGCTCGGCCGGATGCTGGCTAACGCTGGCAGCGCAATGGGCTATCGTTTCGTCACGCTCGATCCGACATCGGATGCGCCTTGCGGACAAGTAGCGGAGCAGATCGTCGCCGCTTATGACGACCGCGAGGCAGCGCGCGAACTGGCGAAGCGGGCGGATGTCATCACCTACGAATTCGAGAATGTCGACGCTGGCGTCGCTGCCATGCTCATGAACGAATCCTATGTGCCTCAGGGCAGCGAGCTGCTGTATACCACGCAGCATCGTCTGCGCGAGAAGCGCGCGATTGAAGCTGCAGGCGTGCAGGTCGCGCCCTATGCTGAAATTCGCAATGTGGAGGAGCTGCGCGAGGCGGTTCGGCGGTTCGGTCTGCCGAGTGTGCTGAAGACCGCAACCGGCGGTTATGACGGCAAGGGGCAGTGGGTCATACGCAGCGAAGCCGAGATCGAGGAAGCTTATGAAACGCTGAGCCGAGCGCGGACAGAGCTGGTGCTGGAGCAGTTTATCCGGTTCGAGAAAGAATTATCCGTCATCGCGGCAAGAAATCCGCAAGGCGAAATTCGTACTTTTCCGGCGGCTGAGAATATTCATGTGGACAACATCCTGCACCTGTCCATCGTTCCGGCGAGAATCGAAGCGGCTCTGCAGCGCGATGCCGAAGCGCTCGCGGCGCGAATTGCGGAAGGGCTTGGCGTTGTCGGCCTGATCGCCGTGGAGCTGTTCTTGACCGAGGGCGGGGAACTGTTCGTTAACGAGCTGGCGCCAAGGCCGCATAACAGCGGGCATTACACGATGGAAGCCTGCAGAACCTCGCAGTTCGAGCAGCATGTGCGTGCGGTTTGCGGCCTGCCGCTCGGCGACACATCGCTCATGACGCCTGTCGTGATGGTCAATGTGCTTGGCGAGCATATGGAACCGCTGCTTGCGCGCTTGCCGGACACGGATGAGGCGGCGCAGCGGCTCGGCGTCGCGGCGAAGGTTCATTTATATGGAAAGCATGAAGCGAAACATAAACGGAAGATGGGGCATGTAAACGTGCTTGCCGCGGATACGGAAGCTGCGCTTGCCTGGATCTCCGAGACGAATATATGGAAGGGTTGAAATAAGCATGTTGGAACGTTACAGCAGACCTGAGATGAGAGCGATCTGGACGGAAGAGAATAAATTCAAGGCTTGGCTGGAGGTTGAGCTTTGCGCTTGCGAAGCGTGGGCGGAGCTGGGCGTTATTCCCCGGGAGGATGTGGAGGCGCTGCGCAAAGGCGCATCCTTCGATATTGACCGCATCTACGAAATCGAGCAGGAAACGCGTCATGACGTAATCGCGTTCACGCGTGCCGTATCCGAGACGGTCGGCCCGGAGCGCAAATGGGTGCATTACGGACTGACATCGACGGATGTCGTCGATACCGCACTCGGTTACCTGCTTCGTCAAGCGAACGAAATTCTGGACAAGGATATCGAGAACTTCATTGAAATCCTTCGCGGACAAGCGGTTGCTTACAAGGACACGGCCATGATGGGCCGCACCCATGGCGTTCATGCGGAGCCGACGACGTTCGGTCTGAAGCTGGCGCTGTGGTACGAAGAGATGAAGCGCAACCTGGAGCGCTTCCGCCATGCGGCAAACGGCGTGCAATTCGGCAAAATGTCCGGCGCGGTCGGCACCTACGCGAATATCGATCCGGCAATCGAAGAGTTTACGTGCCGCAAGCTGGGCATCACGCCGGCGCCAATCTCGACTCAGACGCTGCAGCGCGACCGCCATGCGGAGTATATGGCTACACTGGCATTGGTTGCGACCTCGCTCGACAAGTTCGCGACGGAGATCCGCGCTTTGCAGAAGAGTGAATTCCGCGAGGTCGAGGAGCCGTTCGCCAAAGGACAGAAGGGCTCGTCCGCAATGCCGCACAAACGCAATCCGATCGGCTGCGAGAACATCTCCGGCCTGGCGCGCGTCATCCGCGGCCACATGGTCTCGGCTTACGAGAACGTTACGCTGTGGCATGAACGCGATATCAGCCACTCTTCCGTGGAACGCGTCATCTTGCCGGATGCGACGATGCTGCTCAACTATATGCTGAACCGTCTGGGCAACATCATCAAGAATCTGCAGGTATTCCCGGAGAATATGAAGCGGAATATGAAGGCGACTTATGGCGTGCCGTTCTCCGGACGCATCATGACGAAGCTGATCGACAAGGGCTTCAGCCGGGAGCAGGCTTACGATACGGTACAGCCGCGCGCGATGCAGGCATGGGAAGAGCAGCGCCAGTTCCGCGACATCATCGGCGAGACGAAGGAAATTACGGACATGCTGTCCAGCGAAGAAATCGACGATGCATTCAACCCGGCTTGGCATCTGAAGCATGTGGAAACGATCTTCAAACGGTTGGAACTGATTTAGGAGCGGCAGCCGATTCGATATGAAGGTATCGGTCCTGCCGCCTGATCGGGCGCGCGGGGCCGGTGCGAAGGAGCGAATGATGATGACAGAACAAGCGTTATCCACCGCTGTGGATGTTGTGAAGGCGCCGCTGCTGTACAAGGGCAAGGTGCGCGAGCTGTATGATCTCGGCGAGCATTATTTGATCGTCGTCACCGACCGCATCAGCGCGTTCGACTACGTGCTTGATCCGGCGGTTCCCCAGAAGGGGAATGTGCTCAACCGGCTATCCGCATTCTGGTTCGAGCAGACGGCTTCCATTCTTACGAACCACGTTATTCATACCGATGTCGACAAGCTGAGCGATGTCGTCACGGATCCCGAGCTGCTTCGCAACCGCATCATGGTCACGAAGAAGGCGCAGCGGATCGATATTGAATGCGTCGTACGCGGCTATATTACGGGCGGCGGATGGCGACAATATGTGAAAACATCGGCAATCAACGGCATTGAGCTTCCGGCGGGCCTTCGCAAGAACGAACGGTTCGAGAAGCCGCTGTTTACGCCGGCCGCGAAGAACGATGTCGGACATGACGAGGATATACCATTCGAGCGGATGCAGGAGCTGATCGGAGCCGAGCTGGCTGAAGAGCTTCGCGATCATAGCTTGAAGCTGTATGAATTTGCGCATGGTTATTGTGAAGAACGGGGCATTATACTGGCGGATTGCAAATTCGAGTTCGGACTTATAGACGGTAAAGTCATTCTTATCGATGAAATTTTCACGCCGGACTCCTCGCGGTTCTGGGCGAAGGATAAATACGCTTACGATATCGAAATCGACAGCATGGACAAAGAGCCGGTACGTGCCTATCTGCTGAATTCCGATTGGGATCAGAACAGCAAGCCGGACCCTCTTCCGGATTCGGTTGTCAACGCAACGACAAACAACTATCTGAATATCTACGAACGGCTGACAGGCAAGTCGCTGTAAGCGGCTTTGAGCATCCAGCCCTAACTATTAGGAGGCGACCCCCCATGAAAGCAACGGTTTACGTAACGATCAAACAAAACGTGCTTGATCCGCAAGGCAGCGCCGTACAAGGCGCGCTGCACTCGATGGGCTTTGACGAAGTCGGCAAAGTGCGCATCGGCAAATACCTCGAGCTTGAGCTGGACACGACGGACCGCGCGGAAGCCGAATCCCGTCTGAAAGCGATGTGCGAGAAGCTGCTGGCCAACACGGTCATCGAAGACTACCGTTTTGAACTGGAGGGTTAAGGCGATGAAATTCGCGGTAATCGTGTTCCCCGGCTCCAACTGCGACATTGACTGCTACAAGGCTGTGGAAGACACAATCGGCCAGCCGGTCGACTATGTATGGCACACGGCAACCGATCTGTCCGAGTATGACGCCATTCTCGTTCCCGGCGGATTCTCTTATGGCGACTACCTGCGCTGCGGCGCAATCGCGCGCTTCGCTCCGGTTATGAACGAAGTGGTCAAAGCAGCCGAGCAGGGCAAGTTCGTCCTCGGCATCTGCAACGGGTTCCAAATCTTGACGGAAGCGGGCCTGCTGCCTGGCGCCCTGCTTCGTAACAATAGCATGAAATTCCGCTGCCACAGCGCGCTGCTGGAAGTGGTCAACAACAATACGGCGTTTACGAATCAATACAGCCAAGGCGAGATCATCGACATTCCGATCGCGCACGGCGAAGGCAACTACTTCTGCGACGACGCCACCTTGGCGCAGCTGAAGGCGAACAACCAAATCGTGTTCCGTTATAAAGCGGGAGCGAATCCGAACGGGTCGCTCGAGGATATCGCGGGCATTTGCAATGAGCGCGGCAACGTCGTCGGCATGATGCCGCATCCGGAGCGCGCAATTGATCAGCTGCTTGGCTCGGAAGACGGCAAACGGATGTTTACATCGATTTTGAACGCATGGAGGGAACAGCATGGCGCAGCAGTTAACGGCTAAAGAACCGACGGCGGAGCAAATTGCGGACCAGAAAATCTACACGCAATTCGGCGTAACCGATTATGAATATGAGCTTATCTGCGGATTTCTCGGCCGCAAACCCAACTACACGGAAATCGGCGTATTCAGCGTCATGTGGTCCGAGCACTGCTCGTACAAGAACTCCAAGCCGATCCTGAAGAAGTTCCCGATCACGGGACCGAAGGTTCTCATGGGACCGGGCGAAGGCGCGGGAATCGTCGATATCGGCGACAATCAAGCCGTCGTGTTCAAGATCGAATCGCATAACCATCCGTCCGCGGTTGAGCCGTATCAAGGCGCCGCAACGGGTGTGGGCGGCATTATCCGCGACATCTTCTCCATGGGCGCCCGTCCGGTGGCGCTGCTTAACAGCCTGCGCTTCGGCAGCCTGGAGAATGCGCGCGTGAAATATTTGTTCGAGAATGTGGTGAGCGGTATCGCCGGCTATGGCAACTGTATCGGGATCCCGACGGTAGCGGGCGAAGTGATGTTCGACGAGAGCTATGAAGGCAACCCGCTCGTGAACGCGATGTGCGTAGGTCTCATCGATCATGACAAGATCCAGCGCGGCGTCGCGAAGGGCGTCGGCAACCCGGTCTTCTATGTCGGTCCTGCAACGGGCCGCGACGGCATCCACGGGGCGACCTTCGCATCCGTCGAGCTGTCCGAGGAATCGGAGGAGAAGCGTACGGCGGTTCAAGTGGGCGATCCGTTCATGGAGAAGCTTGTGATGGAAGCGACGCTGGAGCTCATTAACTCGGGTATCGTACTCGGCATTCAAGATATGGGCGCCGCGGGTCTGACCTGCTCCAGTGCGGAGATGGCATCCAAAGCAGGCAACGGCCTTGAGCTGTACCTGGATGAGGTGCCGCAGCGCGAGGAAGGCATGACCCCTTACGAAATGATGCTGTCGGAGTCGCAGGAGCGCATGCTCTTCGTCGTCGAGCCGCAGCATGAAGCGCAGGCGAAAGAGATTTTCGACCGCTGGGGCATCATCTGCGCGAAGGTCGGCAAAGTGACGGACGACGGCCGTCTCCGCCTGTTCCATAAAGGCGAGGAAGTGGCTGACATGCCGGTTCAAGCGCTCGTTGACGAGTGTCCGGTCTATAACAAGCCGTCCCAAGAGCCTGCTTACTATGCGGTGAACGGCGCAATCGATACAACGGCTTATGCCGAAGTGACCGATTTGACGGACGCGCTCAAGAAGGTGCTTGCCTCTCCGACAGTAGCGAGCAAGGAATGGGTATACAATCAGTATGACTATATGGTGCGCACGAGCACAGCCGTTCAACCCGGATCCGACGCAGCTGTCGTCACAATCCGCGGCACGCGCAAGGCGCTGGCGATGACGACCGACTGTAATGGGCGCTATGTTTACCTCGATCCGGAAGTGGGCGGACGCATTGCCGTCGCGGAAGCGGCGCGCAACATCGTATGCTCGGGCGCCGAGCCGCTGGCCATTACGGATAACTTGAACTTCGGCAGCCCGGAGAAGCCGGAAGTATTCTGGCAGATCGAGAAGGCCGCCGACGGCATTTCCGATGCTTGCCGCGTGCTGGAAACGCCGGTTATCGGCGGCAACGTATCCCTGTATAACGAGAATGCGAAAGGCGCGATTTATCCGACGCCGGTTATCGGCATGGTCGGACTCGTGCAAGACGTGGACCATATTACGACGCAAGGCTTCAAATCCGAAGGCGACGTTATCATTCTGCTCGGCGAAACGAAGAACGAGTTGGGCGGCAGCGAGCTGCAGTACGTGCTGCAGGGCAAGTCGGAAGGGCGTCCGCCGCAGATCGAGCTCGCAGCGGAGAAGAAGCTGCTGGACGGAGTGCTGGAAGCAATTCGCCAAGGTCTTGTCGCTTCCGCGCATGACCTATCCGAAGGCGGCCTTGCCGTGGCGCTTGCAGAATCGTGCATCAGCGGCAAGCAGGGCGCGGACGTCAATGTGACGACCTCGCTTCGCGCCGACGCGGCGCTGTTCAGCGAATCGCAATCGCGGATTCTGCTGTCGGCCAAACCGGAGCAAGCGGCGAAATTGACGGCATTGCTGACGGAGAAGGGCGTACCGAACGCGGAGATCGGCGTCGTACGCGGCAGCGCATTGACCCTTAACATCAACGGCAAACCGGGCATTGCAGCGCCGGTTGAACAACTGGAGAAGGTTTGGAAGGATGCGATTCCATGTCTGATGAAGTGATGCAGCTTCCGAAGCTGTGGACAGGTTCTCATTATAACGAGGGAATAGGGCGCGACGATATATTCGACAAGCTGCGTGAAGAGTGCGGCGTGTTCGGGGTGTACAACATCCCGCACGCCTCGACGCTCGCGTACTATGGCTTGCATGCGCTCCAGCACCGGGGCGAGGAAAGCGCGGGAATTTGCACCGTTGATTTGGAACAGGAAGGCACATTCAACTACCATCGCAACATGGGCCTTGTGAAAGAGGTTTTTGACCAGGATAAGCTGGACACACTGGCGGGCAATATGGCGATCGGTCACGTTCGATACTCGACCGCGGGAGAGAGCAAGCTTGCGAATGCACAGCCGCTCGTATTCAAATACCGCGCCGGCGACCTCGCTATCGCGACGAACGGCAACATCGTGAACGCGCCGGGTATCCGCGAAGAGCTGGAGAACTTGGGCTCGATCTTCCAGACGACGAGCGATACGGAAGTGATTGCGCATTTGATCGCGCGTTCGAGCAAGGATTTCGTCGAGGCGGCCAAGGATGCGCTTCAGCGTCTTGTCGGCGGCTTTGCGTTCCTCATCATGACCAACGACAAGCTGCTCGTCGCTTCCGATTCGCACGGACTTCGGCCGCTCGTCATGGGCAAGCTCGGCAATGGTTATGTCTTCGCTTCCGAGACTTGCGCGCTGGAAACGGTCGGCGCTATTTATGAGCGCGACGTTCAGCCGGGCGAGATGCTCGTGCTGGACCGGGACGGCCTGCGCCAAGACCGGTTCGTGGAGCTTGAGCGCCGCGCGACATGCGCGATGGAATATATTTATTTTGCGCGTCCGGACAGCGATATTAATGGAATTAATCTTCATGCTTCACGCAAACGGATGGGGCAGCGGATGGCGCTGGAAGCGTTCGTCGACGCCGACGTCGTAACGGGCGTGCCGGATTCGAGCATCTCGGCCGCGATCGGATACGCCGAGCAAACGGGCATTCCATACGAGCTGGGCCTCATCAAAAATAAATATACGGGACGCACCTTCATTCAACCGTCGCAGGAGCTTCGCGAAAAAGGGGTCAAGATGAAGCTGTCGGCCGTCCGCAAGGTGGTCGAGGGCAAGCGTGTCGTCATGATCGACGATTCGATCGTGCGCGGCACGACCTCTCTGCGAATCGTCAACCTGCTGCGCGAGGCTGGTGCGACAGAGGTGCATGTTCGCATAACATCGCCTCCATTCATGAACCCTTGCTATTACGGCATCGATACGCCGGACCGCAAGGAGCTGATCGCCTCCCAGAAGACCGTGGAGGAGATCCGCCAGGCGATCAATGCGGACTCGTTGTCCTTCTTGACGCATCAAGGCTTGATCGAGTCGGTCGGCGGCAACGAAGGTCAATTCAACCGCGGCATGTGCATGGCCTGCTTCGACAACGACTACCCGACGCCGGTCGATTTCAGCTCGGACAAGAGCTGCAGCTGCTAGGAGCGGGAACATCATGCGACGCAGCACCGCATGCTCGGAGCTTTGCACGGTGTGAAAGACCCGGTTGGCCGGGAGCTATGGCTCTGGCGCAGTACATCGGGAAGTTAAATTTAGAACATTAACCCTTCACGGGATCAAATAAGCGGGTGAACGCTTGCGATGCAAGCATCGCTTGATCTTCAAGGAGATCGGCGATACCCGCAACAACTATTAAGGAGTGACCACAGTGGCAGAAGCGTACAAACAAGCCGGTGTCGATATCGCGGCGGGCAACGAAGCGGTCGAACGGATGAAGAAGCACGTGAAGAAGACGTTCCGTCCTGAAGTGCTCACCGATCTTGGCGGATTCGGCGGGTTGTTCGGACTGAACAAGGACAAGTACGAGGAACCGGTTCTTGTCTCCGGCACCGACGGTGTCGGCACGAAGCTGAAAATCGCGTTTGCCATGGATAAGCATGACACGATTGGCATCGATGCTGTGGCGATGTGCGTGAACGATATCATTGTCCAGGGCGCAGAGCCGCTCTTCTTCCTGGATTATCTCGCGTGCGGGAAGGTCGTTCCGGAGAAGATCGAAGCGATCGTCAAGGGCATCTCGGATGGCTGCCTGCAATCCGGCTGCGCCTTGATCGGCGGCGAAACGGCGGAGATGCCGGGCATGTATAGCGGCGACGAGTACGATATCGCAGGCTTCACGGTGGGCATTGTCGATAAGAAGAATATTATCGACGGCAAGTCGATCGCCGCAGGCGATGCGGTAATCGGCCTCGCGTCCAGCGGCATTCACAGCAACGGCTTCTCGCTTGTGCGTCGTCTGCTGCTTGAGCAATCGGGCTACAGCCTGGATGACGTATTATCCGAGCTTGACGGGAAGAAGCTGGGCGATGTCGTGCTGGAGCCGACGCGTATCTATGTGAAATCGGTGCTTGAGCTGATCAAGCAGGTACAAGTGAAGGGCATGGCGCATATTACGGGCGGCGGCTTTATCGAGAATATTCCGCGCGTTCTGCCTGAAGGCGTCAATGTTGAAATCGAATACGGCTCATGGCCGATTCAGCCGATCTTCAACCTGATGCAGGAGAAGGGCTCCATCACGAACCGCGACATGTTCACGACCTTCAATATGGGCGTCGGCATGGTCGTCGTCGTACCTGCGGAGCAGGCGGACGAAGCGCTGCGCGTGGCGCGCGAGCTTGGCGAGGACGCGTACCGGATCGGTACGGTGACCGAAGGAAGCCGTATCGTGACGTTTACCGGAGCGGACGTGTAATGGCAGGGCTTCGAATCGCGGTATTCGCCTCGGGGCAAGGCACGAACTTCCAGGCATTGGCGGATGCGGCACAACAAGACCGGCTCGAGGGCGCAAGCCTCGAGCTTCTTGTTTGTGACAAGCCGGAGGCGCCCGTCGTGGAACGCGCCAAGCGGGCCGGCGTGGACACGTTTCTCTTCCGGCCGAAGGAGTACGCGTCCCGAGAAGACTATGAGCGGGAGATACTGGCGGAGCTGCAGAAGCGCGGCATCGGGCTGGTCGTGCTGGCCGGATACATGCGTATCTTGACGCCGGTTATGGTCGATGCGTTCGCGGGGCGGATGATCAACATCCATCCGGCGCTGCTGCCGGCTTTTCCGGGCGTCGGCGGTATCAAGCAGGCATTGGACTACGGGGTGAAAGTGACGGGCGTTACCGTTCATTTCGTCGATGGCGGCATGGACACGGGGCCGATCATTGCCCAGCGTACGGTTGAGGTGTTGGACGGCGACACGGAAGCGACGCTTGCGCTTCGCATTCATGCGGTAGAGCAAGAGGTGTTCCCTTGGGTCGTTCAACGGATTGCATCGGGCGCGGTATCGCTCGATGGCCGTCATGTGACGGTGACGACATTATAGCAGGAACCGGCGGGCTATCTAGTAATGCAATTTAGTGGCGCCGGACAGGCGCGAAAGCCGCTGGACCATTAGCTTCGCGGAAGCATGTAGAGGGTATTTTTCAACTAATAGGAGGGACTTTGTTGTGGCTATTCGCAGAGCATTAATCAGTGTGTCGGACAAAACAGGCATTGTTGAGTTTTCACGGGCGCTTGCGGGACTTGGCGTGCAAATTATTTCGACGGGCGGGACGGCAAGCCTGCTGGAGAAGGAAGGCGTTCCCGTTGTCGGCATCTCGGACGTGACGGGCTTCCCGGAAATTCTCGACGGCCGCGTCAAAACGCTGCATCCTGCCGTTCACAGCGGCTTGCTTGCCGTTCGCGACGACGAGAAGCATCAGCAGTCGATGAAGGAGCTCGGCCTCGATTACATCGACCTGGTGGTCGTGAATTTGTATCCATTCGCGGCGACGATTGCGAAGCCGGATGTATCGTATGAGGACGCGATCGAGAACATCGATATTGGCGGGCCGACGATGCTTCGCTCGGCAGCGAAGAACCATGCGTTCGTTACGGTCGTGGTCGATGCCGCCGATTATGCCGGCGTGCTTGAAGAAGTGAAAGGCGCTGGCGACACGACGCTTGAGACGCGCAAACGCCTCGCGGCCAAAGTATTCCGCCATACGGGCGCTTATGACGCGCTGATCGGAGACTATCTCTCCAAGCTGCAGGGCGACCCGCTTCCGGAGAGCTATACCGTCACCTATGAGAAGGTGCAGGACCTTCGCTATGGCGAGAATCCGCACCAGAAGGCCGCGTTCTACCGCAAGCCGCTGGCGGCTCAAGGCAACATCACGACAGCCGAGCAGCTGCATGGCAAGGAGCTGTCCTACAATAACATTAACGACGCGAATGCGGCTCTTGCCATCGTGAAGGAATTCGAAGAGCCGGCTGTCGTTGCCGTGAAGCATATGAATCCTTGCGGAGTGGGCATCGGCGCCGACATTCATGAAGCGTATCAAAAGGCTTACCAAGCCGACCCGACCTCGATCTTCGGCGGAATCGTCGCGGCGAACCGTACAATCGGCGCGGAGACGGCTCAATTGCTGAGCGAAATCTTCCTGGAGATCATTATCGCGCCGGACTTTACGCAGGACGCAATGGACATTCTGACGAAGAAGAAGAATATCCGTCTGCTGAAGCTCGGCACGATCCAATCCGCGAAGGAACGCAAGCCGGAATGGAACATCACCACGGTAGAAGGCGGGATGGTCGTGCAAGAGAGCGACGTGCACAGCCTCTCCATGGATGACCTCAAGGTCGTGACGAACCGCAAGCCGACCGAGGAAGAGCTGAAGCAGCTTCTGTTCGGCTGGAAGGTCGTGAAGCACGTGAAGTCGAACGCGATTCTGCTCGCGGCGGACAATATGACCGTCGGCGTAGGCGCGGGCCAGATGAACCGCGTCGGCGCGGCCAACATCGCGATCAAGCAGGCCGGCGAGAAAGCGCGCGGCGCCGTGCTCGCTTCCGATGCGTTCTTCCCAATGGGCGATACGCTGGAGCTGGCGGCAAAAGCAGGCATCACGGCCGTTATCCAGCCGGGCGGCTCCATTAAAGACGAAGAGTCGATTGCCGTAGCGAATGCGAACAATATTGCGATGGTGGTTACGGGCGTTCGTCATTTTAAACACTAGTCATCATCGGTTTCATGAGGAGATAGAGTATATCGCCGCTTGTGGGGTTACGGCTTGTGCCGGTACCATGAAGCCGGCAATTATGGGGAGGGTTTCCTGTGCGGATAATGGTCATTGGCGGCGGCGGGCGTGAGCATGCGATCGTCTGGGCGCTGGCCAAGAGCGAGAAGGTCAAACAAATTTACTGCGCGCCGGGCAATGCGGGGATCGCGGAGCTGGCGGAATGCGTGCCGATTCCGGTTAACCGGTTTGCGGACCTCATTGCGTTCGCGAACGATCATGCGGTCGATCTCGTTGTGGTCGGGCCGGATGATCCGCTTGCGGACGGCATCGTGGATGCGTTCGAGGAACATAATATTCCGACCTTCGGACCGCGCAAGAACGCGGCGGAGATTGAAGGCAGCAAGATCTTCATGAAGAATCTGCTGAAAAAGTACAATATTCCGACGGCCAAATACGAGACGTTCACGGATTACGAAGCGGCGCTTGCCTACTTGCGCGAGCAATCCGCGCCGATCGTCGTCAAGGCGGACGGTCTTGCGGCCGGTAAAGGCGTAACCGTCGCTTACTCGCTCGAAGAAGCGGAGAAGTCGTTGCATGACATGATGGTGGATAAAGTATTCGGCGAATCCGGCGGACAGGTCGTCATCGAGGAGTTCCTCGAAGGCCAGGAGATGTCGATCCTGGCATTCGTAGACGGCGAAACGGTTCGCGCGATGGTGCCGGCACAGGATCATAAACCGGTATTCGATGACGACAAGGGGCCGAATACGGGCGGCATGGGCACTTACTCCCCGCTGCCGCATATCGATCCGGCGCTCGTAGAGGATGCGGTCGAGAATATTATTAAGCCGACGGCGAAGGCGATGGTCAGCGAAGGCCGGCCGTTCCGCGGCGTTCTCTTCGCGGGTCTGATGATCACGAAGGACGGCGTGAAGACGATCGAGTTCAATGCGCGCATGGGCGACCCGGAAACGCAGGTCGTGCTGCCTCGTCTGAAGACCGATCTCGTCGATATTATTCTCGCCGCGCTGAATGGCCGGTTGGATCAGCTCGACATCGCTTGGAGCGACGAAGCGGCCGTGTGCGTCATTGCGGCTTCAGGGGGCTACCCGGCTTCTTACCCGAAAGGGCTCGTAATCGAAGGACTGGATGCCGCCAAGGCGCAGGGCGCGCTGGTATTCCACGCCGGTACGGCCGAGAAGGACGGGAAAATCGTTACTAGCGGCGGCCGGGTTCTCGGCATTGTCGGCCGTGGACGAGACATCGCGGAGGCGCGTGCGCGCGCATATGAGGCGGTATCCGCCATTCACTTCGAAGGCATGCATGTAAGGTCGGACATCGCTGCCAAAGCGCTGCGAGGTTAAGATGCGAAAAGCCGGTCCGAGAGAGGGAACGCCCACTCTCGGGCGAGGTACAATATAAGCTGCAGGTGCGTCAAGCGCGCCTGCGGCTTTTTTGCATGCTTGCTGCATTTACAACGCGGGCTTTTGCTTCTGTGCATGCCTACTGCATTATAACGCCATCCAAAGGAGTGCCTGCCGCAACTATAACCCGTTCTCCTGCGTCCAAAGGATATGGAAGAATTTAGTGGAGAAAGGAGAGCGTCATGAGAAAAGCCATATTGGCGGGAATCATCGTATCTCTGTTCATTCTGACGGCCGCGGCGCTGCCGCCTGCCAAGCCGAAGTCATCGGCAGGCGATGGAAGCCAGCCGGTTCCGCTGTTGATGAACCATTATTTTGTGCTGTTCCCGGGTGATAGCGCACCTTATTTGAAGGAGAACGGCCTGATGGTGCCGCTCCGTTCGTTCGCGGCTGCGCTAGGGGCAACCGTGCTTTATTCCGCCAAGGAGAGGTCGGCCCAGATCAGGTCCAACCGGAATGAGGTGGTCGAAATTCGAAGCAATCCGCCGCTGGCGGGCAAGGAAGGAATTTCGCCGCAGCAGCAATTCCATCCGGCCCCCGAAGTGATCGGAGGAACGTTCTTCGCACCTGTTGCGCAGCTTCTCCAGGGCCTGCCTTCCTACAATTACGAGCAGCGCTCGGAGGCAGGACGCAAGGTTCTGGCGATTATGGATCCGGCCGAGCGGCGGCTGCTGCCCGGGATCGGCGATCCGGACAATCCTGTCGACGATTACCCGCATATCATGGCTGATCCCGCTTACCCGTTCATTCCGACGGGGCTAAAGCAAATCGCAATGCGTGATCAGAAAGGCCGATCATCGGTTCATCTGTCGCTTACAGTGGATCGGGTGAAAGGCAAGGACATACCGGCCGATGATGCTTTATTCCATGTGATCGTGAAAGACATCGAAGGAAACGTGATCGAGCGGACGATCGACTGGAACGGGAAATCAACGAAGGGGGCGGATGGAACGGAACGGATCGCGCTCGATTTTACCGTACCTGCCAAGGCTTCGTATGTTTTGTTCCGGGCGACGCCGATTTACAACGATAGGAACATTCCCGTATATCCGGCGGATTATCAATACGATGAAGCAATGGCAAATGCGGTCGCTGAGCTGATACCCGGCAATCGGGCGTTGTTCGCGCGTCTTGGCGTGGAGCCGGTCGCGGGAGATGTGCAGATTCAAGAACTGACCCTGTATGTGAGGCGTATCGGCGAGCATTATAAGGCTCTTTCGGCAGAAGAGCAGGAACGGCTGATGCAAGCGATCTACGAGCTGACAGGGAGGTTCTTTCCGCTGCGGATCGAGACGGAGACCATCGACGCGGATAAGCCGAGCATTACCGGATATATCAAGGAGATTGCGGAGAACGGCAGTATACTGATCGAGAATCCTGATAACTTGATCGGCTACGAAAATCCGAAGGCGGACGCCTTGTGGGGATCCTTCACAGCGGATGCGTCTATCATGCGGAAGTCGACCGGGGAGAAGCTCGATAAGGCGGAGCTGAAGACCGGCATGAAGGTTGAAGGCTGGACGACAGGTATGATTATGTCCAGTTATCCGGGGAAAGGAAGGCTGATCCAGCTTAACGTCCTTTCCGATCCGTAACCTGCCTGGCGGACACAGCAAGATGAAACGATCAACAACGAGCATCAACGAGCATCTCCGTCATGAGACGGGGATGCTCATTGTTTGTATTGAGCATGAGAAAGGTAAGGCGATATCGCCTGGGCGTATGAAACGGAATTACCGCTTACGTGCACTATATCGGCGAGTCTATATGTCCAAGAAGGTAGGCTTCCTGATCTGCGGCTGTCTCCGTATCAGAAGCTGGAACTGCCGATAATCGGGTGAGCCGTTGATATAAAATTATGACAGACTTGCGCCGCCCTCCCATAATCTGTGCTATAGTAAGCATTAAAATTAGATCGGTTCTCGCAGACGATCAGAGTGAGGGAAGTGCAGCATAACGAATCATGAGTACCAAATTGGCAGTTAACCAAGCGGCGCCCAAAACCGCCGCGGCTTCGGCAACGGTATTTCCCATCCTGTTTGCCATCAGCATTGTCCATCTCTTGAATGACACCATGCAATCGACGGTGTCCGCGCTCTTCCCGATTCTGAAGGATGAGCTGAGTCTGAGCTACACCCAGGTCGGGTTGATCGCGCTGGCGATGAACTTGACGGCCTCGGTCCTGCAGCCCATCATCGGCCGCTATGCCGATATCCGGCCCATGCCGATGCTTCTGCCGATCGGCGTCTGCTTCACGCTTATCGGCATCGTCGGGCTGGCCTTGGCCCCGTATTATTCCGTTATCCTGCTGGCCGTTACTGCGATAGGGATCGGTTCCGCGATCTTCCATCCGGAATCGTCGCGGGTTGCCTATCTCGCCGCCGGCGGCAAGCGCGGACTGGCACAGTCGATCTTCCAAGTGGGCGGCAATATCGGAAGCTCGCTAGGTCCGATCATGACGGCCGTACTATTCGTCCATTTAGGCCAGTTTGGCGTCATTTGGTTCGCATTCGCCGCTGCCGCTGCCATTGCCATTCAGCTCTATGTGGCCCGCTGGTACGGAGAGCAGCAGCTCGTGCTCCGCACGGCTGTGAAGCCCCGCGCTGCAGAGAAGAACGCCCAGAGCGGTCTGGCCCGCAATCAGGTCATGTGGGCGATAGTCATACTTGTCTTCCTGGTCGTGACGAAGCAAGTCTATATGTCCAGCATCACAAGCTACTACACGTTCTACTTGATCGATGATTACGGTGTTACCGTCAGTCATGCGCAGTGGTTCCTGTTCGCATTCCTCGCCGCGTCGGCGGCCGGGACATTCTTTGGCGGGCCGATGGCCGACCGATACGGACGCCGCAATATCATCTGGTTCTCGATTATGGGCACCGCGCCGTTCTCCATCCTGCTGCCATACGGCAGCTTGTTCTGGAGCGGAGTTCTGGCGGTAATGGCCGGATTCATTCTATCATCCGCATTCTCCATCATCGTCGTCTATGCGCAGGAGATTATGCCCGGTAAAGTAGGACTCGTAGCGGGGCTGTTCTTCGGACTCGCCTTCGGCATCGGGGGTCTTGGCTCGGCGGTGCTTGGCATGGTTGCCGACCAGACGAGCATTGCCTTCATTATGAAGCTATGTGCTTTCCTGCCGCTGCTTGGCGTGCTGGCGATTCTTCTGCCGAAGGATACCCGAGACCGGGTACCCGAATAATAAACACGAATAAGAGCTTAGGCGCCGGTTGGCTGCTTAAGCTCTTATTGTTCTTGGGAGCTGATTAGTCGAACAACGTAGTCGACAAGTACCGCTCTCCGGTATCCGGCAGCAGGACGACGATCGTCTTCCCGTGGTTCTCCGGCCTCGAAGCGAGAATCGTTGCGGCGTGAAGCGCTGCGCCTGACGATATGCCGGCAAGCAGTCCTTCCGCTCTGGCCAGCTGCCTCGCGGTCGTGATCGCATCATGGCCGCGAACGGGCATGATTTCATCGACTACCGACCGGTCGAATACCTCCGGTACGAAGCCTGCGCCGATGCCCTGAATAAGATGGGCGCCGGGATGACCGCCGGACAGCACGGCTGATTCCTGCGGCTCGACGGCGACAACGCGAACGGACGGCTTGCGTGACTTCAGAACTGCGCCGACGCCGCTTATCGTACCGCCGGTACCGACTCCCGCGACGAATATGTCGACCGCTCCTTCCGTATCGCGCCAGATCTCCTCGGCTGTCGTGCGCCGGTGAATATCCGGATTGGCGGGATTCCGGAACTGCTGAGTCAGGTAAGCGTTCGGAATCGTCTCCGCGAGCTGCTGCGCCTTGGCAATAGCCCCGCGCATCCCTTCCACGCCAGGCGTCAATACAAGCTCCGCTCCGAGCGCTTGCAGAATCTTGCGGCGTTCAACGCTGAACGTTTCTGGCAAGGTAATGATTATCTTATATCCCATGGCGGCCGCGACGTAAGCCAGCGCAATACCGGTATTGCCGCTGGTAGGCTCGATGATAACCGAGTCCGGGCTCAGCAGGCCTTTATCCTCGGCGTCCTTGATCATCGCATAGCCGATCCGGTCCTTCACGCTGCCTCCCGGATTATAGGATTCCAGCTTGGCGATCAGGGTCGCTTCAAGATGCTTGGTAGCGGTATAATTCGTAAGCTCCAACAGGGGCGTGTTACCGATTAACTCCGTTAAATTTTTTGCAATTTTGGGCATATTGTCTCTTGCTCCTAACTCGTAATGTTTATCCTATAAACTTAGTCGGTAATCTAACGTTAACATGGCTGGAATCAGGTTTCAACTTTACGAGGGAGAATCATCCTCGCATGACGATGTAATTTGACGGATTGCCGTCTATTAATCTAGCTGCGAAACGCAGGGCTGACGCGGATTTGTCGAAATAGAACGAATCGGGTTTAAGATGTTACTAGTTTGTAACAACTTACGAAACGAACTCCTATACCATGTACATATAAGCATGGGATGGGGAGAAGAGACAATGACTACAGCTAGAAAAAAACGACGATTGTTGTCGTTTGGTATCATCATGGCCGTTATTGGTTTCGCGGCCGGTTGCGGCTTGCAAGGCGGATTCCAGCTGTGGGCAGGCAGCGAGACTGCCGGCACCCAGAGCGATATCATTCTGAGCGGCGGGGGACCGGGCGGCGGCCCCGCAGGCAACCCGCAACCTGGCGCAGGAGCCGGAGGTTCTGCAGGAGGGGCGGCTGCCGGCGGCCAGGGCACAATCGTAGATAAGGGCGCGGCAGGCGGCTCCATGGACGGCGGCAAGGTTCCGGTCCAGGAAGCGGAAGTGAAGCTGAGCAAGCCGACTGCGCCGAAGGTCGCGTTTCAGGCGAAGCCGAATCAGAAGCTGGTGGCGCTGACGTTCGACGACGGACCTGATGAACGGTACACGCCGGCGATTCTGGATGTATTGAAGGAGCATAAAGTGAAGGCCTCCTTCTTCCTGGTCGGCACGCAAGTTAAGAAATATCCCGAGATGGCTGCGCGCATTGCCAAGGAAGGGCATTCCATTGGAAATCATACTTACCGTCATCCCGACTTAGCTTCGCTGGGCGAGCGCAGAATTATACAGGAAGTGATGTGGACCGATACGCTAATCCAGCGATCGGTTGGATATGTCCCCAATCTGGTGCGGGCTCCATACGGATCGGTGTCGGCCGAGGTCAAAGCCATCATGAAGGCCAATAACCGCGAGCTGGTAGGCTGGACCGTCGATACGATGGACTGGAATGGAGTAAGCGTTGCGAAAATGAGGCAAAACATTAACAGTAACACGAAACCGGGCGGTATCGTCCTTATGCACTCCTTCGGGGGCAGCCGTCTGAAGAATACGGTAGAGCTTCTGCCATTGATAATCGACGATTTGCAGAAGAATGGATATACGCTCGTAACGGTCGACGAGCTGTTGGCGGCGAAGGAGCATAAAGCGGCGGCAGGCCATTAATTTACGACCGCAAGCCAGTAGGGTTGGCTGCGGGTGGAAGGAGATTCGAACCGGACGTGATGCGACAACGAGGGGGAAGGCAGGTCAGGCTCCGCGTATTGGCTGCTGTCATCTGCATGCTCGGAATTACCGGATGCCAGTATACGGCGACGCCTGCCGATCTGCTGCTGGGACCGCGGGATACGCCGGAGAATGCCGAACTGGCTGCGGCGGTTCGCGAAGCGCTGCCGGCCCGGGCGAAGCTATCGCTTCCGGATCAAGACGAAGCCATGTCCGCGGTGCGTAAAGCGGATGTTGACGGGGATGGCAGCAAGGAAGCAATCGTGACCTTCATCAATGAAGCGGAAGAACAACAGGTGCTCCTGCTGAAGGAAGGCGTCGAAGGATGGCGGTTATGGTTCACCTTTGGCGAAAGGTCGAGCTACGGCATTGACTGGATCGATGTGACGGATCTCGACGGTGACGGCAATCCGGAAATGTTGATCGGCTGGAATCAATATGAGATGTTTGACCGCACCTTAAACGTGTATCAGATCAGACCGCAGGAAGAATACAAGACGGCCCCGAGGCCGATCGCGGAGCTCTCCTATTCCAAGTCGGTTCTTGGCGATATAGACGGTAACGGACGCGACGAGATCGTCCTGATTCGAGAGGAACAGCTTGGAAAGGAAGATCAGCTCTTTGGATTGATGGACAGAACGCTGCATGTGTACCGGTTGGAACGGGGATCGATCGCGAATACGGAAACGGCTGCGCTTTCCAGTGAGGTTAACGGTTACTATAATTTGGTTGTCGGCAAGATTGCAGAGAACCGTTACGGCATTGTAGCCGATGCAGGGCTAGGGGCCCATTCCTCCATGACGATCATGCTTGCTTGGGAGAACGGAAGGCTTGTTCAAGTCTATCCCATGAGGGGCAGTGAATACGACAGCAGTTTCAATGTTTATTCCACAGAAAGCGGCGATGGAAACAGCGATGGCATTCTGGAGATTCAGGTTTTGAAGGAGGCAATGGGTCAGCCGTCGAATGCCACGATGAGCGAATTGGTCTTGATCGAGCAGTGGAAGCAATGGGATGGGAAGGGAGATTTCCATGTTGTTATGGAACAATATGCGGACTACTCCAAACGATATGCGATCCGCTTTCCGGAGAAGTGGTATGATCAAGTTACAGTAAGGCGCCCCGAAGGAGATGAGAAGGGTCAACTATATATAGAAATATACGAAGAGGCATCGGGTAAGCGGCTGCCCTTGTTCGTTATTCATAGCACACCGCTTGGCGATTGGAATGCCTTGGAGCAGGCATGGAAGGATCAAGGTGTACGCTATTCCGAGCTGGCCAAGGGGGCTGGAATGGTGCATGCGGCGGAATGGGAAGAACCCATGGAGGACTGGACGGCGGAGGAGCTAGCTCTCTATAACGATCTACAGTTGAATGGGGACGAGCTGAAGCGGCTGTTCAAGCTGCTTCCGGAAAATTAATCGGCCGGATGGAGCTGGGAGGACATTATGCGGATTTTGCTGCTAGAGGATGAAGAAGCGATACGTGGATTTGTCCGCATTAACTTAAAGCGCAATGGAATGGATGTGACCGAAGCGGAGGACGGGGAGACGGCGCTCATGCTGGCGAATGAAGCCGATCCGCCGTTCGATGTTGCGCTGCTTGACGTTATGCTGCCCACAATCAGCGGGTTTGAGGTGTGCGAGCAGCTGCGGGAGAGGTTTCCCCGGATGGGGATCATTATGCTGACGGCCAAATCGCAGGAAGAGGACAAAATCCGCGGCTTGGAGCTCGGCGCCGACGATTACGTGCAGAAGCCGTTCAGCCCTGGCGAGCTCATTGCCCGGCTGGGTGCTCTGCACCGCCGCATGATGCCTGGCGGCTTATCGTGGCTTGAACCGGAGGGGAGCGTTGAAGCCGTCGGTGATCGCGTGGAGAGCGGAAGCTTGGATAATACAGGTTCGGCTGGCATGGCCAGGCCGGTCGCTGCTGAAGGGCAGACACCGTTCATAGCCGAAGCCATAAGTGAGACTAATCCTGAGCTGAGCGAAAAGGGGGCCGGCGCAGCGCCAACCGGCGATGTCCGGCTGGCGGATACTCGGAGTCGGAGCAGCTTCTGTGCGGAAGCAAGCGAGGGCGAGGGCAAGGCGGTCACTTCAAGCGACGGACTTGCAGGAGTCAATAGTGGCAGTGTCGGGATCGGCTCGCCAAGCTCTGGCGGTTCCGTATACAGAGAGACAGAGAGCGGATCGGAAGCAGGTGAACGCGCTGGACTCGAGAACATCGACCGATTGCGTGCCGTGCAGGTATCATCCGTGCTGCGCAGGTCGCCTGACGATCTGCATGAAGGCATATTCCGGCTGTCATCGACGCAGCGAAGGCTGTGGAAGGGAAGCGAGGAGGTTGTCTTGACGCCGACCGAATGGACGCTTGTGAAGCTGCTCATGGAACGCGCAGGCGAAGGACTCAGCCGGGACGATATTCTGGATGCGGTATGGGGCAGGCACTTTATCGGAGACTTGAAGATTGTGGACGTCAATATTCGGCGCATACGTCAGAAGATCGAGAATGAGCCGTCCGATCCGCGGTTTATTGAAACGTTATGGGGTTATGGATACCGGTGGAAACGGAGCGATGGTCAATGAGCAGTCTCCGGACACGAATCGTTTGGAGCTACGGGATCCTGATCGTTCTGGTCGTCGTTCTGCTCGGTTCCATGTTCGTGACGCTGGTATGGAATTATTACTACAGCAGCGCCGTCGGATCGGTGCTGCAGCGGGCGGAGACCGAGGTGACGCTGCACAGCCGCAACCTCGCGTACCAAACAATGCGGGACAAGGGCCGCTATATGCTTCAGAACTTGACCGACGGGGTGGAGCATCTGCAGCTGCTCGATAATACCGGGATGCTGGTCATCGACGCCAACGGCATGCCGGGTGAGGGGCGGATGTTAACGACCCCAGACGTCATTCAGGCGGTGGAAGGGGAGAAAGGCGTCTGGCGCGGCGTTGATCCGGTTACGAACGAGCGGGTTGCCGCCGTTACGCTGCCTCTCAAATCGGAGCAGCGCGTCGTCGGCTTGTTCCGTTACACGGCTTCGCTCGAAAGCGTGGATAAGACACTACGGAACTTGTTCGGGGTGACTCTCCTTGTGGCCTTCGTGGTTGTGCTGCTCTTCTTCGCCATGAGTATATGGCTGGCCAACCGAATTGCCCGTCCGATCCGCAATTTGACAAAAGTAGCCGAGCAGATGGCGGAAGGGAACTGGACCCGGCGGGCGGCAAGCCATGACCGCGACGAAATCGGCCGCCTGGCGGATACGCTCAATATGATGGCCTCCGAGATTACGAGAAGGGAGAAGCTGAAGAACGACTTCATCTCTTCCATCTCCCATGAGCTGCGCACGCCGCTTACCTCCATTAAAGGCTGGAGCGAGACGCTCGCCTCCGGCGACCCGGAAGATGTCGAGGAGGTACGGCTCGGGCTGTCGGTCATCGATCGGGAGACCGACCGGCTATCCGGACTGGTGGAGGATCTCCTCGACTTCTCCAAGCTGTATGCGAAGAATATTGTGCTTCATCCGGAAATGCTGGATTTCTTGGCACCGGTGAAGGAGACGGTGAGGCAGTACGAGGCGAGGGCGCAGCGGGAAGGGATTGCCTTGACGGCCCGCCTGACCGTGGACGGCCCGATGCTGGTGGAGGCGGATGCGAACCGGCTCAAGCAGGTGATGATCAATGTGTTCGACAATGCGTTCAAATTCACGCCGCGCGGCGGATCCGTCTTGATAACGGCCGAGCGGGAGGCGGATCTGGCGCGCGTGTCCATCGCGGACACCGGCTGCGGAATCGCGCCCGAGGATTTGGCGCATGTGACGGAGAAGTTCTACAAAGGCGAGAGCCAGCGTGCGGGAAGCGGTCTTGGGCTTGCCATCTGCAAGGAGATCGTGGAGCTGCATGGCGGAACGCTTGAGCTTACGAGCGTTCTGGATGAGGGGACGACAGTTACGATCCGAGTTCCCCTGATCTGTGAACCCGGCGGAGCGGAGGACGCTCACTCTTTGTAGAATAACGATTTTCGCTTGCGGATCACATAGTTGATGGCGACTAATGTCAGTAATACGATGGCGATTGCAAACCAATGCTGCTTGATCCATTCCATCCATGCGGGCATACGCTCGGATACCTCCTTGGTTGAGTAAGGATGGGCACGATACGGTCGATTTTAAAATGTAGTATATGGATAGCCCGCACACTTGACCCCCGGTAACTTTATGTAGGGAGCAAGAGGTGCGGGCTTTTTTATTGCCGTATTCTGCGAACGCGGACGCAGCAGTTACGTGCGTTCTGTAAGGTTCATCGCGAACAGCGGCAGACAAGCCGGCCTTGTATATGGTTTAATATGGTTAGGACAACGTTCGAATTCATAGAGAAAAGGTGGAAATAACGCGCATGAAGGAAACAAGCCGCAAAAGGCTGCGCATAACGGCAGCACTTGGCTTCGCAATTCTGCTGCTCGCGGTCCTGCTGGGCGGGTGCAGCGGCAAGGAGCAGCCGGAGCAGCCTGTGGAAGACGTAATCGCACCTCCGGCCGAACCAGCTCCGGAAGAGGATGACGGCATCGTCGTTCCGGCCGAGCCGGCATTCACCGCACCGTTAACCGGGCTGAAGCAGGACACGGCGGCAGATAAACGGGCTGTTGCCGTCATGATCAATAATATGTCGAAGGCGCGGCCGCAATCGGGTTTGCCTCATGCCGACATGGTCTGGGAAGTGCTGGCCGAGGGCGGAATTACGCGGCTGGTGGCGATTTTTCAAAGCGATTCATTCACCGATACCATCGGACCGATCCGCAGCATACGGCCGTATTTAATTGAATTGGGAGAAACATACGGGGGGCTGCTTGCCCACGCTGGAGGCAGTCCGGACGCTTATGCGATCCTTCAGAAGCAGAAGAAGCCGTATCTCGACGAGATTACGAATGCGGGCGGCTATTTCTGGCGGGACAAATCCCGCAAAGCTCCGCATAATCTGTATTCCAGCCTGGAGAAGCTGCGGCAGGGAGCGGACAAGAAGAAGTATGATTCGGATACGCCGGTTCCGGCTTACCCATTCTCGGACGAGGGAGCGACGGCAGGCGGATCGCCTGCAGCGCAGGTAGGCATTTCCTTCCTTCTGAAAAATTACAAGGTTTCATACGCGTACAATCCTGCGACACGCCTCTATGAGCGCTCGATCAACGGCAAGCCGCACACGGATCTGACAACGGAGAAGCAGCTGACGACGACGAACATTGTCGTGCTGGGGGCCAAGCATACCGTATATGACGATATCGGCCGACTCAAGGTGGATCTGGAATCGGGCGGTCCGGCGATGCTCATACAGCTCGGCCAAGCGGTCGAATGTACGTGGGAACGAAGCGGCGACGGGGTTATCCGCATCATGAAGGACGGCAAAGAGCTGCCGTTCGTTCCAGGCAAGACGTATTATCATATCGTGCCGATGACGCCTTCGTTTGCGGAGCACATTACAGTCAGCTAGCAGCTGAGGCAGGGGATTTGCATCGGGAGCAGCGAGCGTCCGGCATTAATAGCATAAGATGATCCAGGACCGTCCGGCAATGAAAGCCGGGCGGTTTATTTGTGCCAGGAATGGTGTAATACCGTGTAGATAATGGGAAATAATTGCAAGAAAAGCGCGATATTTAAATTATTTATACGAGGGTTAAAATCAGCGATTACAGAAAACACTAAAAGATGACAAGGGAATTCACGGCGAAATTTTGAAAATAATTTTGAAAAAATCGCAATTCCTTTACAATACGTTAACAAAAGGCAGTTATACTATGGTAAGATATTGTCGGTTTATGTACATGGTACGGCAATGCTAATCTTGCGCGAGGGTGAAGGGGATAACAATGTTTAAGAAAAAAGACATTTTTTTTACGACGCTTGAATCGATGTCGGACACAATGCTGGAAGCAGTGGAGTACTTTGCAAAGAACGTTTCGAATCTTAAGGATGTAACGCAATTTGCTAAGGATATGAAAGAGTATGAAAGCAAATGCGATCGCCATGTACATACGATTATTACCGAGTTGAACAAGACATTCATTACGCCGATCGAGCGCGACGATATCATGAAGCTTACGACGTCACTCGACGATGTGCTGGACGGCATTGAAGCATGCGCATCCCGCTTCGAGATGTATCACATTCAGGAGCATGACGAGTATATCACGTTGTTCGCCGATATCCTGGTGCGCAGCGCGCAGCAAATCAAGAAAGCGATCTACCTGCTTACCGAGAAGAAGCTGCTGGCGATCCGCGAGCCGGCTATTCACATTAACGAGCTGGAGAACCAGGCCGACGACTTGCTCCGCGTGTGCGTCAAGAGCCTATTCGCGAACGTCAAGGATCCGATTGAATTGATCAAACGGAAAGAAATATACGAGCGGCTGGAGCAGACGACCGACTACTGCGAAGACGTGGCCAACACACTTGAAACAATCATTATGCGCAACAGTTAAGGAGCAGGTGGACCACGGTCATGGATATATATATTTTAGTTGGTATCACTATTTTTCTGGCGCTTGCATTCGACTTTATTAATGGGTTCCACGACACGGCCAATGCGATTGCGACTTCGGTCTCGACGCGTGCGCTGTCGCCGCGAATGGCGATCATCATAGCATCGTCGATGAACTTTATCGGCGCGATGATGTTTACCGGCGTGGCGAAGACGATCGGCGGAAGTGTCGCTGACCCGTCGAAGCTGGAACACGGCGTTGAGATCGTTATCGCCGCGCTTCTGGGGGCGATTATTTGGAACCTTATTACCTGGTGGTTCGGTATCCCTTCTTCATCCTCCCATGCGCTCATTGGCGCCCTTGCAGGCGCGGTTATCAGTTCGGAAGGACTAGACGGCATCAATGCCGCAGGGTTCACGAGTATTGTTAAGGCGCTTATCTTTTCGCCGCTTATTGCATTCTCCATCGGTTTTATCGTGATGTGGATATTCAAGAAGATATTCGCCAATTCCAGCCCGCATCAGATTAATAAGCATTTCCGCAAAGGTCAAATCGTGACCGCGGCATTCCAAGCGTTCACGCACGGCACGAACGATGCGCAGAAGGCGATGGGGATTATGACATTCGCCCTCGTCGCTGCGGGCCTGCAGGATACGCTGGATGTACCGCTCTGGGTCAAGATTTCCGCGGCAACGGCGATGGCGCTCGGTACCTCGGTCGGCGGCTGGAAGATCATCAAGACGATGGGGACGAAAATTTTCAAAATCGATCCGGTCAACGGTTTCGCCGCGGATATTTCTTCGGCTTCCGTTATTCTGACCTCCACCTTGATCCATCTGCCCGTTAGTACGACGCATGTTATTACATCGTCTATTCTCGGGGTAGGCAGCGCGAAGCGTTTCTCTGCCGTCAAGTGGGGGTTGGCCGGCAAAATCGTCATATCCTGGATCATCACGATTCCGATAACAGGGCTCCTCGCAATGATCATCTACCGCATTTTGATGGTTTTCATGTAAGCAATCGTTTGGATAGCAGGCAGTGCTGCTTGACGGCGGTCTTCGGATCGTCGGATGGCGGCGCTGCTTTTTTGGCATCATGCAGAACAAGGCTTGCCGTCTGACCTCCAGCTGGGTGGGGCTGTAAAGACGGGCGTGTGGAGCGAGGCCGAGTGGGGCTGTAAAGCCCTAAAAGGGCGTTACAGCCTAGGTCCGCGCCGGGGGGTGAGGCTGTAAGGCCGTATACGGACTTACAGCTAGTGTCGGGCGTGCAGAGCGAGGCGGAGTGGGGCTGTAAAGCCGAAAAAGGGCGTTACAGCCTAGGTCCGCCGTTCCGAAAATCCGCTGCCTCATACTCCGGATGCAGATGTTCTAACTCTCTGAATGCGGGGAGCCACACCTTTTCAACAAAAACATTCTCAGCATGACCGTGACCTTCCGCCAGCCTTCGCTTCCTCTCGCCCCTCCGTTTTCTCGTATGCCCATCCAACCATTGCTCGTACAAAAACTGAAACTCCGCCACCATATCGAACCTCTCCTCCCTCCAGATAACGAAAAAACCGCTGCATCCGAAAACAGAGCATGTTTTCGAACCAGCGGCGTGTGCTTCACGACTTAGAAGCTGTGATAGGGAAGCTGTTAATGGCTTTTGCTAGTTAGTTTCAAAATGGTTTTCTCTAAATAGCGGGGTCCGGCTTTTCACTACCTCAGCTGAGGGTTGTCAGTTGCAAGTAAGATGTGTTGTGCGTTTTGGAGGGAGGAGTCGCGTCGTGAAAACAATACGATTAGTCCAAAAAGAAGCCATAGGGCACTATGTGCAGCATGTAATGTTAACCGGATTAAATTCCACGGTTATCGAATCCGCACCTATAAAAACGTGGACCGCAGGATGCGAATACCATGGTCCACGACATTAATGGTTCATTGCGTAAACTTTAGGCGAACGTTATTTGATACCCGCCCAGGCAATCTCGCTTACTTCTCTCCGGCGTCCGCCAAATTCAAAAGATGTCTCCAAGGCGTCGAACGTATCGGTTCGGATGGCATAGAGGGGATCGGTGCAGTCGCCTCTGTAACCAATATAGCGGACAAAAGAAAATCCGCAAGAAAATGGTCCGTTCGGCTTAGATGCTGGAAGTCGGAGCGCGAAGCAGCCACTACGGGCAGAGCTCATTCCAAACGCATCGCAGCCCCTGCGGTGGAAGCCCAGTCTTCCCTTGCCGCGGGGGCTGCAGCGTACATTTCGCGATTAACGTTTGCGCTTGCGCTTGCGAGATCTGCCGGAGCTTGCGCCCGAGCCTTTGGTGGTGCGGCGGCGGCGTCTCCTGCGCTTGGGCAGCGACAGGCCGGCGTCGCCGTCGTCGGAAGCCGTGGCGGCTGAGCCCTTCTTGAGTGAGCCGGCGAGCAATTTAATGAGAGGGGCCATCTGCTGGACGCTGCCGACGACCTTCTGGACCTTGGTCATGGTCGTGAGGATCCCGTCGAGCCCTCCCATACGATCGACAATGCCTTGTAAATCTTTTAAGCTGCCGCCCAAATTGGCAAGCGAGAATCCCCCGCCTTTGGCCGATGCGGCCTTCGGGATGACCTCGGTTGTCGGCTGCAGGGCAAATTGAGGCATATTCGACTCCATTGCCGGATTGAAGGGTATAAGAGGACCTCCCATTCCCCCGTTAAAGAACGGATCAGGTATGCCCGGAAATTGGTGCTGTCCCCCGAACGGTTGTTGAAAGCCGCTGACGGACGGATCGTTGCGGTACTTCACGCGGATCACAACCTTCATTCGTTTTGTTTATAGTGTATGGGATACGGGACTATAAGGATTGGACGGATGCCCGGTTCACGGGCTATTTTCCGCAGATGGGGGTGTCGGACCGGAGGATGGCCGGGTTTGTTCCGATAGGGCGATTCGGTCGATGATAGGGCGAACGGTGTGTCGCGGGGGGAGAAACGGGTAATGATAGGAGTACGAGAGAATCGTCATGACGGACAAGAGGCAGAAGTGAAGAAGTAGGTTCATACTGATGCAAAGGTCAAAGCCAAACGGCTGGGAAGAGCCTGGGAAGAGCCTGGGAAGAGTTCGGAGCCTAAGGTACGTGACGATCGCGAAATCGGAAGGCTTAGAGCCGTTTCCATAAGCGATAGCGAATCGATACATAGACGGAAAATGCGGCCGCAGCAAGCAGACCGATGATTTTTATGATCATGATATCCCCTCCTTTCGTAAAGTGTACCATAATTTTCTAGGCATATGAAAAAGATTATTCGTGCCGCCAATTACGTGTATAAGGGAGTTGAGTTTGATCCGCAGATCGTAATTTCTGCAGTGCAGGGAATCTCGCAAGAGTGTGATCGGCATGCAGCGAATGTTTAGGGGCATTCTTCTCTTCGGTACAGCGGTAATGCTTGATAAGTAACCAGAAAGCCGCTACAATCAGACTATTAGTTCTAATAGGGGTGACCTGACCAATGCAGCTCAAGAAGCTCAACGATAAAACGATTGACCAGCTGTTCGAGGCTGTACTGACGCTGAAGACGGTTGAGGAATGCTATATTTTCTTTGATGATTTATGTACCGTGAACGAGATTCAATCGCTCTCGCAGCGGTTGGAAGTAGCGCGCATGCTGGGCAAGGGAAGTACATACAATCAGATCGAAGCGGAGACGGGTGCCAGCACGGCGACGATCTCCCGGGTGAAGCGCTGCTTGAATTACGGCAACGACGGGTACAAAATGGCGCTGGAGCGCTCAGGACGCTAATCGGATGAAGCCGGGCATTCTAGTCATCAGCCACGGCTCGCGCGAAGCGGGTTGGGTGCAGCTTGTCGACGATGCGGTCAAGACAGCCGCAGCTTTGCTTGAATCGCGCTTCACGATTGGCGTGAGCGAGACAGTTCAGCCGGCCGCGGCAGGCAGCCGATCATCAGCTGGCGACGGTACGGAGCTTCCGGAGGGGGCTCCGGTGCCGGTCGTGTCGGCTTTTCTGGAGATCGTCGAAGGCCGGCTGATACAAGACGGGATCGATCAATTGGAAGCGGAAGGCGTCACGGAGCTGTACGTCCTTCCGCTCTTTGTGTCGTCCGGCAGCACGCATGTCGACGACATCGGGCAGGCGTTCGGCCTGCCGCCGGTGACCGGGGAGCGCGAAGGAGAGCTTGCCCGATTCCGTGTTGCAGCGGACATGCGGGTGCATGTCGGCCAACCGATCGACGACGATCCGGATATCGCGGAGCTGCTGCTCTCGAATATCCGCGAGCTGTCGGCGGAGCCGGAGCGGGAGATGCTGCTGCTCATCGCGCATGGCTCGCGTGAAGCGGTTTTCCATGAGCGCTGGCGCCGAGGGATGAAGCGATTGGCGGAGCGGATGAAGACGCTGGGCGGCTTCGCCCGGGCGGACATCGCGATGCTGCTGCCGAATCAGGCGGCATGCAAGCTGGGCGCTTTGCAGAAGAAGCGGCAGGACAAGGAAGTCATTGTCGTGCCTTTGTTTTTGAGCAGCGGTTATTTTACACAGACTGTCATCCCGAAGCGTCTCGAAGGCTTCACCTACCGCTATAATGGGCGGGCGATGCTGCCGCATCCGATTGTAGCGCGATGGATGGTAAAGCAAATCCGTCGGTGGCTGGACAGACTGGGCGCACATAGACTGGGAACAAGTGGGTAATGATGTAGAAATGGGATAGGCGGGTTCAACCGCCCGGCGGCAAGCAACAGTTGTGTAATGAACAGCCGTGCGGGAAGCACTGAAGTAGAATCAGGCGAGCTGCTAGAAGCGGTTGAAGGGGCCCTGGAGGTGCCAATCAATGTCGATCAAACGAGCAAGGTTAATCTATAACCCGACATCTGGACGTGAAGAGATTAAGCGGCGTCTGCCGGATATTCTGCAGAAGCTGGACCGGGGCGGCATCGAAACCAGCTGTCACGCGACGGAGAGCGAAGGCGACGCGACGATAGCGGCTGCCGAAGCCGCGGACCGGGGATTCGACCTGATCATCGCGGCGGGCGGAGACGGCACGCTGTATGAGGTCATTAACGGATTGGCGGATAAGCAGTCGAGGCCGCCTCTGGGCATTCTGCCGCTGGGAACGACGAATGATTTTGCCCGGGCGCTGGGTATCCCGAAGCATTGGGAGTATGCGTGCGAACTCATTACGCAGCAATATACGCAGACGATTGATCTCGGGCAGGCGAACCAGCGGTATTTCATCAATATTGCCGGTGGCGGCTCGCTGACGGAGCTGACGTACGAGGTGCCGAGCAAGCTGAAGACGATGATCGGACAGCTCGCCTACTATATGAAGGGTCTGGAGAAAATGACCCGGCTGCGTCCGACCGAGCTTCGGATCGTCGCGGACGGGTTCGGCGAAATTCACGAGGAGATCATGCTGTTCCTCATCTGCAACAGCAACTCGGTTGGCGGCTTCGAACGGCTTGCGCCGGATGCCAGCCTGAGTGACGGACTATTCGATGTCGTTGTGCTCCGCAAGTGCAACCTGGCGGAATTTATCCGGCTTGCGTCGCTTGCGCTGCGCGGGGAGCATCTGAACGACCCGCATGTGATTCATTTTCAGACGAAGCAGCTTCAAGTGACGACGCCTGGATATGTCCAGCTCAATCTGGACGGGGAATACGGCGGCACGCTGCCGTGTACGTTCACGATGCTGCCGTCGCATCTGCAGATTTTCGTGGATGAAGCGGGGCAGTCGACATATCGGTAGTCAGTGTGAAATATAAGGCAGGTTAAGGCATCCTGCCGGGTAAACTCCGGCCGGATAGATGAGTGAGACACAGAAAGCGAGAAAGAGCGATGAGTGTACCGGTAAGCAAGAATGATGAAGTCATCGTCGACATTGTCGGCTTAACGCATGAGGGAGAGGGGGTAGGCCGCGTAGACGGCTTTACCCTCTTTGTTCAGGGCGCGCTTCCTGGCGAACAGGTGCGGGCTAAGGTTCTGAAGGTAAAGAAGCAGTATGGCTACGCCAAACTGCTGGAACTAGTGGCAGCAAGCGGCGACCGCGTCGAAGCGCCTTGCCCGATCTACAAGCAATGCGGCGGCTGTCAGCTGCAGCATATGGATTATGCCGCCCAGCTGCGCTGGAAGCGGCAGCATGTGGTGGACAACCTGGAGCGGATCGGGAAGATCCGGGTCGCGGGTGGCGAGCCGGCAGAGGAGGACGAGGCTGGCAGCAATGCTCAAGCAGGGCGCGTTGAGACGACGGGAGTCGTGGTGCATCCTACCATCGGGATGGACGAGCCTTGGCGTTACCGGAACAAGGCCCAGGTACCGATGGGCATGGGGATGGGAAGCAGCAGCGGACCGGCGGCGTCTGAGACGATTGGGGCCGCGGGTGCGGCGCAGCTGATTGGCGGCTTCTACGCGCGCGGCAGCCACCGCATCATCGATATGGATGCATGCCTGATCCAGCATGAGCGCAACGACGAGGTGGTTGCGCGCATCAAGGCCATCGGCCGCGAGCTCGGTATTACCGCGTATGACGAAGAGACGGGCCGCGGCTTGCTGCGCCATGTGATGACCCGAGTCGGGTTCATTACCGGCGAGACGATGGTGGTGCTGATCACGAACGGCCAGCGTATTCCGCAGGTTGAGCGCTGGGTCGAGCGCATCCGCCAGAGCGTGCCGGGCGTGACGAGCATCGTGCAGAACGTGAACACGCGCAAGACGAATGTGATCTTCGGCGATGTGACGCGTGTCCTGTGGGGCAGCGAAGTGATCTATGACGAACTCGATGGGATCCGCTTCGCGATCTCGGCGAGATCGTTCTACCAGGTGAACCCGCTGCAAACGGTGGCCCTGTACCGCAAGGCGGTCGAATACGCGGAATTGACTGGGACGGAGAACGTCATCGATGCGTACTGCGGCATCGGCACGATTTCGCTATTGCTGGCGCGGCAGGCGGGGCATGTGTATGGCGTCGAGATCGTGCCGGAGGCGATCGAGGATGCTCGGCGCAATGCGGCGCTGAACGGAATCGCGAACGCGGATTTCGAGGCCGGCGCGGCCGAGGTTGTTATCCCGCGCTGGCGGAAGGAAGGCATCGTGCCCGACGTCATCGTCGTCGACCCGCCGCGCAAAGGCTGCGACGCCGAATTGCTGGAGACGATTCTGGCGATGAAGCCTAAGCGAGTCGTGTACGTGTCCTGTAATCCGTCGACGCTCGCCCGGGATCTGCGCGTCCTGGAGGACGGCGGGTATCGGACCGTCGAGGCGCAGCCGGTGGATATGTTCCCGCATACGGTTCATGTGGAGGCGGTAGTGTCGCTAGTGAGTGAGTATGGATTTAATGCCACATATACCTGAATATAATATCGTCTTCTTATACCCAAGTGGATATATCGCTTGGGTTTTTAGTTTCTTGAAAGACTCGGTTGTACCTTTGTAGGTTGTAATACAAGATCACGAATTCAGATTTATTGTGGTTAAAATACTTGCAGAATCATTCCTCGCAAGTTAAATAGTCAGAGCCAGATTGTTAATTAGGAGTTCAGCTTATTAAGATTAATCCCCAAATGTAATTCGGATTACGGAATATATATTGATTCTTATGTATGCTAATAACATAAGCTTTACTTATAATGAAGGAATGAGATTTTGAAAACTTTTTATCACAAGAAAGTTGGAGTAGATGTTAATACCCGAAGTATTTATTATTGTATATAATGCTAACGGTACACCGCATACGAATGAAGTATTGGTATACATTATGCTATATAGCATATTTAAGTAATAAATAAACAGCCGATTTGATCATAAGCGGATGTTTCCTCCTTTGGGGAAATGGATAATTCAACTTAGATAGGTGTGTATGGTTATTAGCTACAACAAGAAATTGAGAGATTATGTAGTAGATTCGCCTATGGAACTGAAGGATTTCATTTGTTTCTCTATTCTATTGACGGATCTGGTATACCGCGCACATCAACAGACTGCGGTAATCGGGTGCTTGAACCCCTCCAGCATAAGTATTCAACGGGATGGAAAGAAGGCGCACTTGTCTGCGAACATGGAATGGGATGAGGTCTATCAATCTCCCGAGCAGACAGGTCGTATCAATCGTGTGCCGGATGGTCGTAGCGATCTTTATAGTTTGGGTATCCTTTTTTATGAAATGCGGACAGGACAATTGCCGTTTCTTCCCGAAGACGGCGAGGAGTGGGCTGACGCGCATATTCGGATGATGCCCCTTCCTCTGTCCGAGATTCGACCGGAATGGGATGGACCGCTGCAAGCCATCATCTTGAAGCTGTTGGCCAAATCTCCCGATGAACGTTATCAAAGCGCATTCGGCTTGCTTGACGACTTGAAGCTTTGCGAGGAAATGCTGGAGAGCAGCGGCGAGTTGACGTCTTTGGAGATTGGCCGTATGGACACCATCCGCTCCTTTCACCTAACGGACACTTTGTACGGACGCAGCGCGGCAATCGAGCAGATGCAAGCCGGTCTTGAGCAAGCAGCGAACGGCTTGCCTGTGTTTCGGTGGGTTAGCGGAGCTGAGGGAATCGGAAAAACCGCCCTCGTTCAGAAGCTCCGGCAGGACATTGCCGAAAGAGGCGGCCGATTTATCGAGGGGAGGAGCGGACAGCTCCCTCCGGCAAAACCCTTCGAACCGCTGCTCCAAGCCTTGCGGCAGTGGATCCATCAGCTTTGGAGCGAACCGGAAGATGAGATCGCACGGCTGAAGGGAAGGCTGCAGGCCGAGTGTGGGCAAGAGGCGGAGACGATTGTTGCGGCATTGCCTGAGGCCAAGCCGTTGTTCGTAAGCCAGGCGGATGAGACGCTCGCGCCGGATGCGGATACCTGGAGACGGCTTGGCGAGCTGTTGCCGCTGCTGATTCGTTGTTTCGCGTATTGCAAGCCGCCGCTTGTTCTGTTTATGGATAATCTGCAAAGGGCCGACGAAGATACGGATGCTGTAATACGTGCACTTCTGCTAGGAGAAGCAATCCCTGGCTTGTTCCTGATTGGTGCCTTTCGGACTGAACTGGATTGTGAAGTGGATGTCAGTGACCGCAACCTCAAACTGGAAGTTCCCTGGCTTGCTGACAGGATACGCGCTTTTGCAGCGGAGCAGGTTGTTCTCCATCCGTTGGAATATGCGGATGTAAGACAGTATGTCGCCGATGCGATGCATGAAGATTCCGCTCGTATTCGCCTGCTGGCCAGATTCCTTTATGATCAGACGGGCGGTAACCCCCGTTCGATAGGCCTTTTACTGGAAGGATGGATACGGGAGAAGAAACTCTTCTTTGATGATAAGCAGCGGCAATGGATATGGGATACAGAAATCGTGCGGCAGATGAGCGACATAGAAGCCAATCGCGATCTGAGGGAGAAGGGGTTTGCCCAGCTCCCGGTTGAAACGAGAACGCTGCTGGCCATGGCCGCTGCCATCGGCCCCGCTTTTCGTCTGTCACTCCTTGCCGAAATAAGTGAATATGTACCTGAAATGACACTACGTTTGCTTCACGATGCAGAAGTGCAAGGAATCATCTGCTGGGAGGAGGAGACCGGGACCGAAGACGGGCAAGAGAGATTGTATATGTTCGTGCACGATCATCTGCATCAACTGGCGTATACATGCGATACGGATCGGAATCCCCAGAGGCATCTGAAGATTGGACGGCTGCTGCAGCGCCGTCAGTCGGAAGGCGGCTACGGCACCCTGTTGGAGATGGTCGATCATTTGAATCGGGGGATCGCGGGCATGTCCGCGCAAGAGATGAGGCAGCTGGCCGAGTATAACCTTGAGGCCGCAATGAGAGCTAATGATGACGGGCATTATTGGAAAGGAAAATCTTATGCGGAATCCGGTCTTCGGCTCATTGAGGAAGAAGCAAAAATCCAATCGGGGTCGCTATTATTACGGATTAAGAAAGCCTTAGTGCAGCTAGAGTATAGGAGCGGCAATAAAGAGCAGGCGAAGCAGCTGCTGCTGGACATGGATAAACGCGGCGGTAAGCTAAATCGGGCGGACCGTTCGCAGCTTTGGGAGGGACTGATTCAATTCCACACCTTCGATGAGAATGAAATATCGATAAGGTACGGTAAAGAAGCCTTGGCGGCCCATGGATGGAAGCTGAGAGAGAAGGTATCTAAGCTATCCATCATCAAGGAAGTGATGCATACCCGGCTCTTTCTGCATCAAAAGCGGGATAAGCTGAACGCCATCATGTCCAATCACGATGCGGAGTATGCCGCACTATGCGGCTATGTGGAGTGCCTGTTCTACCCGCTGCTTGTACACAATCCGGAGGCGCTTGTCTATTTGTACGCGAGGTTTATTCGTTACGGGATACGCAAAGGGGTAAATGAGTCGCTAATGGGTATTATATGGGGCTATGAGCTGTTGGTGCAGCGGATGTCACCGCGTTATGTTCAAGCAGATCCCCTCTTCGATACTCATTCCATCGGAAGCTCGGTTCTTGCCAACGCAAGGCTGCAGCATATTCTCGCCTATAAAAGAGGAATGGCCGAGCAATTGGATCATCCTATTGACGCCTCCATTTATTTGGGTCAAGCCTTGCGTCATGGTCTGGAGCTTGGAGAGATAGCCTTTGCCAATATAGCCATGATTACTTGTCTCATTACACACAGCAGAGATTTATATGTGTTATCCGACCTGTTAGATTACTTCGACGATCACATACGGCCCCACGCGAATGACAAGACGCTGGAATTGGTACGGATCGCCGGCAGTTATTTGGCGGCGCTTCAGGATGAATCTTTGCAAGCCGGATTCGTGGCGATTCCCGCACCTAGCAGCGGAGATCAGGCTTGGGATAGCGAAGACAATTACAGCTTTATCTGCAAGCTTGAGGTCGCTTATTTGTCAGGTAAGTATCGAGAGGCACTGTACTGGGCCAAGCGGGGTAGGGAGAACGAGCTGGCGGTGGATTTCGGGCGAGTCTGGAAGCATCGTTTGTATGAAGCATTGGCTTTAGCCGCTGTATATCCGGAGGCTGATGCAGTAGAACGCAAGCGGATACGGCAAACGATACGCCGGCAATTGCGATTGATGAAGATGAGGAAGGGGTTTCTCGGAGCAGATTCCTCTGCGTATCTGCTGATGAAAGCGGAAGGGTTGCGAATCGCAGGGGATGAGTGGGGCGCGCTGCACGGCTATACGGAGGCGGTTCAGCTGGCAAGAGCCGAGAAATACGGCTTAATGGAAGGGATCGCTTGCGAACGGCTTGCTTCCTATTATCAGAACGACATGTTAAGCCAATCGGGAGCAATGATCGCCGCGATGGATGCTTGTACCGCTTATTCTATTTGGGGGATCACCTCCAAGTTAACGCAAATCAGGCATAAGCATGCCGATCTGCTGCATTTGGCCGCGAAGACGTATGGAGGTCCGGTTCTGGAGGAGAAGCAGGAGAAGGTAGGCACGCCTTTGCAATTGGAGCATCCGCACGTTGGCGGAGAAATCCGCGCATCGGCAAACGGTGACGAGCTGCAGCAAATTCTCGATTGGCCGGGCACGCCGAACAAGGCCGACTGGCCGGTAAGCTTCCTGAAGGCTGCGATCCGCCAAGCGGGAGCCGATAGAGGGGCTGTGCTTCGTTGTCGGAATAACGGTTTTGACATTGCTTCAAGCTCAGGCTGGCATGACGGAGGGGGAGCCGATGCGTGCGCGGTGAGCGTGTTGCGTCATACCGTCATGACGCAGGAGCCGATCGTGCTTCAGGATGCGCTTCAAAGCCATTTCCTGCAAGATTGTTACATTCGGGAGCGGCGCCCGAGATCGCTCCTCGTCATGCCTGTTCCGGTTCCGGGGGAACGTTCTCCTGCTTTGTTGTATTTGGAGAACCGGCACGTGCCTGGCGTGTTTACAGAGCGCGACTTGAACGTGCTGCAGCTCCTCGCCACACGAATTATTTATTTCAGCATGCTGGTGGACGAAGCGGAGGTAGCGGATGCTCGTTCTCCAGCTTCACCTGGTACAGCCGAATCGGATCTGATCGAGCCATTGACAAGCCGGGAAGTCGAAGTGTTGGCAGCGATTGCCGAAGGGTTATCCAACAAAGATATTGCGGAACGGTTCGGCATTGCCGAAACGACGGTTAAGACGCATACGACCAGAATCTTCGGCAAGCTGGGCGCGAAGCGGCGAGGGCAGGCCGTTGTTCGAGCCAAAGAGCTGCAATTAATAGAGTAACAAGCCGGGAAGCGAGCCTTGTCGTTCGCTTTCTTCGTCTTTTTTTACCGTGTACTACTTTAGTAGGACTACAATCTCCTATGATTCGCTCTAAGATGTCTTATAGAGTCGAAAAATAGGGGATTTTTTTGTGAAGAAAGGAAGGATTAAGTTGCGGAATTTCATGAATTTCGGTGCATTCAAAAAAATAGTCTCTTGTCTGTTGGTGTTCGTGCTGGTGGCGACGAACATAACGACAGCGGCATTCGCTGCGACGCCGGGGGAAGGACGCGGGGATGATTCTTACAATGCGGAGCTGCTTCGCTTGTTAAGCGATGAATACGGAGCAGAGCAGGCGCCCGCGATGCTGGAGACGATTCAGAAGCTTGGCCTGGCGAATGCGAACGGTCAACTGCTGAACTACTCTATTATTATAAATAACAAGAGCTATACGGTAGAGGAACTGAAACAGCTATTTGCAGATGAGAACACCGACTTGACGCAAATGGCCGAAGTCGACGGCGAGCCGATTACGCTTGCGGCGCTCAAGGAGATGATCGCGATTGAGGAACGCTTGTCCAGCCTGCTATCTGCGGGAGCAGAAGGAGGAACCGGCTTGTCCTCCGAGCATCTGGACAACCTCGACTCCTTGCTGTCGCAAGTCGATGGAGAGGGCGGATTGCGTTTTGTCGACGAGAACGGCAATCCAATGATGGGAGCCAGAGGGCTCTCGGCTGCGGCGGGCACGGATTACGAGGATGAGACCGTCGTATCGGTCACGAAGCTGGTAGAAGCGACAGGCGTTTCCTTCACGGAAACGGTCAGTTTCACATTCGAGTTGAACAAAGCACAGAGCAAACCGGTATCCTTCTCCTACGAACTGATGGACAGTACGCTTCATATTCAACCGCGGAACAATCAGGTCATTAAAGGAACGGTTGAATTTCAACCGGGCGAAACGACTAAGACGATTACGTTCAACGGTTTGTATGTTCAACGAAATATTATTCAATCTTACTGTGTATCTGGAAGAAATGACTTTAGCACGAATCCAGGCGCTTTAAGCACCTATCAAAATTATGTGTGGACCAGCTATGGGCGGGCCGATTATTTGCATTTCTCCAACTTTAATAATTTCGATCGGATGGATTTTGACCAACTGGAGACAACCCGGGATTATGTGCCGTTTACCCATGCCTATGAAGGGGGCGGCTACCTTTCCTTCACCTTAGGTACAGGACAAGGGCTCTATAAAAGCGATTCGCTGAATGGCGTCGGCTTTGGAGCCTGCTACTCCCGTGGCGACACATTGTACGGTGACCGAGTGGCTTGGAAGCAGGAGCCTGTTATGAAGGAAGTCAAGGCGCAGGCAGGCAGCTATACGACAGGGCAGATTATACCGATGCAAGTGCTGTATAGCAATATTATTTCGCGTGAGCAGCCGAGGGATCCGGCGAGCAGGCCAAGATTGTCGCTCGTCGGAGGCGGCGTTGCTTATCCGGATGTCATGCCTTTTGCGGATTTTACCAGACCGGAAGTTTACAATCTGGCCTATCCAAGCTTGTCTCTCATTGGCGGTTATATGGCGGTTGTCGGCAAGGGCATGACATCTGCTGATATGAACGTCGTTGACGCAGTAGATGAAACGGCAGCCATGTGGGGAACAACGACCTCTCCTTATGAATATCGCAAAATTGCCCCCATTTCATGGGGCAAGGACTTTACGAATACGCCCAATATCGTTATTAATCCTGCGCGAGGCGATGCTTTTCAATCGCTGACGCTGGAACAACCCAGCTATACGGTCGGTCAGACGTTGAAAGCGACGCTTCAGTTGAGCAATGATAACGGAGAAGCGGACTGGTTAATTGATGGGGTAACGACTTCCGAGGAAATTGCCAAGCGAGTCATGATTTCAATCGGCGACAAGAATCAAGGCCGTCTTGATTTGCACTGGAAGCTCGGGGGAGACGGACTGCCTTTGTCCCCTCCTGTACTGGAAGGGGAATTGCAGATTACGAAAAGCGTCTATGATACGTTAAAAGACGCAGATGCCAACGTGGACGGCAAGCAGCTTCGGGCCAAAGTGTACTACAACCGCAATATGACGCCGGGGGCGCTCGATGCGGGCAATAAGGACGATTTCGGGATGATGGCCAATCAAACGGTCAACTTCCAGGTGGGAGAGCCAAAGTTTATTACTCCTGCCGATTTGTCTATTACTTACCCTGCATCTTGGCCGTCCGGCACGCCGTATGTGGTGAATTTGATTGATGCAACGGCAACCAAGCTGGGTTTCACTTATCCATTGGATGCTACGCATGTGACACCGGATCAGTTCGAATGGCGCAGCAGCGACGCTTCGGTCGCTGGGATTACCGCCGACGGCACCATTCTTCCTAAAGGAGCGGGTACGGTTATCTTTACGCTGGCAGCCAAAAACAATGGAGAAGCGGCGGAAGCGACAGTCACTTCGCAGACGATTACGATTAGCGCGGACGGCTCAGCGGCCGTGGTCGTTCCGAGCTTTGCCAATCGCGTATACGTCAACAAAAGTAAAGACGCGAACATCATTTGGTCAACCAATGTGATGGATCGTTATAAAGAGTTGGCCGGCGCGGGCGGCGTGGTACAAGACGCCAACTTCAAGCTGGAGTTCTTCGAAGGGTTTTTCGATGAGGCTCAGCTTGCCGGGAAGCAGCCGACTCAGACTTGGGAAGCCCCGGCCATTGCCGAATTAATCAATGCCACAAGCTTTAGGATTCCGGGCTCCTATATCAAGGACATTTCAAACAGCAATGTGCCTAGCTATACGGTTCGCATCAGTACGGTCAATCCGGAAAATGCGCTGTCCACGCTTTCCGCCGTATCCTATATCGTCGTGAGATCGGAAGCGGCAATCGTCACGCTGGACAAGTCGATGGGACAGTTTGTGCTCGATTCCGTCGGCACGCTGCCTGTTGCATGGACGCTCGACAATTTCGATCCGGTGAATAAAGGTGAATTTGAATTCCAGGTGACAAGGAATGGCGTTCTTATTCCAGAAAGCCGTATCGTATTCGATAAAGCGACAGGCCAGTTCAGCGATGCGCAAGTGACGGCAACGGGCGGAAGCTACAATTTGAACCTTGCTCCCGTGACTGGAAGCAAGCAAATCAAGGATGTATACACCATTACGCTGGCCGTGAAGAACAGCACGGATTCGACATGGTCGTACGACTCGTTGTTTTTGCAAGTCTATAAGAGCGATGCTCTGCAAATCCAGATTGACGGTCAGCCGACCGCCTCCTATAAGATGAGCAATATCGACCGCATTAAGCAGATGACGAGCGATCAGATTCTTGCATTAAAGCGAAATATTATGTTGAACAATGAGCTGGGCGTCAACAACAAGGATTACGACGATCTGGGAGAGATTACGGACCAGATCGCCTGGAAATCCTCCAACAATAAGACAGGCGCAATTTATCATCGCAGTAACGGCTATGTCGAAGATATTGAGAAGTTCAATAATTCTTCCTACCAGCCGAAGCAAAAATTTCTGTTGGGCGGCTTGAGCGACGGCCAAACGACAATTACAGCCACTCATGCCCGTACAGGTATCAAAGCCGAGCTGGATCTGACCGTCGAGACGTTGAAGGATAAGCTATATTTATTCCAACTGTATCCGAAGACGGAAACGACCTTGACGTATACGAACGGCACGGGCGCCGAAAAATCCGTGAAAAGCGATGCCAACGGAGAATTGGCGTTATATGAGGAAAGCGGCATTGCGAGCGATGTCTATGTGACTTCCGTCTTTAACGGCACGACCTACACAGGCGTGCTCAGCCAGGACAGACTGCTATCGCAGGAAGGAAATCCAGCGCAGCTGGAGCTGTATCCGATTAATATCCTGCAGCTTCGTCAGTTGTCGAAGGTCGAAGTGTTCTTTAAGACGCCCGATGGCAAGCCGTACACCGGAAAAGTGACCTATCGCGGCGGCGTATACAAGAACGGGTATTACGCCGAAGCGACAGAGATCGGCGGCGCGGGCATTACGGAGACTCTGGCAGGGGACGGCAAGCTGGAGATCATTTTCGATACGACGGACTTTTATTCCGTTGCCGCCGGGGAAAAGAATGCCGCGGATTTATCCGCTAAGGACAAGCTTGAGTTCATTATCGAAACCCGATTCGATGACGACCGCTACAATCCAAGTTTAATCTCGCTGGACGGAGATGCGAGCCCGGTCGACCGCATCGTCATCGGCGACAAAATTGCAAGAATGATCAGCAATGATCGGCAGCAGCCGACGCCTGTGATCGTGAATCAGGTTGTCGCGAATAGTGATCAGAGTTCCAAAACCGATATTCGGGATTATCGCGGCAAGTTCGGGCCTAATAATACTTACCCGAGCATTCAATTGACGACCGAATTGTTGTGGTGGGGAGAAGAGGCGGATAAGGAGGCTTATGCCCAGCTGGAAAGCAGCACAGGCCTTGTTCCGCAAGGGCAATCCTACCAGACCCTCAAGTATCCGTTCTCGGATTTGTGGTTGACGCGGCACGTTCAAGTACTGAATAAGGATACGATCTGGCTCGACAAGGCAAGATCGGGATCGGTTCATTTCAAGCTGTACGACAAGCCGGGCAGCTTCCGCAAAAGCTTCACGTCGACGGCAACGCTCGTCAATATGATCGGCGTATCCGAGGTCAGCGTTTCGGAGCTGCGTTCCGGCATTCAGAAGCTGAAGAACGATATGAACAGCACCAACGGAAGCACGAACGGACCGAGCAACAATGATAAGGTCGTTCTGGAGACGCTGAGCTTACTAGGGAATCTGAAAATGGATGTCGGTCCGCTCTCCATGAGAGTGTATCCAACGGATGACCCGACGGTCTTCAAGATGATTATGTCGGCTTCCCTGAATAAGATGGCGTCGACGCAGGGCAGCAGCGATGTGCAGTTTTTTCAATCAAAGAACAACTTTGCTCCCGGAGCCGGCGACCTGTATAAGATCGCGATGGGCCAATTTGTGGAAGACCAGAAACGCCAGTATTCGCAAGTCAATAAAGACCAGCATTCCGGCAAGAACATCCCGTTTAGCGCCGGCGGATACTACATTGGAGAAATCAAGTATAATTTGAAAACCGATGCCTGGGAAGCCGTCGTGCATGGCGGCGGATTCAATGCGGGGGGAGGCTTCGAGTATTCGTGGGCCTGGAACATTCAGGCGGGTATTGTACCGGTTACGTTCTCGCTAACGATTGGCGGCGGCGTCGAGGTCGGATTCAGAGCTTCCGTCCTGTTCGATGAAGTGCCGGGCAATCCATGGAGCAATCCGCAGCTGGACAGCGTCAACGATTATTTGACCTCGCTGCGCGTCATTGCTTATATCGAAGCGTTCGGCGGAATCGGCTTTGATTATTCGATTATCGCGGCCAAAATTGGCGTGTTCGGCAGGATTACGCTGGAAAACACAAGCACATGGCTGAATCGGGACTATTTGAAAAACAGCAACGATCGCGTGCTGTACGGCAATAAGCTGACGATGGAAAGTATTGTCGGCGTGCGCGTCGTGATTAAGTTCTTGTTTATCTCGATTAAGCATGACTTTGCTTCTCTGCGTTACAGTCATACATGGCTGTCGAAAAACTGGAACAAAATTCAGGATTACTGGAAAGAAAATGCGACCATGCCGCTGATGGCGTCCAATGCAGAAGTTGCCATTATGGCTTACATGAGGTCCATCGGAGAAGATCCGATGCAGGTGCTTAGCTCGCAGACGATGGAGGATCGCAGCTATTTGAACGAATACGATCGCGCGTGGCAGCAAGCGCCAACCGGCGCGAAGAGAAGCTTGCTTGCCGCAGCTCCAAGCGGACCGCAGGTGCTGCAATCCAATGCGTATCCGTATTCCAACCCGCAGGTTGCCGCGGACGGCTCGCTGTTCGTCTACCTGTCCGACAACAACAGCGCAAATGTGGAAGATACGGTCGCCTCTTGGGCGGTTCGCAACGGCCAGGGCGGCTACGACCAGCGCGGAGAGATTGTTACCGATGCTGCGCTTAAGGGCTATGGAGATACAGGACTGCAGCTTGCCGGCGAGGGCAATCTGATCGCCGCTGTCTGGGTCAGACAGAAGGATAAAATCAACAAGGAAGCCGGAGAAGAGCTAACTGGCGCCGACATGCTGCTAATGAACAACAGCGCCGAGGTGATGGTTTCCATCTATGACGGGACGAAGTGGACGACACATCGGCTAACGAACAACCAAAGCCCGGATGTGGCGCCGATCGTCTCGGTGGGCAATGGCAAGGTTGTCGTCGCTTACCGCAGCGTATACTCGTCCAATGTCGAAAATCCGCTTGATTTCTCCGAATCGGACAGCATTGTATACAAGGTATATGATACAGCCAGCGGCGTTTGGAGCGATACCGAGACACTGTACAACGGTACGAACGGTACAGTAATGGGCATGTCGGCAGAAACGTTGACCGACGGGACAGCGGCTGTTGTCTATACGGTCAACAAAGGCAACACGAATCAAATTCCGGCAGAGCAGTACGTCGCCGGAACGGATAACGAGATTGTGTATGCGGTCATCGATACGTCGCCGGATCCGACAGCCCAGACGTCAGGCTGGAAGACGAAGGGCGTCGTGAAAAACTTGCAAGTGACCCATGACCGCAACGCCAATGAGAACCCGCAGTTAACGAGCGCCATTTTCCCGGATGGGATTGAACGCTTTGTTATGGCTTGGTATGCGACAAGCGGCGAGGACGACAGCGCTGCGGAAGACATCAGGATGCTGGCGGTGAATCGGGACGGCGAAGTCTATTCGGAATTTGTGGACAGCCTGAGCGCTGTGAAGGCGTACAATAACGTCAGAATTAATCCGAACTTTGTGTTTGCTAAAATGCCGCAGGCAGACAGGAAGCTTGAGCATCTGTCGTTAATTTGGAAGGAAGCGCAGGTCGAGACGACATCCGGGAATGTGATTAGCCGCGATGTGTTGAAGGCAGTGAAGCTCGGCATGAACGGCGGGGAATTGTATCTGTCGGGTGTTATGGAGCTAGGAGCGATGCCGGAAGATACCGCTATTGATACGATTGCAGCGTATATCGGCAACAGCTCGGGTACAGAAATTAATGCGCTGTTGCTGGGCACGACGTATACGACCGATACGGAGGTTGTGGGTGCCATTACGCCGAAGGAGGAAGGGGAAGCGGGAGGAAATGCGATTCCCGTTACCGTATCAAAGGCGGTTAGCGCTATGTATACCGCTAGCGCAACGTACCATAATCAATTCAATGCGGAGCATGTTGTCTATAATCCCGGCGAGATCGTAGCCGGCTATGAATTGCCGATTCAGTTCAATGTCGTCAATCAAGGCTTATCCGCGATTCAATCGGTGGACATTACGATTAATGGAGAGCTGACGAATTACAATAATCTGTCACTTGTGCCGAACAGCGCCAAGGGCTTGATTGCCTATCACACCGTGCCATCGCCGATTGCGGATGCGCCTTATCAGATCGAGGTTGCTTTTGCCGATGGCGAACGACAGTCGACAGCAGGCATACTGCGGCTCGATGTGCCGGATACGGGAATTTCGAAGATTAAGGTCATGAAGGAAGAGGGCGGCAAGCGCATCTTGTCCATTCCGGTCTACAATAAGAATGGCACGACGTCAGTCAACAAGGGACGCGTCGTTAAGCTTGCGCTGTATGAAGATAACCAGTTCACGGACGATTCGAGAATTGGAAATGTGATTGAGATATCGGATGCGGACGATTTGAGCTTGGTCGATCAAGGCGCATATGTCGAGACGGTGGAGTTTGATGTCCGCGCTTATTTGACCAAGCATGGCTTGCAGGAAATACCGGATAACGGGATTACGGTTTATTTGCGCAGTTGGGCAGAGGATGCGCAAGGCGAGCCGTTGAAGGAATTTGATGAGTCTGACAACGAAGCGAAAGTGACGCTCGACAATTTGGCGTTGAAGTACAATGAGAACCAGGTGCTGCTGACGATGGAGCAGACGAATACGGCTTCCCGTACGAATGTGGACCTGACCATGCAGAACATGAATATGGCTTCGATCTCGTCCGGAAACGTACTGCTCAATCTGCTCGACGCCGAGGGTCAAATCCTGGAGACGAAGTATGTGGCGACCGATGCGGCAGGGCTGCTGTCGTTCTCCGCAGAGGAGAAGAAGACGGCAACAATACAGTTCGGCAAGGCTGGGCATTCCGTTCAAGGGATGTTCTTCCAGGAAAGCGCAGATGCGCTTGATGCAACGTTAAGCACGGTTGCGCTCAGCGGAATCGAGTTGGACTTCGATCCCGGTCAAACGGCATATGCGCTGCAATCCAGCGACTTGAAGAGAACGCATATCGTTGCGGTGGCGTCCAACAGCGGGGCAACTGTCTCTCTCCTTGATGGCGAGGGCAACGTCATTCGTTCGAACAAAGGCTTCGTGTCCGTGGATAAGCCCTTAGAGCTGTCGACCGGCGGCGCGTTGAATGAGTTTACGATCTCTGTACAGCCGGCAAGCGCAGCGGGAACGGCAATGGCCTATCCAATTGCTCTTACGAATACCCAATCGTCCAAACCGCATCTTGAAGTGCAGGTTAAGGGTACTAAGGGGGCGGACGGCAAGTACGCCGACGATGTCGAGCTTTCGCTTTCTCCGTATGACGTGGAAGGCTTTGAGATTGACAAAGCGCAATATCAGATCAATAACGGGAATTGGACAACGGCTGCTTACAACGGAAAAACCGGACAGAAATTGACGACCCTATCGGGAGAAGGAAGCTACAGGATAGCGGCTAAAATAATATTGGCATCCGGTCTGGCCTACGAGCTTGATCCCGTGACGCTTGAAATTGGCGGTCCCGTCATCGAACCTGTGGATGCAGCGGCATCTAGCGCGACGGCTTCCAAAACAAAGGTCATTGCCGACGGGAAGGATCAGGCAACGATCAAGGTGATCTTCAAGAATGCAGGCGGCAATGCGCTAAGCGGGCGTCAAGTCATACTGACTGCGGACGGCGGCAGCTCCAAGATTACAGCCGTGGAGGATACAACGAATGCTAAGGGCGAAGCGAGCTTTACGGTGACGAATACGGTAGTAGAAAGCGTCCGATACACAGCGAAGGATGCAGTCGGCGGGGTTACTTTGTCACCCGTACAGGTAAGCTTTGAGAGCCGAACAGATTCGGGAACGGGAACCGGTACGAATCCGAATCCGGGAACGGATCCGAGTCCGGGAACCGATCCGAAGCCGGACCCGGGAACCGATCCTGAGCCAAAGCCAAAGCCGGATGACTCTTCATCCCTACTTTTCAAAAAAGGGCTGATTGCATTCGAAGAACTGCTGCGCTCGATCAAAGAGAAGCTTCAGTCCACGGCAAACTTGGATACTGCGGCAATGTTTACGGATATTCAGAAGCATTGGGCGCTGAAGTCCATTGATAAGCTTGTAAGACTAGAGGTCATAAAGGGATATGGCGATAGCCGCCTTAAACCGAATAACCCGATCACCAGAGCGGAGTTTGCTTCGATGCTGGCACGGTTGTTCGTGTTTGCGCCAACAGATGCCAAGCCTGCGAAATTCGCGGATGTGCAAGGATATTGGGCAGAAGGGGCAATCGATACCTTGACCAAGCACGGTATCCTTAAAGGCTACCAAGATGGAACCTTCAAGCCGAATGCGGCGATCACGCGCGAAGAAATGATCGTCATCCTGATGAGACTGATCAATGAAGCAACACTTCCGCAATCCGGCAGCACGGACTTTCAGGATTTATCCCTGGCAGGAAAATATGCAAGGGATTCGTTGATGGCAGCGGCGAAGGCTGGAGTAATTCAGGGCTACGGAAATTCCCTTAACCCTAAAGGAAATGCGAGCCGCGCGGAGACGGCGACGATGCTGTTGAACCTGCTGAAGCTGGAGCCTAGACTGCAAGAGGTCCTGGAACCGTAACAAGCTACTGCAATGTTCTGACAGCCATTGGAATCGCTGATCGGACTTGTGGTCTCCTCACAAGCAACACGGTTTGAACGCATATTGACTATATCGCAATAAAAGAGGCTTCTCACAGGTTCGGATGCGAACTTCGTGAGAAGCCTTTTTGCGCTCCATTACGCAGATCGTAATTTCTTAGTGGATCCGTTTGGGGACGAATTGGAGATCAAAGCTGTCATTCGAACCGTAATAGTAACCAATAGAACCATACTCCAAAGGAGAAAAGCCTAATAAATCAATAATAAACATGGCTGGTCTTTTTTTGTGCGTCATATGGATTTTGATAAAATCTCAATTCTACTACTTTCGTATGATTCCTTATTCTCTTAGAACAACTATACTACGGCCTGTGGAGAGCTTCATATGACTATCCGTCCCAAGTGCGAATGCCCAACCGGCGGTAGTAGATACGTAGGAGCCGTCTGATTGTTGAGAGTCGTAGCCGAAAGAAGGAGTAGAGAGGCGTTCGTATCGGTTATGGGGTATTGGTCGGATTCGCCTATCTTGAAGAGTCGCGGCCTGGCTGGCACAGCACAGGTCTTTATCATTGACGCGTGGTAATCCTTTTGGACTGCGAAAATACACAAAAATTCCTAATAAGATGATGAGGTGAACAGCTTGGCCAAGAGGTTATCCATTGTATTGGTTTTTGCATTTATGTTTTCCTGGCTGCAGCCGTCCTGGAGCGTCCCGCGAGCCCAAGCCAGCGACGATGTGATCAAGCCTGCCAACAAAGACGTCTTTATTGACCTTTACGGAACGTATCAATCAGGCTTTCCAGCCAGCAGTTTTATTTCAGGAGCGGCAAATGTCAACGTCAACGTTGTCGGACCGGACTTTGATGCCGGCGACCAGAAAACGGTAATTAATTTTGACCAGCTCAATACGGGCTTGCCGTCTTCCATATCCAAGGTGGTATTAAGGGTATACATTCCCTATGTCTACACCAACTCCAGTTCGTTTGATGTTCGCGCTACGCTTACTGCATCCGACAACACAACCTGGGCGGAAAATCTGGGCGGCAATACCGCCAATTTTCCTTTAAGCAACGGTGACAGCCGGCTGAACGGCTCGCAAAACATCCCGGTGGCCAGCAGCACCGGGATTCTCGATACGACGAATGTCGATACGACGTCACAAGGTTGTGCGCCAATCCCGAATACGCTGCTCGGATGTTTAAACTTTGACGTCACCTCCTACGTGACCAACAAAGCTTCCCTTGGGGCTGCGGATCTTACCTTTATGTTGACCGGGCGGTTAGGCACGAATAAAACAGCCTATTTTACCGTGTATCCCCGTGAAAATTCAACGTATAAACCCGTACTGATTTTTACCGGCGCAGCGGATACGACGCCTCCCGTTGTTACCGGGGTAACGGAGGGCGGTTTGTATAACTCCAACCGCATGATTACGTTTGACGAAGGTACGGCGATTCTAAACGGCTCTGCGTTTGCCAACGGCGGGACCGTCAGCGCGGAAGGTGCCTACACGCTAATTGTTACCGATGCCGCGAATAATGTGACGACGGTGCATTTTACGATCGACAAAACGCCGCCGACCATCACGGGTGTAACGAATGGCAGCAGCTACAGCATCAACCGCACGATAACGATTAGTGACGGCACCGCGACGCTGGACGGCGCAGCCTTCACCAGCGGCAGCATCGTCAGTGCCGAGGGCGCGCATACGGTGATCGCAACGGACGCGGCGGGCAATTCGACGACAGTCACCTTCACGATCGATAAAACGGCGCCGATCGTCAGCGGCGTAACGAACGGCAGTTTGTATAATACCACCCGCACAATCACATTCAATGAAGGCACGGCCACGCTCCACGGTTCAGCCTTTACCAGCGGCAGCGCCGTCAGTCGCGCATTTTACCGATCACCCAAAGCACTCGGTTGTACACGTTATGAAATATTTGCGTCCAGGAGAGGATTCGAACGCATCGCAGGACGAATGCGAGCTGGAACGACGCTTTCTGCCGCACATGCTCGTATCACATGATGTCGTCGCTGCGGAAAAAGGCGGATACTCGGGAAGACCCGGCCCTGTCGTCAAAGGAAGGGCAGGACTGTTCGTTGCGGGAGACTGGGTGGGTGCAGAAGGCATGCTGCTCAACGCATCGCTGTCTAGCGCCAAAAGCGCCGCGCTATGTATAATAAAGGATAAAGATGTAAGCAAGAAAGGGGATACGGATGGAACTTGATTCTGCTTACTTAAGTTATCGGCCGTTGCTTTTGTCCATTGCGTACCGGATGCTCGGATCGGTATCCGATGCCGAGGACTTGGTGCAGGATGTATTTGTCAAAGCAGGGAAATGGGAGATGGATGCGGAAGGCGATAGTATTCTTAAACTGAAAGCGTATCTGTGCAAAATAGTTACTAACCGCTGCCTTGACTTCCTGAAATCTGCCCGCAAGAACAGAGAGGTATACGTCGGTTCGTGGCTGCCGGAACCGCTCGTACAGCATGGTCGGGCAAAGAGATCGTCGTTCGGATCGCGGCACATACGGTCGAACCGCTTGCACCAAACGGCGAGGCGATCAGTATCCACCACCGGAAGTTTGGCAGCCAGCGCACGGACAGTGTAGATGTGCGAACCACACTAAGTCGTTTGTTGCACAATTCCGTTACTATGTATACAAATTTATCAACAAATGGTATATATAGTATGAGTAAATAAGAAAGCGAGGCGGTCAAGTGAAAAAAGGTAATAATATGCTAATTTCACGCCGGAATATCGGCCTGTAACAGAATTTCTTAAAGGCCGAAGAAGCAGATATATGATGAATTTCATGGAAAAGGCGTATTTTATTTAGAGTGTTGCAGATCTTCTGCGCGGTGACTTCAAACAGAGCGAAATAAGAAAAATGAAAGAGTGTACAAAGTATTATTAGCCATAGGTCCAGCTGCAAAGTGGCGGCCATACCCATAGTATATTTGTCAAAGTTATGATCATATCCCTTGGTACCGATATCACAAGCCAATGAACGGCAAATCTTAACAAGAACCTCCATCGAAACCAATTCGTTGTTCGAGAGCTTCGTCAAGGTATTGGGACTGATTCCCTCCGTAATTCTGTTCTCTTCATTCCTTCATCGATCAACAACTTGAAAAGCTTGTTGTAACATACATCCATCCATTAAACACCCTCAAATCCATACTTAAGAACAAGTTACAGAATACCATATCCTATAGATTCTTAATAGTTATGTATGTACAGGATATCATTGAGGTTACTTTTCCAAAGAGCATGGAAGTAAACCATGAATGGAATGAAATCCTGCAAGGTACATCACCAATAAAGGATGTAGTGTATCTTGTGGCCTATTTGCTGAGCATCCACTTAGCTTAAGAGATGAGGTGTAGAATATGGACAAAGAGTACCGGGCTAATAGGAATGAAACGTTCCTTAAGGATTTATTCTCATACTTCTTAATTATCTTTATAAGTATCATAATTAGTACTGCTGCTTATTTTATTTCTGTGCAGATCATCCAGGATGAGATAGATAAAGCACACTATAATTCATTAAATCAAGTTAAGCGAATTGTGGATGACAGACTAAGCGAAGTCAGCAAACTTTTTCTTCAGATGGGTTTGGATCAAAGAATCCAGATAGCCATGAATTATGGTGCCAGCCTTAAGCCCGGCGAAATCTTCAACTTGGCACAGATACAAAAGGATTTACTAAAGTATAAACTAACAAATCCCATAATTAAAGAGATATATATTTATTTTGGCAATAACGAAATTATATTATACGATAATGGGAAAATTCCATTGGATGCACTGGATAAAGCTGGATTGCACAGAAATCCCATTTTAACCAGACAATGGTTGGAAGGAAGGGAAGCTGGGTTTATACCATATAAGGATAATAACTTACAAAATGAAATTGTTTTTATGGAGTCTCTGCCCAGTCCCAGAAAAAAGAATATGTCAGGAAAATTAATAGTTGTTTTCGATGAGAAGATAATAAATCCTTTGATCGAGGGATTAAAATGGATTGATGAAAATGAAATTTTGATTGTTGATAAATATAATAGAGCTTTTCTGTTTGGAGAAAAATACGACTCTTTTGGTTTAATAAGTGAGGAAAACTTCGATAATCTTACATCGACTAATAATAGTAAAGAATACGTCACTTCACATGTCTCATCAAATATTACCAAATGGAAATATATATCGGTTATACCACGACATATATATTTCGGAAGGGTAAAACAAGTAAAGAGTGTAATATATGTATCCCTGTTTTTGTGTTTGCTATTTGGAGGCTTCGTTGCATATTTCTTTGCGTATAGAAATTATAAACCAATGAATAAATTAATCCAATTTATCAGGAGTGATATAAAGCATTCTTATACTAGAGAAGAAAACGAATATGACTTTATAAAAAATGTTTTGGAAAAAGTATTCAAAGAAAAAGAAGTGATTAATGTACAAATCTCGAAACAGCGGGACAAGTTAAGAAACCAGTTTATGACTAAGATGGTTAAGGGGAAGCTTCACTTTGACGGGGTTGAGGAAATGCTTGTATTATATGACATTCAGATCTCCAATGATAACTTTTATGTGGTAATGGTATTTTTTGATATCAGTAATCTTTTTTTTGAAAATGGTGAGGATGATGATATGGACAACTTGGATATGGCTAATTTTATTGTGCAAAATATTGCGGAAGAATTAGTAAACGAAAAATTTCGAGGTTTTTATCTACAAGATGATGACTACAGTATTTGTTTGGTTGATATTGGGAAAGAAGATTTACATGGTTCGGAAAGAGATATAAAAGCTATTGTACAACAGATTAAAAAATTCACTCAGGAGAAGTTCGGAATTTCCCTTTCTGTTGCTATTAGTCAATATGAAAAAGGTTTTTCTGGCATATCCCAAGCTTATAAAGAAGCTGTAGAGGTTATGGAATATCATATTTTAATGGGCCGAAGTGAAGTTTTATCGTATAGTGATTTGCAGCGATATAATAATACGATTCATCAAAATCATTTACTTCATGATGAGCATCAGTTTATCAACTATGTTTTAGTTATGGATTACGATAACGCTAAAAGGGTATTTAATACCATCATACAGGAATGGTTCATTAATGATATGCCTTCATTACAACTAGCCAAATGCAGAATGTATAGCATTATTAATTCTCTTATAATTGCCCTGAAAGAACTGAAGAAATCGTATGGGGAAGAGTTTATTCAGAATGTTCAGCTTATCGATAGTTTACTACAATGTGAATCTTTAAGTGAGTTGAAACATGAAATTGTTGAAATGATGGATCGAATCGAGCTGTATTTTAAGAGGGATGATCCTTATAAGAGGGAAGAAATTCATATAAAGGTTATGTCTTATATCAAAGAGCATTATAGTGTGCAGGAGCTTAATGTTTCCAAGATTGCTGATGAATTTCAAATAGACGTACCCTATTTATCAAAGTCTTTTAAGAAAGGAACTGGAATGGGACCTTTAAAGTTTTTACAGATGATAAGAATTGATAAGGCTAAGGAGTTATTGGTAAATACGAATACGAACATAAGGGATATTTCTACTGAGGTAGGATATATAAGTACTGTAAGTTTTACAAGAGTATTTAAACAATATGAAGGTATTACACCAGGAGCATATAGGAATATCATGAAGTAATATAGATAATCTCAATGTTTGTGCAGAGGACAAAAATTGTATGTTAGCAAGAAATGAATCTTTCTTTTGAGGACATTTGTCACTATAAATGTAAATTGGATATATAGAGAGCATTACAAATAATGAAAACCAGTAAAAAGTGTTTGTTTACCATTTTATAAATGAATCATATAGTCTGATTAAAGGCGCGCCATTTTCAACGTTTTAAAAGTGGTTCAAGAGTTCAATTTGAAAGCGATTTCAAAAATAATATTCTTAAAGGAGGAAGAAGAATGTACAAACGTGTACTTGGTATTGTATTGACAATTGCCCTTATTATATCAGTGGCAGCATGTTCAAGCTCTGCCCCTACCACCGAGGAACCCAAGGATACTACGAATCAAGAACCCAAGGATACTACGAAACAAGAACCCATCAAGGTTAGAGTGGGACTTCCTGAGATTGTAAACGCTAAGTTCGCACAAGGCGAAGATTACTCCAATAATCTTTGGACCAAATTGTTCAAGGAAAAAATCAATGTTGATGTGGTAGTGGATTGGATAACGACTGAGTACGACACAAAGCTCAACCTTGCGATTGCATCCGGCGAATTGCCAGATATGTTCACGGTAAACATAGTACAACTCAACCAGCTTATAGAAGCTGATATGCTTGAGGATTTAACGAGTTCTTACGAGAAATATGCCTCACCATCTCTTATAAAGATGATTGAACCAAACCGGGACATCGTTGAAACTGCCATGCGTGATGGTAAGCTATTGGCTATACCCAGACTGCACTATGGTGATGAAACTTCCACTTCGTTCCTATGGGCAAGAAAAGACTGGTTAGAGGGAAACGGCATTAAAGAAGTCAAAACTATTGAGGATTTTGAGAAAATGATGGAGGCGTTTAAAACGAACAATGGCGCTAAATTCGGTACCATGCTCGATAAAACCCTCAGTGCATTCTTCGAAATGGCTAGTTCATTCCACGCTTATCCCAAGATCTGGGTGGATGGCCCCGACGGTAAAATCGTCCATGGTGCAACCTTGCCCGAGACTAAAAATGCTCTTGCCAAATGGGCTGAATGGTATAAAAAAGGCTATATCAAGAAGGACTTTGCCACAATGGACAGCGCTGCCATGCTGCGGGATGCATATAATGGAGAAGTCGGGACATATGCACAGCAAAACTGGGCTGGCTGGCAAGTTGGTGCAGACATGGTTAAGAATAAAGGAGAAGGCACCTACTTTGTGTCCATGAACCTGCCCAGTGTAGATGACAATAAAATCCTTTATCCAAGACAATTCAGCAACAGCGTATATAGTGTTGTCCGTAAGGGCTATAAACACCCAGAGGTGCTTGTCGAGCTGATAAACACATACATTGATGTTCTGAATGACTCCATTGGCAACGGAACCATGACCCTTGAGGAAGTCCTGCCCTTTAACACCAATGACATGCACCATATCACCGGTCCGTTCAAGGTTGAGTTCGCCCATTATCAAGACATCAAGGATGTATCTTCTTCGGTCATTACAGGTAATAAGCTTCTTGGATCAGGAAATGCGGTGTTGTTCTACAATGAAATCTTGAAGTGGAAGAATGAGGGCGATTTGGTTGGTTTAGGCCGTTATCTTCAGATGGGTCATGAAACAGCATCTCTCGTCCTGGGAAACTCTCATGTTGACAATGAACAGATCAACAAAACCAAGGTATGGGGTGCAATGCCACAGGCCATGCTTGATTACGGTACCACACTCGATGACCTGCTGACTGAGGGTTATACAAAAATTATCATGGGTCTTGAAGATATCAGCTATTACGATACCTTGATTGAAGCTTGGAGACACGCTGGCGGTGACGAAGTAACGGCAGCCGTCAACAAGATGTACGGAAAGTAATGAAATAATTACACTGTCAGCGATCTCCTTGCGTCATATGACGCAAGGAGATCGCTGACAGTATAAAGTCCGTATTCTAGGAGGATTCAGCGATGAAATCATTACTGTTTACGTTACGTAAGCAATGGCAATATCATGTTTTGTTAATCCCCGCAGTTGTCGTGATATTTATATTCAATTACATCCCTCTATATGGACTTGTCATTGCATTTCAAAGATACAATCCGTCCATGGGCTTTAAGTCTCCTTGGGTCGGTCTCGACAATTTTATACGTGTGTTTAGCCAGCCCAACTTTGTACAGACAATTTGGAACACTTTATTCATAGCAGGGTTCCAAATTATAGGTGGTATTATTGTGCCTGTTGTGTTTTCACTCCTGCTCAACGAGGTGCGTAAAGTTTCGGCAAAGCGTGTTTTTCAAACAGTTATCTATTTGCCTTATTTTCTGTCTTGGGTTATCCTGGCAGGCGTTATGATTGATATTCTAAGTCGTGGGGGGATCATGAATACTTTCCTGTCTTTATTTGACATAGGGCCTATTTCATTTTTAGGTGACCCGAAAACATTTCGATGGACGATGATTGTCTCAGAGATATGGAAAAGCTTTGGTTTCGGAACTGTTATTTTTCTGGCAGCGCTGACCAGTATAGACCCCGGTCTGTATGAATCAGCTATCGTGGACGGGGCAAAACGATGGAAGCAGACATGGTACATCACCATTCCTTCGATCATGCCCATAATTGTTCTGATGACCATTCTATCACTGGGAAACATATTGAACGCTGGTTTTGATCAGATTTACAACCTATACTCACCGATCGTTTATTCTACTGGTGATATCATTGACACCTATGTGTACCGTTTGGGTATCCAGCAGGCTCAGTATTCAGTCGGTACGGCGGTTGGAATGTTCAAGTCCTTGATTGCAGCCTTTATGATTTCGATGTCCTATTATCTTGCTGACAGGTTTGCCGGTTACAGGGTATTATAGTTGTTTGTCTATTCATAGGATTTTGAAAATGGGGGGATTTAAGACATGGTGTATTTTCGATCACCGGCTCGTACAGCTTTTGTTGTGTTTAATACGATCTTTTTATCTCTTACAGCTATTGCATGTATTATACCTTTCATTCATCTTTTGGCCATATCATTCAGTGGATCTTCCGCTGTTGCAGCTGGCAGGGTTGTTTTCTGGCCTGTGGACTTTACGATCGTATCGTATGAATTCGCCTTCCGGGGTGGTAAGTTTTTACCAGCTTTGTGGGTAAGCATTTGGCGGGTGTTGCTTGGTGTGATCGTAAACCTTGTGCTGATTGTTATAACCGCCTATCCTCTCTCAAAGAATAAGGACAAGGTTTTCGGGCGCAATATATATATGATGTACTTTGTCGTAACAATAATTATTAATGGGGGTTTGATCCCTACATATATAGTAGTCACAAAACTTGGGCTTTTGAATAGTATATGGGCGTTGGTTCTGCCTGGAGCGCTGCCAATATTCAGCATGATCATAATGATGAACTTTATGAGAGGCCTGCCGGAAGAAATAGAGCAGGCTGCGATGATCGATGGTGCCGGAGTGTTTGCTACCTTGTTCCGTGTTATGCTGCCATTGTTGACTCCAGCGTTGGCGACAGTAGGTCTGTTTTCAGTCGTTAATCACTGGAACGATTGGTTTAGTGGATTGATTTACATGCAAGACAGCAAAAATTATCCTTTGCAGACTTATTTGCATACGCTGATCATTAATTTTGAAGAAGTCATACGTATGGCTCAGGGCGACACTGCTAAGATTCTTGCTTACATGAATGTCCGCACAGGCCGGGCGGCTCAGTTGTTCCTTGCAACAATACCTATCTTGATGGTTTACCCATTCATCCAGAAATATTTCACTACAGGATTAGTCCTTGGAAGTGTTAAGGGCTAAATTGTGTAAACTGGTACTAGTGATACAAAGACATGCCTTATTAGTAATATTTTTCCTTTGAAGGATACTAAGTTGTCCGCCGCCGCATTATTTGGCGGGAAAAGGATAGGGATTCGGCATTCGGTTTGGCGAAGCCAAACCGAGAAAAATACCGACAATAGCCTAATCTCTTCTGTACAATGACGGAGGATTAGGCTATTTTTGTTTATAAAAAAGGAAGATGCTTCCGACCCTTAGGCGAGGACGCTCGGGTTCTTTACTTTTCCAGATGTGTTAAACTTACCATGTAAGTATTATCCAAATAAGCAGATGAAACATGCTTATATACAACAAAAACTAGTTAGAGATAAAATCCCTCAAATCATTGAAGCAAACGGAAAATCGTCGCGTAATCGCGGGGGCGAATTGTCAAGAGTCAAGTAAAATAATGACCCAGGAGGGGTGTAACGTTTGAAAATAAAATATCGTATCGAAGATAATGTTCTTATGTCTAGCCTTAAAAAGGAATATGGGATACAGGCAGAAAGCATCCATTTCATTCCAGTCGGGGATTCGGCTTATTCTTACTGGGTGAATTGTGGGAACGGGGAACGGTACTATCTAAAATTATTTAATTATCAAAATGATAGACAAAGAAGAAGTATTGAACGGCTGCAGCATTACTTACCCCTCACGTGGAGCATGTATCATAATAAGCTTTTTCAAAATCTTACATTCCCAATAAAAACACTCATGGGAGAGTTTGAAATTCATGTCGGAAACATAACCATCGTCTTATTTAATTTTATCGAAGGAGAGACATTGGCGGACGCATACCCTTTTTCGAAGGATATCCTTATAGAAATTGCTAGATCAGTGGCTTCAATTCATCGGATGACACCCTACATTGACCATACCATGCTGCTAACCGAAACATTTGATGATGGTGCTTGAAAATACGATAAATTTTGAAAATGATATCAAACAGGCTATGCGAGAACATGTTTTGGAAAAGAAAGAGCAGATATTTCTTCTTATGAATGATGTTCGTAGACTGCGCAGCCTAGCAATTACTGATTCTAAAGAAAGAGTATTATGTCACGGTGACATTTGGGGAGGGAATTTGATTCGTCATCAAAATCAGCTGTATTTTCTTGATTGGGAATCAGCGATTCTTGCACCTCCTGAATATGATTTAGTTGGCTATGATGACGGAGGCGGATTTCGAGCGTTGGATCGATGCGGCTTATTTCTACATGCTGTCGGATTTCGTGGTTGCGGTTACGTTGGCGGAGGCGTATATCGCACAAGAAGTAGCCGACAAATGGATCACAAGCGGCAAAGAACTGAAAATGTCGGCGGGCTGGAGCTGTTACTGCTGGCTTCTGGGCAGGATGCTCCCGAACGAACGAAATATGCGATGAATCAATTTATTTACACGGTGGGCGTATCCTATGTGCCGCTTCATGATCTGGCGATCGAGACCGCGAAGGCGGTAGGTCCGGTCGAAGTCAATAAGGACAAGCCCAAAAGCAAGTTTCTGAACGCTTCCAAAGGCCATTCAGCCAGACCGGAGCAGGCAGTGCCTGTGCTGACGGAACAAGAGGTTTACGCCTATACGGCTGCAAGACGAAGCTCCGGACTATGGATTGGTCTCGGCGTTTTTCTCTGCGCAAGCGGGTGGCGCTGCTGCTTGTTCTTGATACCCTATTCGAAAATAATACGATGATGTCGAATAACGGTTCGATGGACATGGGCACGATGATGCTGGGGCTGGTCGGAATGTTCATGCTGTTCACCGTGGCAGTCGGGATGTTCATTCACAGCGGAATAAAGCTTGCGGGCTTCAAGAGTCTGGAGCAAGGTTTTCAGTTGCCATATGCGCTAAAAATGGAGCTTCAGCGCAGCCAAGTCCTTTACGCACCAACTTATCGCTTTTCTCTAATCACGGGCGTCTGCCTGCGCGTGCTGTCGCCCGCCTTGATCTTCGCGGCTGCATATGTCAACGATGACTTCACTCCTTTTGGAGTTGTGCTTCAAAGCCACATTACCAGATGCATCAAAGGCTCAAGCAATCATATGCTTGGGCCTAATTTTTTTGTGTGTTTACATTCCGATAATCGATCTTTACATAAACTTCATTGCAGTCTTACATTAAGTTAACCTATTGAATATGGGAATAACGTACAATTTATTTTGTACGAAAAGAGAATTCGGGTTGTTTTAAATAAATTGTAGCAAGTATTTAATGAAAATTGAACAAAATATAAGGTGATTCCATGCATGAAAATCGCTGTTTGAGCCAAATCTTGCTATCTCGAAAGAGTTGAAGCGAACATTCGCTTTCAATATGCTAGTTGGTTTTCCGAAGGGATGTGAGTATATTCATAGGACTCATTTGTTTCCATGACATAACAACGTACAAGTTAAGATGAAAAAATAGTAGAAATGAGGATTGGCTAATGAACAACGAACGAAACCAAACCATGCTGCGTCTAATCGGTTGTTTAGCGTTAGGCATGATGTTGATTTTCAACGCAGCATCTTTCATGCCTGTTGCCGAAGCAGCTTCCGGGCAGACGTTAACTCTGGACAAGCTTCACTACCTCAAAGGGGAAGCCATCACGCTTTCTTACACAGGTGCCGGCGCAAGCGGGACGGATTGGATCGGAATCTACAAAACCGGAGATGTTCCTCCAGGTGCCGGAGCATCGTTGAGATGGAGTTATTTAAAGACTGGAGACGGGAAAGTTAGTGTAAGCAATGGGCTGGCCCCAGGTACGTATGATGCGCTGTTCATGCTCGATGACGGGTATGAGATCGTGGATCGCAAGACATTCGAAGTCGTTGATCGCGTCTCTGTTACCGGGGTGACGCTGGATCAGCAGAACGTCATCATGACGGAAGGCGAAACGATCACATTGACGGCAACGGTTGCGCCGGCTAATGCGAACGATCCTCAAGTTTCGTGGACAAGCAGCGATTCTGCTGTATTATCTGTAACTGCAGCAGGCGGCAGCGCTTCGCTGATTGGCCTTAGTCCCGGGACGGCGACAGTAACGGTCACAACGGCTGACGGCAATTTTACAGCTGCTGCCAATGTGACGGTAGAGGCCGATTTGGCGCTGCAAAGCATTATTGAAAGCGCTCAGGCTAAGTACGATGCAGCAGTGGAAGGTAACGAGGACGGTCTGTACGCAGCTGGCTCCAAAGCGCAATTGCAGTCGGCTATCGCCGCAGCCAATGAGACAGCAAACGATGCGGACGCTGCCGAGGAGCAGGTGAAAAGTGCGAAAGCGGCATTGAAAGCAGCTATTCAACGGTTTAACAAGCAGCAAATCAGCGCAGATATCAATGGAGACGGAAGAATCTCGGTTGGAGACGTGGCGATTGTTGCAGGAGGATATGGCAAGCAACCCGATCAAGCGGGCTGGAATGAAAAAATCGATGTGAATCATGACGGCAAGGTTGATCTTGCAGACCTTCAAATCGTAGCAAAAGCGACTAAGAAATAAATATGGAGGTTTCACTCTAATGAAAAGAATGTTATCCTTTACGCTCGCATTAGCGATGATAGTCGTTATGCTATCGCCTGCCGCAAGCGCAGAAGTCCTCAACACAAATGCAGACTCCCTCATGGCATCGTTTAAATTCGACAATGACTTGAAGAACGATGTTGATCAAGAGGATTTGATTGCAAAAGGAAATTATAGCTTTGTAGACGGTGTATGGCCTGGAACAAAAGCGCTGCACATAGAAAGTGGAAACGGCAATTATGTCGGTACGAAGCAAAGCTTGAAATTTGGTGATGATAGTTTTACCGTATCCTTCTGGTATAAGGGGGACACGAATGATAATCAGGTCATCTTATCCAATAAGGATTTCAGTAACGGCTCTAACGCAGGCTGGGCGATTCATACTTCAGCGAATTCGATCAAAATGAATTTGGGCTTCCCGACCGCAAAAGACAAGAACATTACTTTCGGACGCAACACATTCAATGCTTCCGATTGGCGTCATGTCACCTATGTAGTAGACCGAGAAAAAATGCTCGCATCGATGTATATCGATGGTTACGAAATGGCTCAAACGACGCTGAAGCTCGGCTCGTTGGATACGTCGAACCCATTGAATATCGGATCTGACGGATTGGGCAACCTTGGCGGTAATGCATTCGATATCGCGGAGCTGAAGATCTGGAAAGACGCATTCAGCAGCGATGTAGTGAAAGAGCATTATACTAGTTATGGTGTAAATAAAGTAGATTTGACCGCACTTAACGACGCAGTAGCAGAAGCCAATGCAATCATTACAGGCGGCCTCGGCAATGGCTACAGCCAAACTGATTTCGATTATTTGAACAAGGTGTTTACGACCGCAAGTACGGTTTCAACATCGCAAAACGAGAAATTATATACACAGGAAACGATCCATTACTACGAACGTGAACTAAACAACGCAATCTTTATCTATCAAAAAAGCAACAAAACATCAACCCCGGCTGATTTGAACATGATTGTGGACAGCGACACGGAAATCAGCGCTAACCCTGCTGCCGTCGAGCGCGTGGAAAAAGGCTTTAGAAAAGAGCTGGAATTATTCCCGCAAGCGGACGTTCTGTTTATTCCCGGCGACGTTACCGGCGGTAACAATGCGAACGAATATGTGTGGATGAATGAGCTGACAGGCGTCTACAATAAACTTGCGGATGAAGGCCTATTTGACCGTACGAAGCTGTTAATGATTCGAGGCAACCATGATATGGGCGGCGCAGAAAAATTTATTCCTGTCGGTTCGGCGGGCGCGTGGAACGAAACTACGCAAACATATGATAACAATTTCTTTAAAGATGCTTATCGGGTCAATGTAAAAGGATTTAATTTTGTAGGCTTTGACGGAAACTATGATGACAACAACACGTCTGGAAAAGCCAAAAACTTCCTTGACCAAATTACAAAAGAACCGGATTACGATCCAGCAAAACCGATCTTTGTCTCTTCTCACTTCCCTGTAAGCGGAACAGTGTGGTCCTCGGCATGGAGCAGCGGGGCAAGTAATAATGTAGGCAAATATATTGCGGACAATCATTTGTCGCAAGTATTCTATATGTCCGGTCATACGCATTACGACCCGACTGACGAACGTTCTATCTATCAAGGTGCGGCTACGTTTTTCGAAGCCGGCGGAACGTCATATTCCAGCTATATTGATGGCGGTCCGTACGGCGGCTATATTGAAGGCGCGTATATCAATTACAAAGTCACACCTCGCATCGCGAATTTCTTAGAGGTGTACGGTTCGAAGATTATTATCAAACAGTATAATTTGAGCACCGAACAATTTGTAGGCGTACCTTTTGTAGCAACTGTTGGCGAAGGCAAGGATGCCTTTACGTACAACAAGAGCGATACAAAAGAACTCATCGCGCCGCAATTTGATGAGGGTATTACGATCAAATCCTTCGAAAACAACGAACTTACTTTTACAATGAAGCAAGCGACTGACAATGTTCGTGTGTTGGAATACAATGTTCAGCTGATCAACAAGCTGACGGGAGAAGTGGACAAATCGTTCAACAGTCTTTCGCTGCCGATGGACCAGCCATTCGATGAATATCGAGAATACAAGCTGACTGGCTTGTCGCCGATTACTCCGTATACACTGCGAGTATTCGCTGCGGATTCCATGTATAACCGTTCGTCGCAGGACGTTGACATTACGCCTCAAGGGGTTAATTTAGAGAGCATCACGGCACCTGCTGACAAAACGGGTGCGGCAGTCGGAGCGGCGAAGACGGCAGACGCTCTTGGTTTGCCGAAAACGGTGAAATTGGTTACCGATGGCGGCGATGGCGATGCCAAAGTGACATGGGATGTAGAGTCTTCGAAATATGATCCTGCTTTAATGACTGTACAGACTTTCACTGTAAACGGAACGGTAACTTTGCCGGTTGGAGTGGCAAATCCGAATAACGTACCTTTGATAACAAGCATTAAAGTAACGGTTGAAAAGATCCCGCAGTCGCAAATGACGGCAACGGCGACAAGTGAGGAAATAGTTGAAGAAAATAATTCAGCATCCCTGGCGATTGACGGAAATTCGCAAACTTTCTGGCATACAAAGTGGGATAAATCGGATGTACTTCCTCAATCGATCACTTTGGACCTCGGGGGAACTTACAACATTAGTAAGTTGACGTATTTGCCGCGAGCGTCTGCGCTTAATGGGGTTATTACGACTTATAATATCTATGTAAGTACGGATGGAGTGACCTTTACCAAGGTTGCAAGCGGAGATTGGGCAAAGGACAATGCGGAGAAAGCAGCGACTTTTGATCCGACAGATGCATCATTTATCAAGCTCGAAGCAACGGCAGGTGCTAATGGTTGGGCATCGGCTGCAGAGATCAACGTATTTTTGGAACCGGGTCCTTCTGAAAAACCGCACGCGGTTATTACCGGACTGGAACAGGTGAAAGCTGGCGAAGCGTTCGATCTGACGATGGAACTGAACGGCGATATGAAAAACGAGCACCAGTCGGTGTTTTCCCAAGAGTTTACGCTTCACTATGATCCGACGATGCTGCATCTTGATTCGATTACATCACTGAAAGACGGATTCCAAGTCATCGATCAATCGGAGACAGTGCCGGGACAAATCTGGGTTACGGCTGCCAGCTTGGGTGTGAATGTGCCTGCCCAAGGCGAAATGCTAGCTTTTAAATTTATGGCTAAAGCTGGAGCGCAAGCTTCTGCTAAGACGACTGTATCGATCGATAATGTTGTAATTGCAAACGAACAGGGGAAAGAGCTGCAGGTAGCCGGTGCCTCCCATGAGGTAACCGTGTCAGAGGAAGGCGGTCAAGTTGGCACAATTCCTGCCGTACCTACAGGTTTGAAAGCGACAGCAGCAAGTATGTCGCAAATCAACGTAACATGGAACCATTCAGCAGACGCAACAGGTTATGACTTGATGGTGGATGGAGTTATTCAAACGGATATTGCAAATCCATTCACACATACAGGTCTTGCAGCAAACACAAGCCACACCTATAAGGTGAGAGCTAAAAATTCGGCAGGAGCTAGTGAATGGAGCACACCGGTAACGGTAAGCACTCAGAGCTATACGCCGTCGATGCCGACGCCAGAACCAACACCTGAGCCTAAGCCTGAACCAACACCAGAACCAACGCCAGAACCAACAGATCATATATTCAACAGCAATATTATTAATGCAGCAAACTTAATTGATGCGATTAAGTCCAGGGTAGAGGAAGCCAAGAAATCTAATGATAAGATTGACCTGGCTGACTTGAAAGGACACTGGGCTGAAAAGACCCTTGCTACGTTTGTGAAACTGCAAGTGATCGTTGGGTTTGAGGATGGCATGTTCCGTCCGAACAGTCCAATCACACGCGCTGAGTTTGCAGCGATCATCGCTCGCGTCTTCGATATCAACGGCGGCGGCGCTCAAGATGCGGCTGTACTGAGCGACATTAACAGTCATTGGGCTAAAAACGCGATTAATAACCTTGCAAGTGCAGGCGTTATTAACGGATACGGTGACGGAACGTTCAAGCCGAACAAAACGATCAGCCGCGAAGAAATGGTCATCATTCTGTCCCGTATTGTCAGCTTGAATGAAGTTGACAAAGATGATTCCAAAGGCAACTTCACGGATATGTCAAGCGCGAGCTCCTTTGCCATGAATCAAATTAAGGATGCGGCACAAGCTGGCATCATTAGCGGCAAGCCAAATGGGATATTTGATCCGAAAGGCAGCTCCACACGTGCTGAGGCTATGACGATCATTCTGAATGCATTGAACCTTAATGATCCAATTAAAACACTCTTGAACAGCTTGAACTAATCCTCACCTGTTGAGGAGGTAAGATTTAACAAGCAAAGGTACAGCTCATCCGGATTTTTGTGGGAGCTGTACCTTTTTATGTATAATGAAAGTGCCATGTGCCAACCCTTTGAAAGACGACGTTTCATAAAGCGTCGTCTTTTTCATGCTATTTTTACGAGCATTTGGGATGAAAAGTTTGTCACTTATGTGTTAGAAGCATCCTAATCGGCTTCCTGTAAAGCTTTATTGACCGTTTGTCACGTTATCCTTATCGACAGTACGATTGCAACGCGCAATGTTCTGTCCTAATTGTGCAAAAAGATGACGCAACTGTTCAAAGCTTTTTGAAGCCGTATTTTGTACAATGAAGACAAGCCGCATTTAGGCATACAGCTGTAGTATGTATGTGGAAATATTATCTAGTAATTGGAGGGTGTCAAGTGACGGATTATCCTTATCGCAACGCGTCGCTGCCGACGGCAGAACGGGTGAATGATCTTCTCCGCCGAATGACGACCGCCGAGAAAATCGGTCAGCTCGTTCAGTTGTTCGGCTGGCATGCTTATACTCGGACTGACGGTAAATTGCATATAGACGACAAGTTTGCACAACAGATCGAGAAAGGCGAGGTTGGCGCCTTCTACGGCTTCCTGCGGGCCGATCCGTGGACAGGCGTTACGCTGGAGACGGGGATGCAGCCCGGCGAGAGCGCCGAAGCGGTGAATATGGTTCAGCGGATCGCGGTTGAACAATCGCGGCTCGGCATTCCGATTCTGTTCGGGGAAGAGTGCGCCCACGGCCATATGTCGATCGGCGGCACGGTATTCCCGGTGCCGATCGCTTCGGCCAGCACGTGGAATCCGGCATTGTTCCAGCAGGCGAATGCGGCTGTAGCCGACGAGACGCGCGCGCGCGGCGGCGCAGCGACCTATTCGCCGATTCTTGACGTCTTGCGCGATCCCCGCTGGGGCCGCACCGAGGAGACGTTCGGTGAAGATGCGTACCTGTGCGGTGAGATGGGCGCAGCGGCCGTTCGCGGCATGCAAGGCCAGATTCCGGAGCGCGGCATCGCGGCGACGGTCAAGCATTTCGTCGGCTATGGCGCCTCTCACGGCGGACGCAACGGCGCTCCGGCTCCGCTAGGTCCGATCGAGCTGCGGGAGAAGGATCTGTATCCGTTCGAGAAAGCGGTGGAAGCAGGCGCCATGTCGCTCATGACGGCATACAACGATGTCGATGGCGTGCCGTGCACGTCCAACCGCAAGCTGCTGACCGATATTTTGCGGGATGAATGGGGCTTCGACGGTTTCGTCATTACCGACGCAGGAGCGCTTGGCATGCTTGCGGGCGGCCATCGCGTGGCGGCAAACTATGAAGAAGCGGCCAAGCAGGCGCTTGAAGCGGGCGTCGATATGGAAATGTGCGGGGAAGTATTCCAGGGCCACCTGATGAACGCCATCGAGTCGGGCCAAGTGTCTATCGACGTGGTGGATCAGGCGGCCGCCCGCAATCTGAACATAAAGTTCCGCTTGGGTCTGTTCGAGAATCCGTATGCAAACCCAGAGCGGGCGGAAGAAATCGTCGGCTCGTCGGCACATCGCAGCATTGCGCGGGAACTGGCCGAGGAAGGCATCGTGCTGCTGAATAACCGCAATCAGCTGCTTCCGCTGTCCAGATCGCTGAAGAGCATCGCGGTTATCGGGCCGAACGCGTCCAATAGGTACAATCAGCTTGGCGACTACACCTCGCCGCAGCCGCCTGAAGCGATTGTAACGGTGTTGAAGGGCATCCGCGAAAAAGCGGGCGCGGAAATCGATGTTCGTTATGCCGAAGGCTGCCGCATTCTGGGCGATGACCGTTCCGGCTTCGCCGCAGCGGTCGAGACGGCGCGCGGCGCCGATGTAGCGGTCGTCGTGGTCGGCGGATCGAGCGCCCGCCAGTTCGGCGACAACACGATCGACCAGGTGACCGGTGCCAATCTGATCGCGGAGGGCGACTCCGACATGGATACCGGCGAGGGCATCGACCGCATCAACCTTACCCTGTCGGGCGTCCAGCTTGATCTGGTTAAAGCGGTGCATGAATCGGGCACGCCGGTTGTCGTCATCTACATCAACGGCCGTCCGGTCAGCGAGCCGTGGATTGCCGACCATATCGATTCCGTGCTTGAAGCGTGGTACCCGGGACAGGAAGGCGGCCATGCGATTGCCGATGTACTGTTTGGCGACATCAACCCTTCGGGCAAAATGCCGCTTTCCGTACCGAAGCATGTCGGACAGCTGCCGGTGTACTATCAGGTTCGTCGCACCAACGGCAGACGTTACCTGGAGATGGACAACGAGCCGCTTTACCGGTTCGGCCACGGGCTGAGCTATACGACCTTCGAATATTCGAACCTGACAGTCGAGCCGGCGCAAATTCCGGCTGACGGCGAAGCGACGCTGTCCGTCGAAGTGAAGAATACGGGCGGCATGGCCGGCAAGGAAGTCGTGCAGTTGTATGTCCGCGACGAAGTCGGTTCGGTGACGCGTCCTGTAATGGAGCTGAAAGGCTTCGACAAAATCGCGCTGGAGCCGGGGCAGGCGACAACCGTCAGCTTCACAATCGGCAAGGATCAATTGCAGCTCGTGAACCGGGAGCTGAAGCGCGTCGTGGAGCCGGGCGAGTTCAAGCTGTTGGTTGGCGGCAATTCAGCCGACTTGCTTGAAGTGCCTTTCACTGTGATGAAATAGAAAGATAATTAAGAAGAGATAGGAAGAAGGAGTGCGAGAGATGACGAATCCTGCTAACTTTACAATTTACGCAATCCAGCATTCTCACACCGATATCGGGTATACCGAGCGTCAGGAGAAAATCTGTCAATACCACGTCGATTTCATTCGTCAAGCGCTGGGCATTATTCGTGAAGTTCGTGCCGGCAGCCGCCCGGAATGGCAAGGATACAAATGGGTGTGCGAAACGTTCTGGCCGGTTGAGACGTTCTTGGCCAGAGCGACGGAAGAAGAGCGCGAAGAACTGGCGGATGCGTTCCGCAACGGCGATTTCGGCCTGTCCGGCACGTACCTTAACATGAGTGAATTGGTCGGCAAGGAACTGCTTGATTCCATGCTGGGCCGGATCCGCGACTATGCGAAGTCGATCGACGTCAAGCTGGAGTCGGCGATGACGGCCGACATTACCGGCTTTAGCTGGGGCTACGGGCAATCGCTCCACGAAATGGGCATCCGCAATATGATCACATGTATTCATACGCATCACTCCATGTTTCCGCTGCGCAAGAAGCAAACGCCATTCTGGTGGGAGACGCAGAAGGGCGACCGCATCCTGATCTGGAACGGGGAGCACTATGTATTCGGCAATGATCTCGGCATTCAGCCGGGTCTGGGCGGCAATTATACGATCCGTGACGGCATGGATACGTCCAAAGGCGTAACGTTTGAAATGGCCGAAATCCGGATTAACCGCTATATCGACCGTTTGAAAGCGGACGGCTTCAAGTTTCCGTTCTTCCCGGCCATGCTGTCGGGTCTGCCGACGGATAACAGCTCGCCGAACCCGGAAATGATGGATTTTGTGAACAAGTGGAACGAGAAGCATGGCGACAACATCCGCATTCAACCGGCGACGCTGGACGATTTCTTCGCCGAAGTACGGAAGTACGCGGACGACATCCCGGTACACCGCGGCGATTGGCCGGACTGGTGGACAGACGGCACCGGCTCGACGCCGATGCATGTGCAAGTATTCCGCGAAGCTCAGCGCGTCTACGAGAAAGTAAGACGTCTGGATCCGGCCTTTGAAATCGTACCTCAAGAACGGATCAAGCAAATGGAAAACGAACTCATGCTGTTCGCTGAGCACACTTGGGGCTACCACTCCTCCGTATCGGAGCCATGGAACCCGTTCGTGCAAGAGCTGGGCGTGCGCAAGGATGCTTTTGCCGCCAATGCGAGCACGCTGGCTCATTCGGCGCTTTATGATATTCTGGAAGCAAAAGGCGATGCGCTGCTGGCGCCGAATCGTCCGATGCGCTTCCAAATCCGCAACCCGTACTCCTTCGTACAGGAGGATTATGCCCACTTCATTATGGAGTTCTGGCACTTGGAAGAAATCAAGAACGGGTTCGAGGTTTATGACGAAGCCAGCGGCGAAGTATATCCAGCCCAGCTTCGCGTAGCTCACCGCGGCGCTATCGTCACCGTACCGGTTACGCTGCAGCCGGGCGAAGAGCGCATGATGCGCATTCGCCCCGTTGAGAAGCCGAACACCCGTACCGCGCACAGCACAGATTTGCTCGGCGCGGACGGCATCGTCGATATTGCGGATCCACAGGACACTTCCGCAATTAAAGTGACGTATACGACGCTTGAAACGCCGTTCGTGCGTTTGGAATGGAATCTGGGCGACGGCATCGTTTCCTGGAAAGACAAGAAGACGGGCGAAGAATTGCTGCGCGCCGACCGCAATCACAATGCGTTTACGCCGGTTTACGATGTGACGAAATCGGCCAAAGTCGAGGAAATGACCAATAACCGCCGTAAAATGGGCCGCAACCGCAAAGGGCCGCACGCACTCATTTCCGTCGGCAAGCTGACGCAGGTTGAGGTGGCTGATAAGGGCGATCTGTACGCAAGCGTACGCTTTACCTATGAAGTGGACGGCTGCCAGCACTACTCGCTGCTCGTGACCGCCTATGCGGATAAGCCGCGTTTGGACGTTGCAGTGCGGATGCACAAGAACAGCGTATGGGATCCGGAAAACATCTACGTCTCCATCCCGTTCGGCGGATCGATCGAAGCCGGCAAGCGGGAGCTGTGGGTTGATAAGCTGCAAGCGCCGACCCGTCTGCGCATTGATCAGCTTCCGGGCAGCTTGATTGACTACTACTGCCTTGGCGAAGGAGCGGTTTATACCGAAGGCGGCAGCGGTGTAGCCATCGCTATGCCGGACACGCCGCTCATTCAACTGGGCTCGCTGAAGCACGAGTTCCGTATGCTGCAAGATGACGAAGGCATGAAGGATGATCCGGCTCATCTGTACTCGTGGCCGATGAACAACTACTGGGAGACGAACTTCCGCGCGACGCTAGGCGGCTTCTACGAATTTCGTTACCTCGTTTCCTGGGGCGAAGCGTTCGGACAACCGGATGCGGCGCTGGAAGCATGCCGCAGCATGAATGCTGGCGTGCTGGCTTGGCGGGTCAAGGAATAATCCTTGATCCGGCCTTGCTGGTCTGATCATAGCAGCTTCTGTTCATTCGGGAGCGGGATCGGCGAGATAATTGGGGCCATCCTACCAGTCAGGTGGAGTGCTATTCACTGTTAGTGTGGGATGGAAAATAAAAACGAGAAGTAACGGTGGCTAACCCTCTCTGTCGAAAGCGGAGAGGGTTTTTTTTTTGTAATTTCATTTTCCTATGTTTAAAGGGAGGCAGGCCAGGCACATTATATTAATAGATAGATTTGTGCGCAACTGGATACTCGACACTTGTTAAGTATATAGTATAGATAGCATAAGCACGGACGGCGCTGAGTAATAGCAAACAGTGCCTGCGAGCGGCATTCATGCTCCTGCGCCAGCGGTCGGAATTATAATTTTTCGGGAGCTGAGCTCAGAAAGACGGAGGGTAACGAGAAGAAGATGAAATTTTTAGGATTACGCAATTTAATTCTATACAGCATCATTATAGGAGGGGTCACAGGGCTTCTGACATGGAGTTTTTTAGCTGTGACTTCTTTAACGACTCGCTTCCTATGGGATTATTTGCCTCGCTCGATCGATGTTGGATATTGGACCTTGATCGTGTGTATAGTTGGAGGAGTTTTGGTAGGTTTATGTCAAAAGTACTTTGGCAGTTACCCGCGTAAAATGGAGGATGTAGTAGCGGAATTCAAGGAAACAAAACGAATTGATTATCGTTCAGGATATAAGAGCGCAATAACCGCGCTGTGCGTTCTTTCATTTGGAGCCAGTCTTGGTCCAGAGGCGGCTTTGGTTGGCATTGTAGGAGGTCTTTCTACATGGGCAGGCGATGTTATTAAATCTTTAGTTAAGAAAAAAGCTATAGAAAATGAATATGGAGAAATCATAATCGAGTATAGCATTGAAGCTACGGTCGGCATGATTTTTAGAGCGCCGCTTCTTGGAGCTAATACATTCTTTGAAGATAGGAAAGATTCTCGGCGTATAAAGTCGATAAAAATACTTGTATATTCAATAACGACTGCTGCAGGATTTGGTGTCTTTTTACTATTGTCCAAAATCGATAACAGGCATTTTTCTATAGCTGATTTCGGTCAGGCGACGATAGGCAAACATGAAATAGTAGCTATAATCCCGCTTATACTTGCAGGAGTATTGCTGGCAAAATTGTATGAGTTCTTTGGATACATTTTGCATAAGATGCTTAAACCGCTTGAGAATTATAAAGTAATTAAAGCCGTTACTGGCGGATTAGTTCTGGGAGTAATAGGTACTATTCTTCCTATTACTTTATTCTCAGGGGAGCATCAGCTAACGGAAGTAGCATCAGAGTGGACGGAGATGTCGATTTATCTCTTATTGATAATAGGCATTGTAAAGTTATTCTTAACGGAATTTTGTTTAGCCTCCGGTTGGCGCGGAGGACATATCTTTCCTATTATTTTCGCAGGGGTAAGCATAGGATATGGAATTGCATTGTTATTTTCATTAGATCCGGTAACCTCCATTGCCGTGATCACCACTTCACTCACAAGCGGAGTGCTCAAAAAGCCAATAGCTGTTGTATTTATTTTAATCATGATATTCCCGGTAAAGCTTATTATACCACTGCTATTAGCAGCATATTTGCCAATGTATCTATTGAAGATCAAATGGAGATAACTCGAATCTGGGTTCGTTGAGCAGTAAGATCAAGTTCAGCCAGTATATTGCGATTGGCGGACATTCATAATGGATCAACCAGTCCATTCAGCAGGTCCGCTAAGTGTTGTCCGCAAGATTTCAGTTAACAGGATAATAGAGGTTTGGCGAGTAAACGGGAATACTCAAATCTATATATTTCTTAATTATTATAGCTCATGCCGTTTAGGCATGAGCTATTAACTCTTTTCAGAGAAGTGATGCAACGAGTGGAGAACTCCGTTGATTTTATAATTGCTAGTTATAGCATACCAGTCTTACACTATGTTTTTGACGGCAGATGCTCGTTTACAATAAATACAAGGAATTCCAGTGGATTGGAGGGGTATAGGACTCTAGAAATAGAGAGTTCGATTGATAGAAATAAAAATAGAAAATTCATAAAAAAGATTTGGAAATAATGTTCAATTTATGATAGGATTGTCTTTGTATTCTTCAGGATATCTAATAAAATAGGTACAAAGAACTGAGTCAAATTACATAATGATTTCATGGAGGAGAGACAATGTCACCCAAATTTCGCCAAGTATCTATCGGACTTCTAGGGCTTACTCTCGCATTATCCCCTGCTAGCGCATTCGCAGATCAATCGAACCCTGATTTCAAGGGCCACTGGGCAGAGAAACAGATTCAAGAATGGATCGCAGCCGGTAATTTAAAGGGCTTCGATGATGGCACGATCCGTCCGAATCAAGTTATTTCCCGTGCAGAATTCATTGCCATGGTAAATCGTTTATTCGAATTGCAAGAAAAAGCGACAATTAATTTCAAAGATTTGCCGGCTACTAACTGGGCATATGGCGAAATTGCAAAGGCTGTGAAAGCCGGTTATGTTGTCGGTTCCAATGATAATCTCATCCGCGCCAATGATTCCGTTACTCGGCAAGAATCCGCCGTCATGATCGCAAGACTGCTTGGTTTGAAATCCACGGAAGAGAATACGCTGCAATCGTTCAAGGACGAGGAAGAAATCGCTGCGTGGAGCAAAGAGAGCGTTGCTGCGCTTGTCCAATATGAAATTGCCAACGGTTTGCCGGGAGCGCTCTTCGGTCCTAAGAAACCTCTCACACGGGCAGAAGCAGTTGTCATGATTCAAGCGGCATTGAATGCTAAGACTGCTTTGGATTCCGTCACCTATGACAAAGCTGGAACCTATGGACCGGAAAGCGGTACGGAGAATGTTAAAGGCAATGTGACTGTCAGCGCGCCAGGCGTGACGCTTCAGAACATGGAAATCGACGGCGACCTGATTTTAGCGGAAGGTGTCGGCGACGGCGATGTAACTTTGCAGAACGTGACAGTTAAAGGCACCACTTACATCAAGGGCGGAGGCGCTAATTCGATCCACCTTGTCGATTCCGTTCTGGTAGAAGTCATCGTAAACAAGAAGGACGGTACCGTTCGCGTTGTAGCAAAAGGATCTACGCAGGTAGAAAGCGTCATTCTTCAGTCTTCGGTAAAGCTTGAAGAGAGCGGCGTGACGGGCGAAGGTTTTACGGATGTCGAATTGTCCAAGCAGCTTCCAGCGGACTCGAAAGTTGAAATCATCGGTACATTCGATGATGTAGATATTCAGGCAACACAAATCCATGTGAAATTGAGCAAAGGTTCCATTGAGAAGTTGATTGCTGCGCAGACGGCTTTGAATAATACCATTGAAGTTGATAGAGAAGCTCTTATAAATCAACTTGTACTGGAATCCATCGCCAAAATATTAGGTACAGGCCAGATCAAGAAGGCTACGATCAGCGAAGGAGCCGAAGGGTCTTCGTTCGAATATGCACCGGCTAGCGTAGACGGTCCGAAGAAAGATAACATTACGATCATCAACAAGTTCCCTCCGTTTACAGGCGGTGGCTCTATCGGCGGCGGCAATGGCGGCAATAACGGTGGCATCGTCACCAACCCGGAACAATACGTTCAGACGCAGGACTTCGGTTACGCGGATGACCAAGAAGGATACAACGTTGGCTTTAAGATTGCTCTGTCCAAGCTTTCTTGGGATAACATTAAGAGCATCGAAGTGTCCCTTCAAGATGCGCAGGGCAGACAATTGGCAAAGCGCACGGCGGCAACTCAAGCTCGTCTGGATAAATTGAAAGCCGATGATGCGTTATACGGCGGTTTGGATGGTCAACTCAGCGCACTGTTTAAACAACGTGATGCGGCAGATGAGAATGAATACTGGGTTAGCACAGCGTATGATCTACTCTCTGTTCCAGCTAAGGCTGTCATTACGATCACAGACAAGAGCAATATGGTTTACACCGTATCGAACAGCAATTTAACCGCTACAGGTCCTGTTAACGTTGCGAATCCTGAACAATACGTAGAGACGCAGGATTTCGGCTACTGGGCTGAAGAAAATGCCTATAACGTCGGTTTCAAGATGGATCAGTCCAAGCTGCCATGGGATAACGTTGCGAGCATCGAGGTGTCCCTCCAAGATGCGCAGGGCAGAGAATTGGCTAAGCGCACTGCGGCAACGGAAGCTCAGCTGAATAAATTGAAAACTGATGACGAGGCAATCGACGGTTTGGACGGACAGCTCAGCGCGGCTTTCATCGAACGTTATGCAGGAGCCGAGAATGATTATTGGGCAAGCACAGCGTATGATTTCACTACACCAGCAAAGGCTGTCATTACAATTAAGGACGATAATAAAAACGTCTACACCGTCACTAACAGCACTTTGGACTCTGAGGCGCCAGAGGCGGAAGAGGCTACCAACTTAGGACATGTGCAGACGCAAGACTTCGCCTATTGGACGGAACAAGCTGCTTATAACGTCGGCTTCAAGATCGACCTGGACCAGCTGCCATGGAATGAAATTAAGAGCATTGAAGTGTCCCTTTTAGATGAGAATGAGAATGTATTGGCAAAGCGCTTAGCGGCAACGCCAGCTCGTCTGAATCAATTAAAAGCCGATGACTTGACATACGGTGGCTTGGACGGCCAGCTCAGCGCAGCCTTTATTCAGCGCGATGCAGCAGCTTCGAATGATTATTGGGAAAGTACGGCATATAATTTCACCGAACCAGCAATGGCTGTCATCAAGATCACGGATAAGGACAATAACTTTTATACGGTGTTTAACGACACATTGAACCCTAAGGCTCCTACAGGACCAGTCAATGTAACGAATCCGGAGGAATACGTGCAGCCCCAGGACTTCGGCTACATGGGAGGGGAAGTGCCAGCATATAACGTCGGGTTCAAGATTGATCTGACAAAGCTGTCATGGAATAACATTGCGAGCATCGAAGTGTCTCTTCTAGATGAGGATGAAAATGTATTGGCAAAGCGTTTGGCGGCAACGGAAACTCAGCTGGCTAAATTGAAAGCCGATGACGTGACATACGGCGGCTTGGACGGCCAGCTCAGCGCAGCCTTTATTCAACGCGATGCAGCAGCTTCGAATGAATATTGGGATAGCACAGATTATAATTTTACAGAACCGGCCAAAGCTGTCATCAAGATCACGGACAAGTTCAATAGAGTGTTCACCGTGTCTAACAGTAATTTGACCCCTGTAGCACCTCCTGTAGCACCCCCTGTGGCACCATAGAGTGTCATTTGTTTGAGCGGTAATATTCACGACTAATGAAAGGGCGACCGAATCTCGGAACGAGAGGAGGTCGCCCTTTTTGTCATTCGCCCAATAAGCGTACGGTACAGGATCTCGACCAGTCCGTGCCGAAAGGGAAATTCCCGAAAGGTGGTGACGAAATCGTTATCAGAATAGAGCGACAGAACAACGGTAGAGGAAAAGTGCAGACTACAGCCGAGCTTGAGCAACTATGGTATAACTAGAGTTAAAAACGCCGCTGCTTGCGGTCCTGCAAGCAGCGGCGTTTTTTCGTATTGATTGAAATCTCTCCAAATCTTACATATAAATCTCAATAACATTCACGCCATCCGGCTGCAAGCCGTCAAGCAGTTCGCGCTTCACGCGGACGCCGCCTTGACGATAACGGTTTGCCGTCTCCTCATAGGCCGCTTCCTGTCCGTTGACCGTGATGCGCTGGATCGACTGGCCTTCACCCAGGCGATAGACGAAGCGGACTGGACGTCCTGCGAATGTATAATCGAATTGCATCCCGTTCAGCTCACGAGGGAGTACAGGGTCGATAACCAGATCGCCGTTCTCCCGGCGAATGCCGAGGCAGTTCGAGATGAGCTGGTTCATGTAGATTCCAGGGCCGCTGGAGTAGATGCGCCATCCGCCCTTAACCGGAACGGACCCGTTACGCAGCTCCTGGAAACGGTCCTGCGCTTCGTAACGCGTGTTGAATTTACCGTCCGAGCTGCTGAAATACGTATTGCTCTGTCTGATTTCGGCATTCGGGACGACATCCTGGATGCCGATCGGATTGATCATCGCCAGACCTTTCCATGCCTCGTCGGCTTTACCCAGCTTGGCCATGGCTTCGACAAAGCGAATATGCGCATGAACATACTGCAATCCGACTTCTCTGCCGAAGTTGGAAGCCTGTTCGGCCCGTTGGAAATGCGTGCTGACGCCGCCTTCATAGTTGGCTGGACGGTTCATCAGGCGTACGCCATCCGGACAATACAGTTCCCGCTTAATCAGCTCGTGGTGGGAATCTGCTTGCTCCTTGGTCAGCAACTCGCCGATCATGCTGCGCGTCATCGGCAATAAGCGGTATTGAATGCCTGTGCTCGTATCCGTCGGATGGAGCATCAATTCTGCTTGGCCCGGCTCCTCCATGTAGACAAAGCCCGGAATAGTGCCGGTATTCAGCATATACCGGTTAAAGTCGGCCTGAATCCCTTCAGCCAATTCCTTCAGCTCCGAAGCAAAAGCTCCATCGTATGCGGCCATCACTTTGGACGATTGACTAAATACTTGATAAGTCAGCGCTACCGTCCAGCTGCTCGCCATAAATTTCTTCAGCTCCTTGCGGGCAGGCTGCAGCGTATCATCCCAATCCCCGTCGCCATAGGCCGAGAGATGAGTGTCATGCAGGAAGTTATCCTTGATGTACTCGACGGCTCTCTTCATATGGTCGAATAATCTGGATGGCGTCTCCGTCACTTTACCGTTATCCCGGCTGGTATAAGGGATGGTTTCTTCAAGAAGACGGAAATCCTGTGTTGCATGCAAATAGTCGTTCAGTGCTTTGAGCGGCCATACGATAATGTCGCCATGGCTCTCCGACGCATAGATATGCGCATATTCATCGAACATAAACCATTGCGGCCAATTGCCGTCGTCCTCGAATTGATGGGTGTATACCGTCAGCAAAATTTCGCGAACGGATTCATACTGCTGCGTGGCCAGGAAATATTCGACCGGACCTTGGCAAACATCCCGCGTTCCCCATGCCGCACCTCCGAATTGCTCAAGTCCGTGAGGTACGGAATAATGGACAAGCATATTGTGGGTATACCACCATGCCAGCGCATTGATCTTCTCGAGGTTTTCCTTGCCGCCTTCCTGTTGGGATAGACGGAAGCCTCTCATGACCTCGCGGAAAAATTCACGATAACGGGAAATTTCGGATGCAGCATCCAGCGTCTGGAACGGAAGCTCCTCGCCTCTGAGCAGCCCTTGTACCGTCAGTGTCCATTCCCTGCATGCATCCAGCTCCAGAACGACGAGAGATGCGCTCGGTACCGACAGGTTAGCCGCCAATACGGTTTCATCCGTCACCTTCATACCCGTCCCGGCAAGCTTCATCCGGTAGCTAAGCTCCGGCAATATAGCCGCACTGTTGGAAGAAGCGTCGGCACGGAACGCAAGAACATCGCCTTGCTGCTCCATATGGAACGGTGCTTCGTATTCGGAATTGTTCATGGAGACCTGATTGGTTACCATGTAACGGTACGAACGGCCTTTCGTTGACCGAACCTGCAGACAGAGCTCCGGCGTATCGACAGCAGTGAAGTTCGTGATGATGATCGTATCGTCTGCCGTCTTGTAATACCAGCTCACATAGTTGAATCCAAGCTCGAACAGCGAAGGCAGCGTGAGCAGGCGGTAGGCGCCATTTACTTCGATATAGATCCGCTGGCCCGATGTTTTCATCACGTTCAATGCACTGCGGGCATTCGTCAGCATTTTGTTGAATGACGTATTGCCGACGGTCAGCTGGGAGTTGAATATCCCGTACATGTACGATGTTGTCGTCAGTACGTTCTCTTTCATCCGTTCGTTCTGGCCTGTCATCAGAATGTGGCCATGCGGACGCTCTACCCGCAGTTCCTTCTCCTTGAGCACGACATGCTCGTAGCTGTTCGTAAAGAAGGACAACAGCGTCTCGCCATCCTTCTCTTCCTGAATACGCTGCGGGAAATATTGCGCGATCTCTTCTGCGGTCATAGATTCGGATTCGAGAGGAGCGCCGATCAATGCGTTCCGGCTTACTTTGGCAGCCTGGCGAACGGACGGTTCTGGCAGCTTGCTTACTTGCTCCCAAGCTTCCGAGATCATCATTCCATGCTCCAATTCCGTGATGGCCTTCGGATGATCCTCCTGGAACAGGCCGTAGAACACGAAGCGGGCCTTGCCGTCCAATACGGCGCGCTCCGATTGCAGGGCCGTATAGGCAAATTCATATTGGTAAACTTCATTGCGCAGCTTATCATGCTTCAGTGCTTCGGGCACATTGGTCTCTTTATACGACAAGCCGAAGAATTGAAATCCGTCCGTCGAAAATCCAGCCGCGCCTGTTAACGCGCCTTGCTGCAAATAAGGGAACCCGCCTGGCTGCCGCTGATTTTGGCGTGAACAGACCACATAGCCCTTCTGCTCATCCTCGAACACCGCGTGATCGATATATTGGGATAAATAAGCTTCGTTATTACGAATAAAGCCCAGAGAGGCGATACCGACATCTTGTCCGTATACAAGATCGACTTCCTGACCTTGACCATCAACCGTTACGTCCCAGAACCAGATACCATCGGATGCCAGCGTCAGCACGACTTTGTACTGAAGCGCTTCCACAGAGCCTTGCCATACAGCCTGTTGATCCGAGAAGCCGACCAGACTTGCGGAATGAACGCCAAGCAGAGGGAGGGCCCGGATACCGGATGGCTCATGCAGACGCAGATACAAATTGTTCAGTGCTCCGTCGATCGAATTGGCCAACCATTGATTGATCATCAGACCATTATAAGTCATATTGCGAATGTCTCCGCTTTCACAGAACGAGAATTGCAAGCTTCCATGTTGAATATGGAATGATTTATCGCTGGTTATTGTCACTTACCTACACTCCTTCATTTGTTTTTTCTTGCTCGATCAGCGTATGATTCCACTCCATAATTCGAAACGTTTCTATGTAGATATCAAAGCCAATTATATCGGCCAAAATTCTTCCAGTCAATAAACCAAACAGCCTAAACTAGTCCTGCTGCATAGAAAATTTAAAGCGCATTCATTTTGGAATCTTGCATTTAACTCGAAACGTTTCGAGTTTATTGAGAATCTTTCGGTGCAAGACGAGCGCGGCAGTGCAAATCAGCGGCGAGCTCCAACGAGCCTCAAGGTATAGAGCAGCGTGATTGAATCAGTAACCGTGTTAACATCCTAACCGGCGAGCTTGAACGGATCTATGGTGTTAACTATACAGCCGGTTAATTAAAAAACAGGGAATCTATCCGGCATCCGGGCAATTCCCTGTTCTAAAGTCTTATGGAAGAAGCGTTCCATCTCGGAGGGATTAATATTCGAGTCGAGAAAATGATAGACAGAGAAATCCTCGAAGTGGGATATCGTCCGGTTGTATTTGAAGCGCTGCAGCCGCCGCCGCATCACTTCCTGCGCCTCGTAGTAGCTCTTGTATTAAGACATCTCATGAATAAGATGAACGCATTTCTTGGCGACGTGCTCCAATTCATACTTGCGAATGACCATGCTCGGATAACTCTCCGAATCCACAGGCACGATATGAATCAGCAAGCAATAGTAGGCGTAGTTTTTCTGCATGCCATGCGATTCGGACAGCGTAGTCAACATTTCCGCCGAGATGAGATTACCGGATAGCAGGACATCGAAGAAGTCCTGCCGGATCGTCTGCTTCGCTTCTTCGATCTCTCGCGCCTTGATCCGGTCCAGCGTCAGGATCGTAGAGACATTTTCCAATGCCAGATAATCGAATTCCAGCAGATTACGAACGGTTTTAAAGACGACGGGCGCTGGACGAAGTGTCCGTCCGTGCGGGAAGCATGCAAGAAATTGGGCACGATGAATCTGGAGGGCAGCACCGTGTACACCACCTGCGAACCTTGTCCGATGTGCGTTTCCGTCATGATCTGGGCGGGAATCAAGGACGTTTACTACTGCAATACGGCCGAGGATGCGGATAAGTACGGATTCAGCGATATGCACCTGCGCAGCTATTTGAAGGGCGAAGACAAGAGCGTGATTAACATGGTTAAGGTTCCGCACCGGGCGGAGTGCGACCATCTGTTTGAACATTTTCATCAGCTTCAGGAGCAGAAATAGTACCATCTGCAATTAAACCACAACACCAGAGCATAGCTAAGCCCACATCTTGAGGACAAGGTGTGGGCTATTTGACGCCTCCATTGAAGAGGGTGTTATTTACGCCACAACTCAACAAAGTAACGGCTGCGATCGCCTCTTACAATGGATTGGGAGAGTTCTACAGGTGTCCCGTCTGCCAATGAGCCGATTCGCTCTAAATATAAAGCCGGGGAACCGGCTTTAACTTGAAGCAGCTTCGATTCTCTTTTTTCAACAAGAATGGGTTCGAAATATTCGATGGCACGATCGATCGTCAGGTTATATTTTTGTTCGAGCACCGTGTATAAAGGTGAATTTGTAACGTCTACAATCGTTAGATCTTTAAAAAGATGATAAGGCAAATAGGTCGTTTCCAACATCATGATTTCCTCATTTGCCAAACGGAGTCTTACGAGTTTGACTGCAAGGTCATGCTCGTGTAAATCTAATGCTTCTTTAACTTTGCTGTCGGCAACGACGACAGCAAGCTCAAGGACCTGAGATTCGGGTTTAAGTCCTTTCTCCATCATATCTTCGGTAAAACTATAAAGGGATTGCAGCTTCACATCTAACTTCTGCTTATTGACGAAGGTTCCGCGCCCTCGGTGCCGTGTAAAGTACCCTTCTTGCACAAGCTCGTTAATCGCTTGACGTATGGTTGCGCGGCTGACGGAATATTGCTGCATGAGTACAGTTTCGGGCGGAATGACATCCCCAGGCTGCCATACGCCTTCTTTGATTTGACCCAGCAAAATCTCTTTCAATTGTGCATATAAAGGAAGTTTACTGTCCGGCTTTAATACGCTCACGATCTTCATCCCTACTTCTTCCCAACCGGGATTTTCTATTGGAATCACTAAATAAAGTGTGACGAATATCACCATAAGAATATATAGATTATAATGTCCGGACAAATTTTTGTAAAGGGAGTTGACGAAGATAAAACCCTGATGTAATATTTAATTGCAGGCTAATATGTACGGACATTAGGACAAATAAATCATACATCGTTCCTAATGTGAAAGATTAACCACATTATAATGCTTAAGGAGAGGAACAGAATGAAATTAGGCGTTTTTACACAGTGGATTAAGGCGGATTCAATCGAAGAATTGGCGATGAAAGTTCGGAGCTATAATTTAGAATGTGTTGTTCTCGACTCTTACCCTGGGCTTGATATAAACTTGGACGATCCGGAGCCAGCGCTTGGCGAAAGAATTAAACAAGCATTTGCAAAAGCGGGAGTTGAAATTGCCGCGATTGGCGGATACAGCAATTTACTTCATCAGGATCCGGAGGCTCGTGAGAACGTGCATCGGCGTTTCGTGGGCCTGATGAAGCTGTGCCAACAAGTTGGCTCACCTATGCTTTGTTCGGAAACCGGCACGTTCCATCCGAGCAGCGATTGGGACTGGGATCCTGCGAATTCAAATGAAGGAGCTTTAACGGCGTTAATTGAAACGGTTCGCCCTTTAGCCGAGACGGCCAAGAAGTACGGCGTTATCCTGGGATTTGAGCCTTATGTCATGAACGTTGCCTATAGCGCGGAAAGAGCCGCCCGTTTTGTTAAAGAGCTGGGAGCGGACAATGTACAGCTTGTAGCCGATCCTGCAGGATTTTTGGACAAAATCTCTTTGACGAAGCAAGAAGAAGAAATCCCTAAAGCTTTTGAAGCCATGGCTCCTCATCTTGGCCTGGTGCACGTTGAAGACTGCCTGCCAGATCCAAATGGACATTTCCTGTTCAAAGGGTCAGGTCATGGTATGCTTGATTACACCATCTTTATGGAGCAAGTCGCACGGACGGGATATAAAGGTCCGCTTATTCTGGAACATTTGAATGAAGATGAAGTTGCCGGCGCAAGAGAATACGTCTTGAAGCATTGGAACGAGGCGAAGAAAAAAGTAGAAAGTGGTTTGGTATAATGATTAAACATTTAATTGTATTTAACCCCCATGATCAAGCAACGCATGAAGATTGCCTGGCCATGTTGGCCAAAGGCAAGAAGGAACTGTCGCAAATCCCGGGTGTTGTTAAGGTTTCTTACGGGGTCGCGGTTGCCGCTAATGCGAAGTATAAGTATACATTTGAAGCTTTGTTTGAAAATGAAAGTGTCATTGAAACCTACAAGCACCATCCGATTCATGTCAAATTTGCAGATGAAGATTTCCGGCCGATGGCTGTCGATCGCATCACAACAGACTACGAAATTCTATAACGAGGGTGCATATGAACGTAATTATTACGGAGAATTATGAGGAGATGAGTACGAGAGCTGCAGAAATCGTATGCGGCTTTTTGAAAGACAATCCCTCATCTAATTTAGGTTTAACGACGGGGAATACGCCACAAGGTTTGTATGAGAGAATGGTCCGTTCCCATTGGTCACGGGAAATTAACTTAAGCAAGGCTACCATTTTTTCCCCGGAAGAATATTTGGGAGTCGGACCGGAAGATTACCGCAGTTTATATAAGTGGCTTGATCGTAGTATCCTTTCTCACTGTGACGTCAAGATGGAGCAAGTGGTTCGATTACGAGGGGAAGACCCGGAACCCCAGTTGGCGTGTGAACGTTTCGATCAGGAAATTGCGGCAATGGGCGGGATCGATTTAATCGTTGAAGGATTAGGCGAGAATGGTCATATTGGTTTCAACGAGCCTGGTTCAAGTAAAGAAAGTCAGACGAGAATCGTAGCCCTTTCCGAAGAAACCATTGATTATAACTATAAGTATTGGAACGATAATGTCCCAAGCTATGGATTGACCATCGGAATGGGAAATATTCTATCCGCTAAGCAAATCTTGCTGCTGGTTTCCGGAAAGCACAAGGCTAAAGCATTATCACAGACTTTGCAAGGTGAAATAACCGCTGAGGTTCCAGCATCCTTCTTGCGATTAGCCAAACAGCTTACTGTCATTGCTGACCGAGAGGCCGCTGAATTACTAGAGGATTGAAGGAGGCTTGATGCATGTCCATCGTAATCGGATTGGATATCGGTACTTCGGGTGTTAGAGCCGTTGCCTTCTCCATGCAGGGCCAATTGTTAGCGGAAGGAAGGGCGAGAATTGAAGTCATTTCTTCTGTGCAAGACGGATTTGAACAGAATCCGAATGATTGGTGGGAAGCATCCGTCGTATCCTTGCAGCAAGTAGCTCATCAACTAGGTTCCAAGGTCCACAAGGTGACGGGGATCGGTATAACTGGACAGTGTCCAACGTTTACACTGCTGTATGAGGATGGAACGACGTTAGATCAAGCGATTCTTTACCAGGATAACCGGGCCGTGAAAGAAGCAGAGACCTTGATAAGCATCTTTGGGAGAGAGGCCATTCATCGTCGAACGGGTCAGGACGCAAGCTCTTTCTACATTTTGCCCAAGCTTCTATGGTTGAAGGAACACCATCCTGAACATGTAGTGCCAGGAGCAGCCGTTGTTCAGCCAAGCGATTTCGTAGGTTGGCGCTTAACGGGCAAGATCGCGACTGATCAGACTCATGCTGCATGTACGTTAGCGTTCGATTTGAATATGGGAAATTGGACGGAAGACTGGCTGGAAGAGCTGGAACTTCATCACCTGCATTGGCCAGAAGTTTTAACGCCTGGCAGCAAAGTCGGAGAGTTACTGGATGACATCGCTAACGTGATTGGTTTCCCGCCAGGTATACCAATCGTAGCTGGCGGTGCGGACAGCATATGCGCGGTGTATGGCTCTAATGCAACGGATTACGGAATATTATGCGATGTTTCAGGCAGTTCGACCTGCCTTCATCTCTCCGTTCCACAGCCTGTCCATCATCTATCCGTCAATACGTATCCTCACATCGAGAATGGTCGATGGTGTGCGGAAGCGGGTATCAACACAACCGGCATTGCGTTCTCTTGGTTGACAACCATGCTGAATGCATCCTACGAATCACTCATTGAAGCTGCCGGGCAGGTAAATCCAGGCTGTGACGGTTTGTTGTTCTTGCCTCACTTGTCAGGAGGGGAACGAGATCTGCCGGAGAGGCCGGGCGCTTTCATCGGACTTCGACTGGACCATTCAGCCGGACACTTGGCCAGAGCTGTCCTAGAAGGAATTTCATACGCGCTGTTGCAAAGAATAGAGCTGCTGCAGCGTTCTGGACATCATGCGATTCGCAGCGTTGTTGCTTGTGGCGGAGGAACGAAAAATACATTATTAAACCAAATCAAGGCGGATATTTTCGGCCTTCCGCTAGAGGCTGTCACGCTGCATGACACCACAGCTCTCGGTGCTGCGATGACGGCTGCCAAGGCGAATGGGACAAAGCTGAACATTGATGAAACGGTAAACTACAATCGTTATCTTCCCAACCCGGATGTGAAAGACATGTATCAAACCCAATATCGTCGTTTTTGTGCGATGGAGGAACTATTTGTTAAGAGGGAGGATATCTATGGCACTCGTTAATATGGACGAAATGCTAATCCGCGCTAAGGAAGAGAAGTATGCGGTAGGAGCATTCGATTTAATTAATATGGAGTTTGCCGAAGCGATCCTTGCAGGAGCGGCAAAACTGAACGCGCCAGTCATATTAAGCACAGCGGCCGTTCATTTCGATTACGTCAATATGGAGTCGCTGGCCCCAAGTCTTGTGAAGCTTGCCCAAGATGCGCCCATACCGGTAGCGCTTCACCTGGATCATGGATCTAGTCTGGAAATGGCGGTTCAAGCGATTCGCTTAGGATATACAAGTGTCCAAGTGGACACGGCGCATCTGCCTTTTGAGGAAAATGTAAAAGTCACGAAGGAAATCGTGAAAATCGCCCATTCCGTCAATGTCTCCGTTGAAGGAGAACTTGGCTATGTTTCAGGACACGAAGGGGATCATGGCGAATCCAGATTTGACCAAGACGAGCCTATTTATACAGACCCGGCGGATGCCCTTCGATTCGTTGAAGAAACCGGTATTGATTGCTTAGCCGTTTCGATCGGGACCGTTCATGGATTGTTTAAAGGGGAGCCTCGCATTGATCTTGATCGGATGCAGACCATCAATAACAAGGTATCTGTTCCGCTCGTCATTCACGGGGGCTCAGGTTTATCCGAGGAAACGTATAAGAAATTAATCGAATGCGGAATGGCAAAAATTAATTTTTATGCCGAGCTTTCAAAAGCGGCGGTCCAGTCCATTCAGAATAACCTGAATCGCAATCCGGAAACGACCAATATTACGCAAGTTTTAGCGGGAATAAGACCCTCCGTACAAGAGAGAGTTGAATCCAGAATTAAAGTATGGGGAAGCGACAATAAGTATTCATTCATCTAAGATAGTCGAGGAGGATTTACAATGAGTAAAGTACGTGTTGCTGTTGTAGGTTGTGGCAGTGTTTCGCATTCCTATCTTCCACAGTTAAAGAAGAGCGCCTCTGTTGACGTAGTTGCGGTTTGTGATAACCAGATCGAGAGAGCGAAGAAGCATGCTGACGAATTTGGCGTAAATGCTTATTTTGACGATATTGACAAGATGTTGGGAGAAGTAAAGATCGACCTCATGGTCAATTTAACTTCGATGAATATGCACGCTCCTTTCAATAAGAAAGCATTGGAAAAAGGAATTAATGTATGGTGCGAGAAGCCGATCGCTACCAATTTGAGTGATGCTTATGAATTGCTCGACATCGCCAAACAAAAAGGCGTTGGCATGTGGGGAGCGCCATGCACACTGTTATCCCCTCAATACAAGCAAATGTCTAAAATAATCTCGTCCGGCCAGATCGGAAAAGCTTGTACGGCCCATGGACTCTATGGCTGGGAAGGACCGAGCTGGGGCCAGTGGTTTTATAAAAAAGGCGGGGGCGCCCTGTTCGATTTAGGTATCTATAATATTACGACACTAACAGGACTTCTCGGCCCGGTTCAAAGCGTAGTGGCCATGGCGGAAGCGGCGATTCCTGAACGAATTGTCGATGGAGAATTAACGAAGGTAGAGGCGGACGACAATACCGCGATCATTATGGATCACGGCAATGGGGTAATGTCGGTTGTTCAAACCGGTTTCGTGTACAAGCATCAAATGGACGACTGGACGATTCAAGTGATCGGAACGGAAGGAACGCTCGCCATGGAAGGCTATGACTGGGATCCTAAAGGCGTTCGGGTATTTACTTCGGAATCCGGAAAGTGGGATACCATCGCTCAAGATCAAGGCGATTATCACTGGGCAGGAGGAGCAACCTATGTAGCCGAATGTATGGCTGCGGGCAAACAACCTATTTTCTATGGCGAACATGCGCTGCATGCGCTTGAAATTATGGTTGCGACTCTGAAAGCTGCTGAAACGGGACGGCGCGTCAAAATTGAATCCACGTTCCCTTGGGCAGAACATGTTGCAGGAATCACGAAGTGATTCCAATCCGTTTTCAGGTTGAAGATGAAACGGTTCGTGGAACGCTGCACTTGCCTGAGCCTATCGAACAACCCGTACCTGCTGTTATGATTATTCCCGGCTTTGCAGATACGGCCGTCGGACCTCATAATTTGCACGTACAAATGGCGCAAGCGATCGTAAAGCAAGGATTTGCCGTGCTTCGCTTCGATTACCGCGGCCAAGGAGAAAGCGATGGAGATTTTAGCAGGTTTACGATAAAGAGCGGTCTTGAAGACGCTCGAGAAGGTCTAGCGTATCTTCGGAGACAACAACAGGTTGATGCAAATCGGCTTGGTATTGTCGGCTTCAGTCTGGGAGCCATGCTGGCCGTACAGCTAGCTTCTGAAAGGAATGAAGTCAAAGCATTATCCCTGCTCGGACCCGTCGCCTATCCGGAAAAAGTTTTCACTGCTTTTTTTGAACCTCATCATTTCAAGGAAGCCCGTGATCGAGGTTGGATCGATTGGCTTGGATGGCCCGTAGGAAAAGGGTTTTTGGACAGTTTGCGTGATCTGGATCCGTTACAAGCCATGGATACGGTAGATGCAAAGATCATTGTTTTTCACGGGTCAAAGGATACGGAAGTCCCAACAGAGAACGGTGCTGCATTCGCCAACAAGGGTGCAGATATGAACTGGATGGAAGGAGCGGATCATCCATTCTCATCCGTGCTCCAAAAGAAAGCGATAATAAGCCGCAGCTGTGAGTGGTTCCTTGCGTATCTATGAATCATAAGTAAAAAGCCGGTCTCCTTACTAATAGGGAGACCGGCTTTTTCGTTTGTAAAACACCCATTTGAAAATTTTATAATGACGGATTGTCAAGCTATGTGCGACACCTTGAAAACGTATTCTAGTGCAGTTGTCCCGATGCACAGGTACAAGCCTAAAACAAATCAAGCAGATAGATGCTAAAAAATAATTGACAATATAGTATAGGGGGCTATACTATATAGTTGTTGTCAACGTAAATTTTTGGAACAATTTTGATCTCGCTTTTGACGGCCGTCGGAGCAAATTGGCTTCCAGAATTATCTGGACAATTCGGATTAATGTCTTTTACTCGAAATTCGTGAAGGGCTTTAGCTAAGGAGGCGTTAATCCTTCGCGTTCGTCGCCTTCATTCGAGCCGTTCAGGTGGAATTTCTCCTTTCGCTGAGGGATTCAAGGAGCAGACTCTCCGGGATGCCTCCGGCGCTGGCAGATCAATCGCCCTCGCATATAAGAACATGCTTCGGTCCATGAGTTGCCCCGATTCTGCTAAGACCAGGCATAGGTTGCCGAAGAGAACATCCAGCGGGTAAGGGTAAGAAGCACAAACGAGTACCGGAGAAGCAAACTTATGTAGTAGTCGAAGCTACAGGAGCGATAGAATCACCCGCCCTCCCGGGGGCGGGAAACTGAACTCAAAAGGCTTTCAAAAGATATTTTACGGGAGGATAAATTTATGGTGAACCAAGCTCTTTCTCAACCGGATCCAAGGCGTTGGAAAGCACTGGTTTTGTTATGCCTTGCAAATTTTATGGTTATTATGGACACCTCGATTATTGGGGTTGCGCTGCCGGCAATAAAAGAAGCTCTAGGATATTCACAGGCTAATTTGCAATGGGTATTTAATGCCTATGTCATTTTCTTTGGCGGTTTGTTGTTACTCGGTGGTCGTTTGTCCGATCTGTTTGGGCAGCGGCGCATGTTCATGTGGGGATTTGCGATCCTAACGTTAGCCTCTTTGCTTGCGGGCGTGGCTTGGAACGAGGAGTCGCTTAACATGGGGCGTGCATTGCAAGGATTCGGTTCCGCATTAATTGCCCCCTCAGCATTAACCATAGTCATGATGTTGTTTGGTAGTAACCCCAAAGAGTTAGGTAAAGCACTAGGGTTTTGGGGCGCTTCGGCTGCTGCCGGCGGATCGGCTGGTGTATTTCTAGGAGGTGTCATAACCGAGTGGTTAAGCTGGGAATGGACATTTCTGATTAACATACCGGTCGGCATCCTCGCCATGCTTGTAGCCCCTGCAGTTTTATCGAAAGGGGTACGAGAAAAAGGAAGCATCGATGTTATCGGCTCTATCTTCGTAACAGCAGCATTGGTATTGGTGGTATACGGCATTGTTACTGCAGAACACAATGGATGGGGCGCACCGACCACCTTATGGACACTAATTTCGGGTGCCGTATTGTTTATCCTGTTCTTGATCATTCAGGCCGTAAAGAAAGAACCGCTTGTTCCACTCGGGATCTTTAAGGCGCGAAACTTGGCTGCAGGTAATATCGCACTCATTATGCTGTCCGCCGGATGGATTCCGTTATGGTTTTTCCTTAATCTCTATATGCAGCAAGTATTGAAGTTTTCTGCTTTAGCAGGTGGGTTCGGTCTGTTACCTATGACCATACTCACTGCCATCTGTATGATGTTCATTTCCGGCAAATTGATCGGAAAGTTTGGCGTGAAAGCCAATTTGGTCGTCGGATTGATAGCCCTTGGAGGAGCGTTATTACTTTTCGCAACCAACACGCCGGTTAATGGTAATTACGCAACACATGTACTTCCAGCCGCACTGCTAGGCGCGCTCGGTATGTCGCTTGCTTATATTCCGGCTACCATGGCTGCCATGTCGGGAGCCAAGCCGGAAGAGGCAGGGCTCGCATCCGGCCTTGCCAATACAAGCTATCAGATCGGCTCAGCGATAAGTCTGGCCATCATGGCTGCGATTGCTGCAGCAAGTACAGCTTCCCAAGCTGGCGCTGATCCGGTTACTGCATTGAACGAAGGATTCCAGCAAGCGTTCCTGTGGTCAGGGATTATCGCTTTCGCAGGTGCTATCCTGGCAATTCTGTTTATCCGCTCTCCTAAGCCGGGGGAAACAAACGGGCCTGTAGCGATGTAACTAAAGCTCTCACTCCAGCCGAATTGGATTTGGCTGGAGCTTGCTATTTCATAAATGCCATCTCGGAAAGGCAGCATGCGGAAAAAACTGAAGGTTTATGGCCTCGACCACAATTATTTGCTGAAAGTACTTCAACTCCTTCAAATCCGTAAGCGATTGCCCTAGTAAGGGGGGATGTTATAATAGCAATAAAGGGAGGGAACGATATGAGCGAGGAAACTATACTTTTGGATCAAACTACAAATCAGGAGTCGGATTGCTGCTCTCAAGGAGAGTGTGAGCGCAAGAGCCATCATTCCGAAAAAGCACGAAACAATTTGATCAGCCGGTTAAATCGGATCGAAGGACAGATTCGTGGCCTTAAAGGACTGATTGAGAAGGACGCCTACTGTGACGATGTGCTGAATCAGATTGCTTCGGTTCAATCGGCTCTGAATGGCGTCGGAAGGCTCTTGCTTGAGAATCACATGAAAAGTTGCGTCGTCGAGCGGATTCAAGAAGGCGATATGGAAGTATTGACGGAACTTATGACCACGATGAATAAACTGATGAAATGACGGGGCAACCATGATCGAGCAGCAGAAATGCTGCTTTTTTTGTTCAATCCTCAATAGAGGGGAGGGATAAAAATTTGACTTAATATAGGGTAGTGGGGTACACTAATATTGTTTAACGAGTGTGGGAGGCAAGTAAGCGAATACGCGCACACTTATCGACGCAGAAGGCGCTGGAGCAAATAATGGTGAATCTATAGGAGGGCTAATGCCTTGTATAATGTCGTCGGGGTCCGCTTTAAGAAAGTGGGCAAAATGTATTACTTTGATCCCGCCGATCTGCGCTTAACGAAGGATCAATATGCGATCGTCGAGACGGCACGCGGCATCGAGTATGGCAAAGTTGTAGTGGGACAAAAGCAAGTCGATGAATCGGATATTGTCCTTCCTCTTAAGAAAGTTATACGGATCGCAAACGAAGCCGATGCGAAGGTGGTAGAAGAGAACGAACGGTTGGCGAAGCAAGCATACACGACATGCTTAAAGAAGATCCGAAACCACCAGCTTAAGATGAAACTGGTTGATGTGGAATATATGTTTGCCCGCAACAAAATCATTTTCTATTTTACCGCTGAAGGTCGGGTTGACTTCCGTGAGCTGGTTAAGGACTTGGCCAGCGTGTTCCGTACGCGGATTGAGCTTTACCAGCTCGGCGTTCGTGACGAAGCGAAATTGCTGGGTGGGATCGGGCCTTGCGGAAGGGTGCTCTGCTGCTCGTCATGGCTGGGTGATTTTGAACCGGTATCGATCAAGATGGCGAAGGACCAGAATCTCTCGCTGAATCCGACGAAAATTTCGGGTCTTTGCGGACGATTAATGTGCTGCTTGAAATATGAGCATGACAACTATGAGAAAGTCCGAGTGGAACTTCCGACTGTCGGTAAAATTGTCATTACTTCGCTTGGCGAAGGCAAAGTAACAGGAATTAATGCGGGGAGCAAAACAGTGTTTGTACAGCTGCTCGACATCGGGAGTAAGCCTAATGAGTTCCCGATGGATGATGTCATCGTTAAATAGCCCGTTCCATTATGATTCTGGTTATATAGGCTCTATCAGGTAATCGAAATCTATTTGTTGCAAATAGGGGAGGCCGTTATCATGATCAGCGAAGAACAGTTGGATCATTATCGAATGCGGGGTACGAAGCTGAGAGTAGTCCGTGATGCGAACCCCGCAAATGATGTAAAAGGGATTGTTGTGGCATGGGATGACACGACTGTCCTGATCCGCAAACAGAATCGAAGGGTTTTGAAGCTGGATAGAGGGTATCATTATCAGCCTTTTACTGATGAACGTTTCTCGGAATGGGGTTTAGGAGAAGGACAGGAACAAGAAAAAGGAGCGTTCGAGCTATGATGAGAAGTTCGATCAACCGCATTTTAGATAAAGCCGTCTCCGTAGGGCGTCTCGAACTCGAGGATTGCCTGACCTTATAGAGATCGGATGAGAAGGAGATGAAAGCGATGAGTATGACGGCGACACAAGAGAATGATATGGCGAATTTGCTGTTGCACGCGTACGAGGTTGGAGAAATGATCAACTGCTCCGAGGAAGTAGCGGACTATACACGATGGAAAAACGCCGTGGAACAAGATTCCGAAATCCAGAAAGCCGTCGTGGCTTTTGCCAAAGCGAAGCAGTCTTTCGAGGAATGTGAACGATTCGGACATTTTCATCCGGACTATCACGCCGCGTTGGAGGTTGTTAATAAAGAACAACAACAGTTGGATGCATTCGATGTCGTCCGGCGGTTTAAGGAAGCAGAGTCCCGTATTGATGATTTACTCTACAGAGTTTCGATGACGATTGCGAATGCCGTGTCGGAATCGATCAAGGTTCCAAGCAACAATCCGCTTCCGGCCAAAAAAAGTTGCGGAAGCGATACGTGCACCGGCAGCGGAACGTGCAGCAGTTGCAGTTGAAGCAAGAGAATACGCTTTGCAAAGCGCTAACTCGGGCAAGACCGTTCTGACTTCGTCGCCACTCCAAGTTTTTTGTTTTTCATTGTCCTTTCGGATTAAATTTGAATGTTTGTTGTAATACTATAAATCTATAATCAATCCAGCGTGAATCCCTATCCTATTTTAAGTCAACCGTGTTCCCTGTCGGTATATGGGTATAGTAGGGTATAGTATAATCTTATGTGAAGGAGGCGAATGATTTGAACGTGGATACAGAAATGCTTGAACATGAAGACGAGAATGATTCGAGTTGCTGCTCGATTGATGGAGCAGGAAGAAAAAGTCATCATTCGGATAAAGTAAAGAATAGTTTGATAAGCCGATTGAATCGGATCGAGGGGCAAGTACGCGGCATTAAAGGACTAATTGAAAAGGATACGTATTGTGATGACGTACTGAACCAAATCTCCTCGGTGCAATCGGCGTTGAATGGGGTTGGAAAGCTATTACTCGAGCATCACCTCAAGAGCTGTGTCATCGAGCGGATCCAAGAAGGGGATTCCGAAGTATTAACAGAGCTTATGGTAACGATGAACAAGTTAATAAAATAAATCGGGCAGCGCACGCTGCTTTTTCTTTGATTATTTATATAGGGTAGACGGGTATTGTAAAAAAATATTGACTATATATAGGGTAGAGGGGTATACTAAAAAACGAGGTGGCGGACGGGAATGAATACGGAGGAATCAATGAAATCATTTCCTGAAAATCAAGAATCTAATTACCTGACTCCGAAGGATCGGCTCTCCATCCAGATGAGATTGAATCGAATTGAAGGTCAGGTTCGCGGAGTACAGAGGCAAATGGAAAGGGATGAATATTGTGATCAAATCTTTAACCAGGTCGAGGCTATCCATTCCGCTTTGAACGCAGTCGGTATATTGCTCATGTCAAATTATTTGAAGACATACGCGGCAAGCGCCGAACAAAAGAATAGCGATTCCATCGCACAGGAAATGCTAAAAACACTATCTATTTTGATGAATCGAAAGGATGAGGAAAGATGAATAACATTACACTTCAAGTTAAAGGCATGAGCTGCCAGCATTGTGTCAATTCCATTGAAGGTGCACTTAAAGAAATTGGGGCCAAAGGAAAAGTTGATCTTAAGAACAACTCGGTGGATGTGTCGTTCGATGAAAATCAAATAACAATTGAGCTTATTAAGGAAACCATAGAAGATCAGGGATACGACACGGTGTAAGTCAATGGACAACGAGGGAGTGAATCATTGTGGAATCAACAGCCGACCAGAAGCAGCAATCAACTTTGCAAATTACGGGTATGACTTGCGCCGCTTGCGCAAACCGAATTGAGAAAGGCCTCAATAAAATGGAGGGGGTCTCTTCCGCTAACGTAAACTTTGCTTTGGAAAAAGCGAATGTAACGTACGATCCGGCAAAAGTGGATAGGAAGAATCTAGAGGAGACCATTAAAAAGCTTGGATACGGCACAGTTACGGAAGTTGCACAGTTTAACCTCGAAGGCATGACGTGCGCTGCTTGTGCCAACAAAATCGAAAAGGGACTAAGCAAGTTGCCAGGCGTTACAAATGCAACTGTAAACTTCGCGATGGAAACGGCGCGCGTGGAATATTCATCGGGCAACGTGTCGATCGAGGAGATGCAAAACAAGGTCAAAAAGCTTGGCTATAAAGCCATTATCAAGCAGGAGAATCAAAATGCAGGCGACCATCGCCTTAATGAAATACGCCAGCAGAAACGGAAGTTGTTAATTTCGGCGATTTTCTCCTTACCGCTGTTATGGACGATGGTTGCTCACTTTTCGTTCACCTCATGGATATACATGCCGGATTTCCTGATGAATCCTTGGGTTCAACTTATTTTGGCCACTCCGGTGCAATTTTATATTGGTAAACAGTTTTATGTAGGCGCATATAAGGCGCTGCGCAATCGCAGTGCGAATATGGACGTTCTGATTGCACTTGGAACCTCGGCTGCTTATTTCTACAGCCTGTACTTGACCCTCGATTGGTATGCGATGGGTGACAGCATGCATCATGGACCGTCCTTGTACTACGAGACAAGTGCGATTCTGATTACGTTGGTCATTTTGGGGAAAGTTTTCGAAGCAAACGCGAAAGGCCGGACCTCCGAAGCGATTAAATCCTTGATGGGGCTGCAAGCGAAAACGGCTTTGGTTATTCGCGATGGTAAAGAGCTGACGATTCCGGTTGATGAAGTCATCGTAGGGGATGTCGTTCTTGTCCGTCCGGGGGATAAAGTGCCGGTGGATGGGGAAGTGCTTGAGGGCGTGTCATCGGTAGACGAATCCATGCTTACGGGCGAAAGTCTCCCTGTGGAGAAGAAAGCCGGAGATGCGGTCATCGGGGCCACGATCAACAAAAACGGTATTCTTCGGATTAAAGCAACGAAAGTCGGTAAGGAAACGGCGCTTGCGCAAATTATTAAAGTTGTGGAAGAAGCGCAAGGCTCCAAAGCGCCAATTCAACGGGTAGCGGATATAATCTCGGGTGTATTTGTTCCAATTGTCGTTGGCATCGCAGTCATTGCTTTCCTGGTGTGGTATTTCTTCGTCACGCCCGGTGATTTCGCAGGAGCTTTGGAAAAAGCAATTGCCATTCTTGTCATTGCCTGCCCATGTGCGCTTGGATTGGCAACCCCGACATCGATCATGGCGGGATCGGGACGCGCGGCTGAACTCGGTATTTTGTTCAAGGGCGGAGAACATCTGGAGCAAACGCATAAGATCGATGCGATCATTCTCGACAAAACCGGTACGGTTACAAAAGGCAAGCCGGAATTGACAGATGTATTAGCAGAAGGCAACGAGTCGGAATTCCTCAGACTAGTCGGCGCAGCTGAGAAAAATTCGGAGCATCCGCTTGCTGAAGCGATCGTAGTAGGCATCCAGGAAAGAAATGTCGAGCTGCCGAGAACAGAATCGTTCGAAGCCATTCCGGGATTCGGAATCAAGGCCGTTGTAGAAGGGAAACAATTGCTGATTGGTACACGCCGACTAATGGAAAAGTATGGGGTTAACGCGAAGGCTGCGTACGAACCGATGTCTCGTTTAGAGGAGGCGGGCAAAACCGCCATGCTGGTTGCGATTGATAACCAGTATGCAGGTATGGTTGCGGTGGCGGATACAATTAAGGAAACGTCGAAGGCTGCAGTGAGTCGTCTGAAAGAGATGGGGATTCAGGTCATCATGATCACAGGCGACAATGAACGGACGGCCAAGGCAATCGCGGCTCAGGTGGGCATTGACCATGTACGCGCTGAGGTTCTGCCTGAAGGTAAAGCGGAAGAAGTGAAAAAACTACAAGCACAAGGCAAAAAAGTGGCGATGGTCGGAGACGGTATTAACGATGCGCCTGCCCTTGCGACGGCAGACATTGGTATGGCAATCGGTACAGGGACAGATGTAGCCATGGAGGCTGCAGATGTCACCCTTATGCGCGGCGACCTGTCGAGCATTCCCGATGCGATATATCTGAGCCGCAAGACCATGAGAAATATAAAGCAAAACTTAGTTTGGGCGCTTGGATATAACACGCTAGGGATTCCTATTGCTGCGATCGGCTTATTGGCACCGTGGGTTGCCGGCGGAGCGATGGCATTGAGCTCGGTTTCCGTTGTCCTCAATGCGCTCCGTTTGCAACGTGTGAAAGTGCGACACTAAACATGAGCAGATTGGGATATGTCGTTATATTATCAGATGATGCGGAGCAATATCTCCATGTTCATCCAGTGAACGAAAAAGCGAACGGTCCGAAAGCGGAGTTTGTGACTTTTTTTCGAAAATTGGAACCTATAAAATACGGGGCCAATTTTAACACCAAGGGGAAATTTTTACCGTACCTTTTTTAGTCGATATCAAATGATTCGTTAAGCTTGAACGGAGGAGAGGATAATTTATGGGGGGAAAAGTCAAAATTGCTATAAGCCCAGTGATTCAACTTGGCGGCAGTGTATTCACGCCAAACCAACTTGTTCAAATCGGCAATATTATAGGAACAGATGCTAAAGTGGAAATGACCAACTTCAAGCAGCTCTATGCAGAAGTGCCGATCGAACAAAAGGAAGCAATCAAGGAAGAACTTGAGCGTAATGGTCTTGAAGTGAATCCTGCGGGGGTTGTAACCAAGAGTCTGATCGCCTGCAATTTCTGTAAAGGTGCTGAAGAAGCGGGACTTGAAACAGCAAAAGCCTTGAATAAAGCAATAGCTGGCATTGAAATGCCTGCACCGCTTAAGATTGGATACGCCGGTTGTGCGTTAGGTACCAGTGAACCGCTGATAAAGGATATCGGCGTTGTCAAAATGCGTGATAAATTTAACATTTATGTTGGCGGTGAACCAAAGGGGCTTAAAACCTCCTTCGCGAAGCTGCTTCGTTCAGGAATCGCGGAAGATCAGCTTGTTCCCGCTGTTACGGCCATCATTGATTTTTATAAGGAGCATGCAAAAGGCAAGGAAAAGTTCAGCAAATTCGTGGATCGGATTTCGCTTGAGCAGCTGCAACGGATCGCAGAATAACCCGAATCCACTGAAAGGAGGTGAAAACTATGAAAGAGGCAACCGTTCAAGTACAAGGCATGACTTGCCGTTCTTGTATTCCTAGAATTGAAGGTGCGATCAATGCGATCGGAGCTGAAGGCCACGTGAATTTTGAGCAGGGCACTGTAGATGTTCGGTTTGATGAAGAAAAAGTTCAGATTTCCGAAATTGAGGAAGTCATCCGGAAAAAGGGATATAACGTTGTGGAGTGACAGTGAGCAAGGGATGAACTTAGAAAAGAAAGAAAATCTATCGTAATCCTATTTGCCGCTATGATTATAGTTTTGCCAAACGCTATTATGAAGAACCGTTTATACGGATTTCATTGGTTTTGCGGATCTAACTGAAATCAGTGGTTTAAAGAGGAAACCCGGTCGAACCTCGACCGGGTTTGCTAAATTATACAAAGTTTCACTAGGTAAAACGCGATGTGGATTGATTCCGGGCATCGAGAATTCAAAGTTCATGACATCAATATCTGAAGGGGAGTTAGAGATGGCCAAATATACATGCGTGGACAAGGATACTTGCATTGCATGCGGAGCATGCGGGGCTGCGGCGCCCGATATTTTCGACTACGACGATGAGGGTTTGGCTCACGTTATCTTCGAGGGAGACGATAATCGCGGGATCGCGTCGATTGATAAGAATTTGTGGGAAGAGCTGCAGGATGCGCAAGATAGCTGCCCGACCGATTCAATCAAGATTTCTGACAAACCGTTCTCTTAACGTCAAGAAATGCACGCTAACCCAATAGCGAGAACAACGCTCCGTGTCAAAGCCGATGCAGAGCGTTATGGGACAAAAGATTACGCATTTGCGTTGATGCAAATAGAGAAGAAAGAATCGCTTCGGAGGTATAAGAATGTACGACAAGATCATCACGAACTCGGACGTAGCCATTATCGGCGGCGGTCCTTCCGGCATGTTCGCCGCTTTCTACGGCGGCATGAGACAGATGTCGGTTACGCTAATAGAAAGCATGCCGCAGCTAGGCGGCCAACTCGCCGCTTTGTATCCGGAGAAGTACATCTATGACGTGGCCGGCTTCCCTAAAGTGAAAGCCCAGGAGCTCGTCGACAATTTAAAGAAGCAGATGGAGCTGTTCCGAACCGACGTCAGACTTGAGGAGAAGGTGCTTACTGTACGCAAGCTTGGCGAACGATCGTTTGAGATCATCACAGATCGCGCTGTTCACCAATCGCAAGCCATCATCATAACTGCAGGTGTCGGAGCCTTTGAGCCTCGCAGGCTAGAGCTGCCGGAAGCGACGCGCTTCGAGAATTCAAATCTTCATTACTTTGTCAGCGATCTGGAGCGATTCCGCGGTAAGAAAGTGCTCATTAGCGGAGGCGGTGATTCCGCGCTGGATTGGTCGCTGATGCTAGAGCCGATCGCGGAGCGGGTGACGCTCGTTCATCGCCGCGATAAATTCCGGGCTCATGAGCATAGCGTCGAGATGCTGATGCAATCCAAAGTCAACGTCGTCGTGCCGACCGAGGTTACGGCGCTTCACGGAGAGGAACGCATCGAGCGGGTTGAGCTGACCGACGTGAAGACCCATGCGACGACGCTGGTCGATGTCGACGAGGTTATCGTCAATTTCGGTTTCGTCAGCTCCCTGGGACCGATCAGAGAGTGGGGACTTGTCGTCGAAGGCGGTTCACTCGTTGTCGATACGAAGATGGAGACGAACATTCCGGGCATCTTCGCGGCCGGAGATATCTCAACTTATCCGGGCAAGCTGAAGCTGATCGCCGTCGGCTTTGGAGAAGCACCGACCGCCGTCAACAACGCGAAAGTCTACATCGATCCGGAAGCCAAGCTGTCACCCGGACATAGCAGCAACATGAAACTGTAAGCAAAAAAAGGGCGTATGCCTTCGCAGCTTGGGCTGCATTCATACGAGAAGGTAGGGTTAGGGGTTCTGTAGATGTCAGGTTTGAGGAAGAAAAAGTTCAAATTTCTGAAATTGAGGAAGCCATTCGGAAAAAGGGATATAACGTTGTATCGTAAGATGATTCAAGACGAGTAAGGGGGTGTATCGAGCATGGAAGAAACAGTTAAAATCTATACGATCCCGACCTGTAGTGACTGTAGTTATGCCAAACGATATTTCAAAGAGAATGAGATTCCCTATACAGACTTTAACTGCGCGGAAGATCCAAAGTATCCAGAAGAAGTCTGGAACTTGACTGGAAAACAAATCGTGCCGACGATTGTGATTGGCGATAAGGTGTTCATCGGCTTTGCGGAGAATCTCAGTGAAATAAGCGGATTGTTGAATAAAGCGTAAGGTGACTTTCCGATTATATGTTGTTCACCGAAAAAGCAGCTCGCGTTTAAGTTGAGCTGCTTTTTCGGTGAATAACGTTTAACGATGCGGCTCGGATAAGTGCTACTGACATTTACAATGAGGTTCCTAATAAGTAATTTGCGGTTTATGAAAATCCCAGCATTCGTGCTAGCTAGGAGGTATCTAAATTGTCGAGTCTTAAAGCGTATATTTCATTTGTAAAGCCGTATTGGCACCTTGTATTAATCACGGTCTTAATCGGGATCATCAAATTCGGCATCCCGTTAACATTGCCTTTAGTCTTAAAATATGTAGTAGATTCGTTGTTGTTAGGTTCGCTTACGCATAACGATAAGGTTGTACAGCTTAGTTTCATCATCGGCGGAGCATTCGTGCTATATGTAATCATTCGGTATCCGATTGAATATTATCGCCAATACTTTGCTCAACTCATTACGAACCGGACATTATTTGATATTCGAAACCGGTTATACGACCATATGCACAAACTTTCCTTGCGATATTATGAAAATCATAAAGTGGGAGAAATTATTTCCCGAATGATTAATGATGTAGAACAAACGAAAAGTTTGGTGGAAACGGGTATGATGAATATTTGGCTGGACATTATTACTCTATCCATTGTATTGGGAATCATGAGCTATATGGATTCTTCACTTACGCTTATCGCTATTGCGATTCTCCCTCTATATGTAGTTGCAGTTAAAGTATTGTACAGAAGAATGAGTGCCTTGACCAAAGCAAGATCCCAGTCGCTTGCGGAAATGCAAGGGTACTTACATGAACGGGTAAACGGCATACCGTTTATTAAGAGCTTTACATTGGAGCAGCATGAAAAGGGACAATTCAGCCGCAAAAATGAGCAACTCCTAGAGCAGTCATTGGCTCATACCCGTTGGAATGCACTGACACATGGAATCATAAATACGTTAACAGATATTTCCCCGTTACTGGTCATCGCCTATGGTGGATACCAAGTCATTCAAGGAAACCTCTCGGTAGGATCCCTTGTTGCGTTTTTTGCGTTTCTGGATCGATTGTATAATCCTCTGCGCCGCCTTGTGAACTCGTCGACAGAATTAACCCAAGCAAGCGCATCGCTGGAGCGTGTACTTGAGTTTTTGCGCGAACCCTATGATATATCGGATGCTCCTGATGCTAAACCCGTGAACGCCTTGAAAGGCAGGATCCAGTTTCACGGGGTTTGGTTCAAATATGGGGATGACGCGGATTGGGTATTAAAAGATATTCAATTAGACATATCACCCGGGGAAACGGTAGCGATTGTTGGCATGAGCGGTGGGGGGAAATCCTCTATCATCAGTCTAATCCCGCGGTTTTACGATATACAAAAGGGCGCCATCTATATTGATAATCAAAATATTAGAAAAATAGCGTTAAAAAGCTTACGAAGCCAAATTGGGATTGTGCTTCAGGACAATATTTTATTCAGCGGAACGATTCGTGAAAACATTTTATTTGGCAGACCTGAAGCGACTGACGAGGAAGTTATCGAGGCGGCAAAAGCGGCAAATGCTCATGATTTTATTTTGCAATTGCGGCATGGCTACAATACGGAAATAGGGGAGAGAGGCGTCAAGCTTTCCGGAGGACAAAAGCAACGAATTGCCATCGCACGCGTCTTTCTCAAAGATCCCGGTATGATCATTTTGGATGAAGCAACTTCCGCACTTGATTTGGAATCGGAACATTTGGTTCAAGAATCGCTTGAAAAATTGGTCAAAAATCGAACAACGATCATCATTGCGCATCGTCTTTCAACGATTACTCATGCAGATCGGATCATTCTAATTGAACACGGCGAAATTATGGAGCAGGGTACGCATACAGAATTAATAAAGGCCAACGGTCCTTATGCACGATTAAATCATATTCAAAAAGTGAGAGACGCTGTTTAGAGAAGTTCGGTTGAATACGATTAGAGCTTCCTCGTCTCTCCGCTTTATCTCATGGAGTTTAAACTGATTGACTATAAAACCTACTGACGAATAGCCGAGCTATTCGCCATACAAGGAGACTTATCGACATGTCTGCAACGAAGCCTATCAACGCGCATTCGCACGACTATGATCATGAGAATTGCCATCACAACGAAGAAGATGTCATCCCCCGTTTCGACAATCGGGTAATTTTCGTTCGGGAGGACATTCTGGCTCGCACCCGCGAGCTCGCTCATCTGATCACGACGACGGAAGAGGTGTCTCTTTATCAGAAGTCCGAAGAGCTGGTTCAGGGACATGAGAAGATCCAAGGTCTGATCGCTAAGATCAAGAAGAAGCAGAAGGAACTCGTCGCCTTCCAGAATGCGTTCAAGAACAAAGCCATGGTGGACAAAATCGAGCAAGAAATCTCGGTTCTGCAAGACGAGCTCGACGAGATACCGGTCGTCCAACAGTTCCAGCAGAGCCAGACCGACGTGAATTATTTGCTGCAATTGATCGTGTCCTTCATTCGCGATGTGGTAGCCGAGAAGCTGGATCTGGAGGCTGCGGTGAAGGCAGAAGCGCCGGAGAAATGCGATTGAGCTGCTCTCACAACACTGACAACACGGGGGCCGATTATGCCTCGAAAATGAAATGGATGATAGAGGGACATCATTCGATTCCTTCGGCCGAATTGCAGGTGCGCCACGACCATTTTGTCGATCATGTTTATGTCTGTCTTTTGATCCGAAACGGCAAAGTGCGAAGCCAAATGGAGTAGTTGATCCGAAAGGCAGCTCCACATGTGCAAAGGCTATGACGATCATTCTGAATGCATTGAATCTCAATGATCCAATTAAAACACTCTTGAACAGCTTGAACTGATCCTCACCTGCTGAGGAGGTAAAATTGAATAAGCAAAGAGATGGTGTTCTTTCGACACCATCTCTTTGCTCATACTAATTTATCGAGTATTCGCCAGCGCCAGCGATCCGTAACATTCACGAAAACTCGATGTCAGTTACGATCTTGAGAATAAGAGCGGGAAAAACTCGTTGTCGAATTTCTGTCCGTTATACGGATGGGGTCCAAGCAGCTGTACGTTGGGATGCCGCTGTTCGCTTTCATGGTAAGCCGTATTTCCCGGCATGAGGTGAGCTACGATCGAGAGCCGCGGATCAGCCGTAAGATTCGGTCCGCTGCCATGAAACGTAAGCGCGTGATGGAAGCTTGCTTGACCGGCTTTCATGATGCAAGGCTCCTCGACCCACTCCCTGTTCTCCGTCGCGAATTTATCGCGCAGTAAATCCAGATTTGGCTCGAAGAACGTATTGCTGTCTTTGATTACTCCCCACTTGTGCGAACCGAGGATCGTCATCATTCCTCCATTCGTCAAATCCGTATCCTGGAGCGCAATCCACACGGTCACCATATTTGTCGTGTTTGAGCTCTCCCAGTAGCCGTAATCCTGATGCCATCCCACATTTCCGATACGCGACACTTTTCCGTTAAGACCGGGCTTATATATGACTTGGTCATGCCAAAGCCGGATGGAATCTTCATCTAATAAGTCTGCCGCCATTTCACCTAATGCCGGGCTGGTCACAATCTCTCGAACGGTATCGTTAATCAACCAGGCGTTGTCAACCTTGCGCAGATGGGGCAAGTCGTGGGTGTAAGGCGCATAACTGTGGAACAAAGGCAATCCTTCTCGATCAAAATCACGCATCCATACGCGCTCATGCGCTGCGCGGAGCCGGGCGATCTCTTCGTCTGTAAGCAGCTTCGGGCTGATCCAATACCCGTCTCTGTCAAATGCTTGTTTATCTTCTTGCGTAACTTTTATGCGTTCCATGGTCTGTTGTCTCCTTGATTCGTTTGGATTCCGTTTTGAAACACCCTAATCATAATGGGTTGAACGCGCGTTGACGTTCGAAAAATTGAAGAGCAATATTTTGTACATGAAAATAAATAATGAACAGAACCATTCCGTGCGATGGGGACGAGACGGCGCAGATTTTGGAGTACCGCAATTGGAGACGATCGGATTCGACGATTTGAAGAAAGCGCTAATGCTTACGGAGCATTATCATAAAGACTGTTATGAATTCGTCATTATGGAGAAAGGAAGGGCCAGCTGGGTCGTAGGCGAAGAAATCCATGAGACGCGGACAGGGGAAGTGTTCCATACCCTCCCGAACGAGAAGCATCGCGGATCATTCGATGTGATTGAGCCATGCCGATTGTGGTGGGTTATGCTCAATGTGCAGCAGCGCGATGAAGACGGAAGATGGCTCGGTTTAAGCAGGCCGGAGGAATTGAGCTTGCTTCATCTGCTGCAGAAGGTTCGGCGTGTAACACAACCGGGGACACAGGTTGTCCGAAGCTTACGCCGAATAAAGCAGACGATGGAGCAAGGCAGCAATCTGCCCGCCTTAAACATTCGGCTGGCGCTCTTGGATTTGCTGTTAAGCCTCACCGATATACGGGAGCGCAAGGAGACTTCCCCGGAATTGATTCAAAGCATGGATATCATCCTGCGCGAAATGACGTTAAGACCGGAATGGAATCCACGGCTTCATAAACTGGAAGCGATTGCCAACGTAAGCCCTTCCTATTTCCATCATATATTTCAAGAGCACACGGGACTTACGCCTAAAGGCTACATGGAGCACATTAAAATATCGGAAGCAGTGAGACTGTTGAAGGATACGGAGATGTCTGTCACAGAGATCGCATTGCGGCTGGGCTACAGTTCATCACAGCATTTTGCCACTGCTTTCGGAAGAGCGATAGGCCAAACGCCCACTCAGTGGAGGGGACTAAACCGTTATTCTGAAAAAAAACGACTAAAATCAGAATAGATTTGTCGGAGCGGCCTCGATGATCGGGTTGGATTACGGTTATCCGTATTTACAGGCACGGTGGTTACTCGCATGAAGAATGTGCGGACACCAGAGACCTTATTGCCTCGATTCTCTGCTTTTTGCAGGACTTGCGGACATGGAGGACCTTATTGGGCTTCAACGGTCAGGTTTTAGGCCCGTTTCACCCCCATAACGGATTCTGTGTCCGTTAGAATCCAGGTTGGCTTTAATCATTGTAAATAGAGGCTTCTAGGTCCGTTGAGGTCAAGCCTGGACCCGTCAAGCACTTAATTCCACATTGAAAAGACTAGGATTTGATATTGAACATCGTATTTTACAAAAAAATCTATTTTGTCATATGACAAAATTAATGACAACGCTCACTATGACGAGGGGATATTTATACGTATAGTAGTTAAGATGAACGTCGAAATAGGGTGTTTTTGATAGGGTGAAATCAATAAGTTATTTAGATGGACACTAATGGAGGAAGCACAGTGAAGAGGAATCTCAATTTATTTATGGTTGTACTGATTGCCTTATCTATTAGCTTTACCCCGTATGGGGCACAACTATCAGCAGCACCGGCCGTACCCGAACAGGTGCTTGAACTTGAGAAGGTGCTGGGAAGCTCAGGCTCTGATATAGGTTACGGAGTTATACCCTTAGTGGACGGTTATGTGATTGCAGGGCAAAAGATCGTTTCTCATCCTGTATCCAGCCATACCGATGCCGTCTGGCTGAAGACGGATTTGATCGGCAATCTCGTCGGCGAGCCCAAGCAGTTCGGCGGTACGGATGGCAATGATATGTTTCATTCTATCATCGCAACCTCCGACGGGGGTTACCTGATGACCGGATATTCGTACTCGGCGTCAACCTACTTTGATACTTTTGTTGTGAAGACGAATGCATCCGGAGACATGCTGTGGGAGAAGCATCTCGGAGGCAGCGGAGAACAAGCCGGCCGGGGAATCGTTGAGACAACTGACGGGTATCTGGTCCTCAGTAGAACGAATACCGGAGCGAATAATTATGATATTCAGGTGTTCAAGCTTGCTGCCGATGGAGAGATCCTCTGGGAAAAACAATACTTATCAGCGGATGATAGCTATGACGTATTTGACATCGCGCTGACAGCAGATAATGGATTCGTCGTTGCCGGATCCAAGAAAGCGATGTCTGCGCCAAGCACGTCTGACGCCTTTCTAATGAAATACAATGCTGCGGGGGAATTCGTTTGGGAACAAACCTATGATGAAGGCGGACAGACGGAGCTCTTCAACTCCGTTACGGCCGTATCGGCTGGTGGATTTATTCTAGCGGGAGAGACGAAGCCTAATGGTTCATTTAACGGGGATGCCTATCTGATCAAGACGGATAGCCTTGGTGAGGCCGCTTGGAAGAAGGCAGTCGGGGGCAGCTCCGGCGATGTTGGCGTTTCTGTCATTGAAGCTGCGGACGGCGGTTATATGGTCGCGGGCAGAACCTACTCTTATACCAACGGTCCCAATGACATCTATATGTTTAAAACCAATGCTTCAGGCGATGTGCTGTGGGAAACGAATTTCGGAGGTGCGAGCTTCGATACTGCCTATGATATTAAAGCTCTTCCTAACAATGAATATGTCATGGTGGGAAGCACGAATTCATCGCAGATGTATCTGGTAAAAACAAAGGTAAATCCGAATCTCGCACCGCCGCCGCCAGTAATAACGGGTATTACAGAGGATAGCGGGAGATCGGAATCGGACTATATTACAAGTGATACAACCTTGTATGTCCATGGGACTGCCGAGGCCTCTGCAACGGTTACGGTATATCTGGACAATGTCATAGCGGGAACAACTGCCGCTGACGCGAGCGGAGCGTGGAGCTATGATTACACGGCGTCCCCATTAGCTTCAGGAAGCTGCACATTCTCCGCAACGGCGACGAATGCATTGAACATCACGGGAGCCAGATCTCTGTCGCAAGTCGTGGAGATCGATCCGGTCGCTCCTTCTGCTCCGGTGATAACGAAGGTGCTGGACGATCCGGATAACGACCGTATAACAACAGACAATACTTTAATCCTTCAGGGTACAGCGGAAGGGGAAAGTATGGTCACGATATACTTGGATGGCGGAAGCAGCAGTATCGGTACGACAACGGCAGCTGCCGATGGAGCATGGTCATTCGACTACACGGGGACAACGCTTGCTGACGGTATTCGCACGTTCAAGGCTACGGCCACGGATATTGCCGGGAATGTTAGCCTGGCTTCGTCTGATTTTGCCGTGAGGATCAAGACATCAGTACCTTCGGTTCCTGTAATTACAAGCTTCAGTGTAATGGATGACGGTGTAGTTATTCCTGTAGCCATTGATGGGGCAACGAATAAAAGACCGATCACCATTCATGGAACGGGTGATGCAGGGTCGACGATTACAGTGTACAAGAGAAACGAGTTGGGTATGAGTGTAACTGCAGGGACTACGGTTGTGACCGCCGCAGGGCAATGGTCGTTTGATCAGAGCTCCTTGATGCAAGGGGAAAACAAGTACAGTGCAATGGCAACGGATTTGGCATTTGGACTAAGCAGTGCCAGATCCAGTGAATCCACGATCATCTACGATACGACAAAGCCTCTTGCGCCTACGATAACCGTTACACCGACGGAAGTAACCTATCAGAATGTTACGGCCACGATAACTTACGCAAATGATGTTGTTGTGCGGCAATATAAACTCGGATCAAATGGGGTCTACACGAATTATTCCGGGCCTATAGCGATCCATGCGAATACCACGCTGTATGCGAGGGGACAGGATCAGGCGGGCAACTGGAGCGAGGAAGAGTTACAAGCGATATCAAATATCAGAGCGGTCCCCTCACCTGGGCCGGTGCTGCCGGTACCTCCGCAAGGTCAAACGAGACAAGGCGAAGTGCTCATTGGGGATGAAGAGCTCACGAATCCTTCGGTCACATTCGACATTGTCCGAATGACAACGAACGGGGTCATTGCGGACAACGTTAAGATAAATCTAAGTAAAACAAGGGAAATCATTGCACGTGCTGGCCGGTCTTCTAATCAGGCCGTGCGAATTATCATTGCGGACCCTCTGTTACCGGGAAGTCAGGCTGATGAAGTCAGGGTTAATCTGCCCGGCACATCGTTGCGCGAGTTAAGCCAAGCAGGGCTCGTTCTTGAAATTAAAGTGGGGGACACCTTCGTTACACTGACGAAAGAGTCGCTCAAAGCCTTGCACGCAGAGGGGAAGGATATTGATTTTCGGTTTATCCCGGTCCGTAATCCGGGCGAGCAGCAAGTCATTACAGACCGTGTCGTGAATGCGGATGAGGTTAAAGAGATTGCCGGCGGTCAAGAAGTAGACGTTATAGGAAGCTCGATGAGGATCGAGACGAATGATAAGGATCATGCGATCAAGGTTATGCTCCCGATCAACTCCTTGCCAGGCCATGCTGCGCAAAGGCAAGCCTTTCTGGACTCCCTCGCCGTTTATATCGAGCAGAGTGACGGCGAGAAGAAGCTGCAGCGGGGTGTAATCAAATACGATAAGCAGGGAAGCCCGCTAGGAATTGAAATCGAAGTGACTGCATTCGGCATCTTCACCGTTATTTCACTGGAAGAATACACGGGAAAAGCTTATGTATTTGGATACCGGGATGGCAGCTTTAAGCCAGACCAATTGGTGACAAGAGCGGAGTTTGCTGCAATGCTCGCCAGATTGCTGCCTGCGAGCTCGGAGGAGCTGGCAGAGGGGCAACAATACGCGGATGTTCTTGATTCCTACTGGGCGGAGGATGCTATTGCCAAGGTAAGTCAAGCCGGGTTAATGAATGGGTTCCCGGATGGTTCCTTTGGTCCCGGCGCCGTGATTACGAGGGCGGAGATTGCCGTAATCGCGCAGAAGCTCAAGGTACTCCCGCTAAATTCAAGCGTATCCAGCTTCACGGACATTAAGGGGCACTGGGCTGAGCAAGTAATAGCGGCTGTCCAGCAAGCGAATATTCTCAGAGGACATCCGAATGGCAAGTTTCTTCCTGATCAGGGAGTAACGAGAGCGGAGAGCATCGTGTTCCTGAATCGATTGTTCGAACGTAAGCTCCAGGAATCCGGATTAGTCCAATCCTCCTGGACAGACGTCCCCCTCAGCCATTGGGCTTTTAAGGATATCGAGAGCGCAAGCAATCCCTAAGCACTGACATTGTATATGCCATTCGCAACAAAGCCGTCACTCTTAGCAGGGTGACGGCTTAATGCATGCCCGTAGGAGGTGAAGGTGTAACTTACAGCTCTTCGATGACTACGGTACGGCCAAAATCTTCACTGAACAGGATTTCAATTAATCGGCCTGCGGTATATTCGGGTGACTGTCATTTTCCTTCTTGGGCGATCTGAATGAATTGATCCACGTAAGCAAAGTTTTCTCGCTTGTAGAACGAATCTCAGCTTGCATTTGCGTGTCGATCATTCCGGGATAGATGGCAATCGTGGTATATATCCCGCTTTTCGGTTACAATCTTGATGACGAAGAGCAGCTTTCTCCGTGAAAAGCAGTTTTCATAAACGAAAGGATTCTACGTGTAAAGGAATGAGAGAATGGCGACAATCGAGCGGAAAGCTATAGACCGAATACAGAAGAGCCTGAACGAGCATAGGGTGAAGCTTCCGGACGAGGCTTTGCTGCCAAGATTGGGTCAAGGGACTTGGAATATCGGAGATAACCCGTCCACCGCCCAAGAAGAAATCTCTGCGTTGAGGTTCGGGGTGGAGCTCGGGATGAACCTGATCGATACGGCGGAGATGTACGGTAATGGACGGTCCGAGTCCTTGGTCGGGGAAGCGATCGAAGGGATCAGGGACGAAGTGTTCTTAGTATCCAAGGTGTACCCGCATCATGCAGGACGAAGTCAAATCGGCAAAAGCTGCGAGGAAAGCTTAAGAAGGCTGAAGACCGACCGACTTGATCTTTATCTGCTTCACTGGCGAGGCGGCGTGCCGCTAAGCGAGACGATCGAAGGCATGGAGAAACTGGTCGAAGAGGGGAAAATCATGCGGTGGGGAGTCTCCAACCTGGATACGGCGGATATGAAGGAGTTGTTCCGCTTGCCTGATGGGACTCATTGCACGACCAATCAGGTCCTTTACCATCTGGGCTCCCGCGGCATCGAATATGATTTACTGCCTTGGATGAGAGAGCATCATCTGCCTCTCATGGCTTATAGCCCATTGGCTCAGGCAGGTGCCTTGAGAGCGGGGCTCGTTACGCACCCGGTAGTCAGCGAAATCGCCCATCGTCATCGTTCCAATCCGTTTCAATTGTTGTTAGCTTGGTGCATTCGTAACGGTGACGTGATCGCCATTCCGAAAGCTTCGACGGAGCAGCATGTTCTCGAGAATGCCGCCGCTGCTTTAATCGAATTGACGAATGAGGATTTGAACCGGCTGGATGGGGTTTTCTTCCCACCTACGAGAAGAATGCCGTTGGACATCGTATGAAGGACTGCGAAAAGTCGACGCTGTGATCATTGAGGATACGGATGCGCTGCAAGGATGACGATATCCGACTTGCTTAAAACAAGCGGACGGAGTCTGCTGCTGCGCAACTCCTGAACCTATCGAGACTCACGCCAACCACGGGCTGGAGTCTTTTTTTTTATGCCATGGAACAATTCCCTCCCCCTGCTCGTGTAAAGATGAGCAAATTGATTATTGGGGTGAGCAGCATATGAGCACGGTTATGATAGACGGATTAAACAAGACGTATCGAAGCGTTCCGGCGCTGACGAATATTCATCTGGAAATGGGAACGGGCGTATTCGGTCTTCTTGGACCGAATGGCGCAGGCAAGACGACGCTGATGAAAATCCTTAGCACGATCCTCCCCTATGAAGAAGGGCGTGTGATGATCTATGGCTTGGATTTGGCGAAGGATGGCGATCAGGTACGGGGATTGCTCGGATATTTGCCGCAGCACTTTCATGTGCCTGTGCAATTCACGGGCAGAGAGTTTCTGCATTATGTAGGTTCGATGAAAGGGATGACGGATCACCTTACAAGATCCAGCCAAGTGGAACGTTTGTTGGAAGAAGTCAATCTTCTGCCGCAGGCCGATAAGAAAATAAAAAGCTATTCGGGAGGCATGATCAGGCGGCTTGGAATCGCGCAAGCGCTGCTCGGGGAACCCCGATTCATCATTCTGGATGAGCCGACTGCCGGGCTGGATCCCTCCGAACGCATTCGGTTCCGCAACGTGATCGAACAGCTGGGCGAGAATCATACTGTCATCCTATCCACCCACATTATCAGCGATATTGAATCCAGCTGCGGGAAAGTGGCGGTCTTGAATAAGGGCAACCTGTTATACCAAGGGACGACCGAAGGCTTGGCGCAGAAAGCGGTAGATGGCGTGTGGGAGTTTCAAGTGCCGTACGCCGAATATGACAAATTCGCGAAGGAGCTATCGTTTATTTCCAGCAGAAGAGAAATGAACCACGCCGTCTTTCGAGTGATCGCGAAGGAGCCGCCGCATATTCATGCCAAGGCCGTACAGCCGACAATAGAGGATGGATATATGGCCGTGATTAACGGGGTGTCCTCATGAACATGAGCAGAATCAAACTCATCTATCGCAATGAAAGCCGTTTGCAGTACCGCAACCCTTTTTTGGCGATCCCATTTGTTCTTTTACTCATCTGCTGGGGCTACATTATTTTCTCTTATGAGACTCAATCGGTTCATTATGAAGAGATTGCTGCTGTTTTCTATAACAACTTCCAATGGATGACGATGGTGAATTTATTGCTGGTGGGCTTGTATGCCGTCTATATGGCTGGGAAGGATCGCGAGAGCGAGTTTGAATGCTTAGTCGTCACCTATAAGGTGAACAATACGGAATGGATATTGGGAAAATGGCTGGTTGCCCAAACGTACGGTCTTTGCTTCACCGTGATGACGCTGCTTGTTCAGGGGATATGGTTTTTGAACGGCCGCATGGAAATGGAGGAATGGCTAAACCACCTCTTCTATGTTTTTGTTCAAATCGAGGGTGCTTTCTTTATAATCATATCCCTCGGATTTCTGCTGGGTGTGTGGATGAAAAATATGTTGTCCTATATCGGCATGACAGCCTTGCTTGGCGTCGTCTTCATGCTTCAAGCTAACAGCTACGGGTTTGCATTCGTCAATCCAAGGCTAAATCTGCTCACGCCGTATGATTCCATGTATATCGCGACTCCCTATGAAAGCATATGGGGGATCAACGGCGTGTTCGAGGAGGCCATGCTCCATCAGGCAGCTGTACTCTTGCTAGGCGCAATTGTAATATTCGCGGCGATCCTGCTATTTCATCCCCATCGCAGGCTGAGAAGAGAGAAGCGCTCGCTGTTGACGCTGGTGATCGCTCTAATGGTTCCTGTTGTCATCCTAGGCGGAATCCGGTATACGCAATACAATAGTGCGCTTGAACAATTTATCGATATGGGCGAACAATACGCGTTAACAGAGGAGGCATACGCGAAGAACCGTGTCGCTGGAGCAGATCGGCCGAACTATGCCTTCTCGATGGACCGTACCCAGCTGGATGTACAGCTGTCGTCCGATAATCGGATCAAGGTCGAAAGCAAGCTGTCCGTCACGTATAACGGAGATGCGCCGGTCAACGATATTTCCCTCACCTTGCAGCGCCAGTTAAAGGTAACGGACTGCTCAAGCGATGCGAAGATAACGTGTTCACGCGAGAATGATTTTATTCGCATTCACGTTCAAGACGGCATGAAACCCAAGGAAAGACTCGACTTGACATTGAATTACGAGGGGGACATGAAGCAATATCGTGCCGATGGCTTGCTGCAGCATGCCTTTATTGAATCCGATCGGATCTACCTTCCCAAGGAATCGGGCTGGTATCCGTTAATAGGCGAACGTTATTTGGCCAGAAGCGTTTCTGGCAGGGTTGATGAGAGGTATGTAAACTTTGAAGTTGAGAACGGAGGACTGGTCGAGGATCACCCGACTGAATTTGCCGTTACCATTAAGGGCGAAGAAGACGATCTTCCTATGGCACTCACGATACCGCGTGAACCGGACGGCTCCTATAGGGGAATATCCCAATATGGATTATCTCTGATCGGCGGCAATCTTGCGGAGGTTACGGTCGATCAAACCAGGATCGTGGGGCATCCCGAAATATTGGACGGTGCCCGAACAACGGTTGAAATCTATCAGAGCTATTGGAGTTATTTGGAAGAATGGCTGGAGGTTCCAGTGGCGCCTGACGTGATCTATATGTTGGATGACGATCATAGTGATCTGACACAAGCTACACCCAGCCATGAATTTACCGCATGGAGCTTTTATGACATTAAGTATGTGGACCCATCGGTTATGGTTTATGCTTTGGCAAATGATCTTATCCATGACAATGCATCATTTGGCGAGGATGTGCAGGTGCTGCAGCGCGCTATAACATGGGAACTGATGAAGCATGCACGGTTGGAGACGGGCTATAAATATTTTGGCGAGTGGTATGCTTCATTAGGTTGGTCATCTGAAATGCCTGCAGAAGTGGGTAAACGAATCGATCGGCTGAATCGCTATGATGAGATCGGCGACGAAGAGTTCCGGAAAGTGGTTAAGTATGTGTTTACCCAATACGAGGGGCTTGAGGATAAAGCCAAATTCAACCTGGAAGCTGAATTGGAAAGGTATGAAGGAGAAATAAGCCAATGAGCGGATTTTCCATTCGATTGCGACTTTGGTTGAAGCTTTGGTTCACGTCGCTGCCTGCTATTATCCTCATGCTGCTGCTTCCAGCCGCGGCGTATGTCATCTACGTGACTTTATCGTACAGGCCCGCTTCCTTCACGAGTATGTTCTATGAACAAGCAGCGATGCTCGTCTATGTATTCATATTGCAATGGTGCTTCTCCATTGACTTTGACTCCAAATTCGCTGGCCAATTGATAACGTATCCGATTGCCAGATGGAAGCTCATTGCGGAGAGGGTGCTGCTGGCCTCGCTTCTCTTTACCGGTTTATTGTGCCTGGTCACGACCGGGTTGACGCCCTTTGCAGGCAGTTTGGTATGGAAGGCACTGTTGTTTTCGATTCCCGTTTATATGGGGGCAGGAGGAATCGTCGTCCTTGCTGTCGTCATTGGAAGACATTCTCTTGGCGGATTATTTGCGGGATTGGTCGTATGGATTATATCATTAAATCATGCAGCGTCCTTGCAGGTTTACAGACCGAATTTGTTAGAGCTGCCTGGCGTGCATGAATATTTGAACGGTAACCTGTTGGCTGGCAGCCCTGATCTTTGGATCCTCTATAATCGCTTGTGTTATATCGGCTTGGGCCTGCTGTTAATCGTGTTAGCGATCTTACATTTTAACCGGAAGTCCGTATGAGAATGGCAGGGAAGGGGGGTACGGGAATGCAGGATGAAGACTATATGAGCCAGCTGTCAAACGGCCATGACTCGGCTCTGGACACGCTTGTTTTCCGGTACCATAGACTTTTGTACGGTTATGCCTATCGATTGCTGCAGGACGAGAAGCTGGCGGAGGACATCGTGCAGGAGACCTTTCTTAAAATTTATCAGCAAGGGAAGAAAGGCTACGTTCCGGAAAAGTTCAAGCCATGGATGTACAAAATAGCTACGAACAGCTGCAAAGATTACTGGAAGAAGGCCTCCACGAAGCGGGAGCATTGTACGGATCGGGACGTAGAAGAAGAGGGGCAAATCCATCACATTATCGACCGCCAGCTGGAACGCAGGTGGATGATCGATTCCTTGAATCAATTATCCTTCGAACATCGTTCCGTCCTTTATTTGCGGTTTTATCAGGATTTGAAATATGCGGAGATTGCGTTGACCTTGGATATCCCCATTAATACCGTTAAAGGCCGAATTGCGCGCGGATTAAAATATTTGGAAGGCATCTTAAGAGAAGATGAACCTAAAGGGGTGGGGGCAAATGTGTGAAGACCAAGACCAGGAGTTATCGCGCTTAGAAAAGGAATGGAAGAACCGGTTTGACCGTTATACGTCCCCCCAACCGACGACAGAGAACACGTTCCAACTGCTGGCAAGGATCAAAGAGACGGATGAGATGAAACCGGCGGATTTGCGAGCTGAACTGGAGACGGTCCAAGCCGCCGAGCCCTCATCTTCGAAGCTTGCGAATTTGTTTTTGTCCCAATGGAATTTCTATGGGGTGAGAAGCTGGCTGCTGACGGGAATCGTCATGCTTCTATTAACCGTTATGATTAATGTCAGCGCGCAGAATGAAATGACCGGTCTGCTGGCATGGATGAAGTGGATTTCGCTCGTGATGATTGCCGTGATGGGCTACGCCTTCCGCTCGAAAAACAAAGGGAACGACATCATCGAACAGTTAAGCTATTATTCCCTGATTCATCAAATGTTTGTCCGGTTTATCCTCATCATGGTTTTGCAAGTCGTGATCACGCTGCCTCTAACGATCGTTATTCTGGGAAAAGAAAGTTCAGTGTTGTCAATAGTAGGCTCCGTTATGCCGGTTTTCTTCTTTGGCGTAACCGGGTTTATAAGCGCGATGTGGCTTGGACCTAAACGTGGCGTTATGCTTACGCTGTTCGTGTGGTTTAGTCAAATGCTGCTCGATGAGGGATACAAAGCGGCTTCGATGTTCCAGCTGCCCGGGGATGAGCATTTCTTATGGATGAATGCCGGCATACTGGGGCTTTCCTGCCTGCTGCTAAGCACCTTGCTGTACAAGAATGGAGCAAAGAGGGACTTCGGATGAGCTTAAGGATCGCATTAAACGATGTAGCGTATTCACAAGGGACGACCAAACTCATAAACGATGCGACATGTACGTTTACGACGGGAATCACGTATGTTGTCGGAAGAAACGGAGCGGGCAAGAGCTCGCTCCTAAAGCTCATTGCCACTGCAGCCAGGCCTGATCAAGGTAACATTATCTACACCCAATTAATAAGAGATGATCAAGCAGGGATGTATCGGAAGCAGCTAAGCGTCGAGGAAATTAGAACGATGATCGGATTCATGCCCCAGCACTTTAGAGGTCATTCGGATATGACAATAGAGCGGTATTTAACCTACATCGCCTATCATAAAGGAATCCCATATCGCCTTGTGAAATCTTCCATAGAGAAGTGGCTGCAGGAGAGCGGTTTGCATGAGCTGCGAAGAAGAAAGCTGCGGACGCTGTCCGGGGGGCAATTGCAAAGTGTAGGCTTGATCCAAGCGCTTCTGAATCAGCCGCGGATTTGTATTCTGGATGAACCGTTTGAAGGCCTGGACAATCACGAGAAGTCATTTTTTAAACATGCCCTTAATCGGCTGGCTTTTCATAGCGTTATTATCATAAGTACGCATTTGCTGGAAGAAATCGAGCGGTCGGAGAACAATAGCCTAGTCTATATCGATGAGGGGACATTACGATATTGCGGCGGGGTGGACGAGGTGGATAACGTCTTGGAGAGGTTTGGTGATTTATGACGAGAAAGGAATTTTTCATCCGACCAACGTTGATCCGCTGAGGCAGTGATGTCGCTTGAAGCCTCCAGGCTTATCTGCCGAAATTAAGCTGCGAAATTCTACTTACTAATAACGAGGGAAAGTTTATAATTGACATATCGGTTTAATTCGCTTAGAAATCTGTCGAGCTCTTCATTAGACGGAAACCTGCATTCCATAAGATAACAACCCTCTCCGCTAATTTTGAAATTATTCACGACATACTGGTGCTGCATTTCGACGAAAGACAAGAAGGGCTTGTGGTCGAAGCTGATCGTAAAAATATTAATAAAAGAATGGACGGGGTATCCCGTTTTCATGTGATTCAGATTAATCGTATAGCCTTCAATCACGCCGTCTTCCTCTAATTTAAGCACCCGATTGGCCGTCGCCTGACCGGTCATGTGAATTTTTTCTCCCAGTCCCTTCATTGAAATTCTAGCATTATGTTTGAGTTCTTCTAGAATTCGTTTATCGGTATGATCCAGCATGAATGAAAACCTCCTTCATTATTCAAGTGATTCTGTCGTTTTTCGTGATTTTATATATGCCCCAATTTCTTTAATAATATTATCCTATTGAAGAAGGTTAGAAAAGGAGGTATTCATCGTGAAGATCAGACAAATACGCAATGCGACAATCGTTTTGAATTATGGGGACATAACGTTTCTAATCGATCCATTCTTAGCGGCCAAGGGGGCCTATCCGCCCTTTCCCAATACGCTCTATCAAGTTAGCAATCCGACTGTCGATTTGCCGGTTCCCGTCGAGGAAATCATTCAGGCCGATGCGGTCATCGTGACGCACTTGCACCCGGACCATTTCGATGCGGCTGCGATCCAGGCCATTCCCAAGGATACGGTCATGATCGCCCAGTCGGATATAGACGCCGAAGCAATCAGGAAGGAAGGGTTCCATAACGTACAAGCCTTCAATCAGATAACCCGAATAGGCGATGTCTGTCTGAGCCGTACAAGCGGCAAGCACGGCAAAGGCGAGATCGGAGAACGAATGGGCGAAGTTTCGGGAGTGGTCTTTACACATCCGGAGGAGAAGACGCTATACCTTGCAGGCGATACCATATGGTGCGATGATGTTGCAGAAGCGATTCATCTTCATCATCCTGAAGTAATTCTTGTAAACGGAGGCTCAGCGCAGTTTCTGCAGGGCGATCCCATTACAATGAATAAAGAAGACATCTATCGGACGTATAGGGAAGCTCCCGAATCCACGATTATCGTATCCCATATGGAGTCGCTCAATCATTGCTTGCTGACAAGACAGGAATTGACCGGCTTTATTCAAGAGAAGGGGCTTACGGCGAACATATTGGTTCCTGCCGATGGAGAGACCATCGTTCGTTGAGTTATAATGGAAGGGTAATATCTGATGGGATGGAGTAAAGTCAGAAATAACCTTACAGAAACGATGGTCATGATGAAAATTGAGTTTGAAAATAACAACATCGATTGTAATGTTCAATATGGGAATACCACGAAGATTTCAATCCATATCGATGTATCAGGTTTCATAACGATTAAAGCCCCCAACGGCACAAGCGAAGAGACGATTGCAAGAGCCGTGGAGCATCACGGCAAATGGATACTGGAGAAATTGCAGCTCCTTGCGAAGGCGCGAGAAACAACGAAGACAAAAGAGTATCAGGATCAAGGGAAGTTCCTTCATCTGGGGAAAGAGTATTTCCTGCATGAGTTAATCGAGACCGGCGATTTGAATGAAGAGGAGCTCAAGCGCAATCTCAAGCGGTTCTATTTCGCAAGCTGCAAGAAAATGATCGGGGAACGGATCAGCCGCTATCAAGTTCAACTGAAAGTTAAACCCAAGTCCATTGAGATCGTGGAGTCGGCAACCAAGTGGGGAAGCTGCAGCTCGGATAAGAAACTAACCTTCAACTATCGTCTTGCCATGGCGCCCATTGAAGTTATCGATTACGTGATCATCCATGAGCTGTGCCATCTGCTTCATATGAATCATGATCGCTCCTTCTGGAGACGAGTCGGAAGCATCATGCCGGATTATAAAGAGAAGGAAGCGTATCTGGCCAGGTATGGACAGGCGATGACGCTTTGAGAAGAAGGTTGGGATGCAGCCGAAGGATTTGTGGAGACCTCTGTAAGGGACGTATCTAATACGTTCCTTTTTTTGTTGAAAATTACTCAATAACTTATATATGGCAGCTATCTTATTTGTCGTATAATGGAGAAGATTGTTGCATTATATAATTGGACATTATTGCAAATCAATGCGTATAATGTTGCGCGGGGAGGCGGATAGAAGATGAAAATAGGTAAAATGAGGCTTGTTATTGGTTCTATAGTAATATTTTTTCTAATAATAACCATTTCTATACTGTTTATTTTACCAAAAATAGACAAATCAGGTGAAAATTCGACAACTACCGTAAAGAATACTTTAGATTATGTAAGCAAGGTGGATAAGAATGCTTTTTATGTTTTGGAGAATGGCCAGTGGAATAAAGTTTTTGTGAAGGGCGTCAATTTGGGTGCCGGCAAACCGGGAGCTTTCCCGGGAGAAGTTGCGATTACCTATGATGAATATTATAGATGGTTTGGTTATATCTCCGAAATGAATGCAAACACAATCAGAGTTTACACGATACAACGACCTCAATTCTATAATGCTCTCTATGATTTCAATCGAAATGCTGAAGAAAAGGGCAAGAAACCTATTTATATTTTCCATGGGGTTTGGATCGATGAGACCGACATTATAACTATCGATGATTCGTTTGGCAATGATGACAAAATTCTAAACGATATGATTGCGACCACTACGGATATCATTGATATTTTGCATGGGAACAACTATTTGCCCGTTAATAAAGGACATGCAGACGGTAACTATACTTCGGATGTGTCCAAGTATGTCATCGGATGGATTCTAGGCTTAGAGTGGGAACCCTCTCTTGTCGTAAACACGAATACGAACAACCCTCAGCGCAGCAACTATAACGGCAAATACCTTTATACGGAGGGTGCATCGCCTTTCGAGGCATTTCTTGCTGAAGTGGGAGACAAGCTTATCGACTATGAAACGTCCACATACAACATGCAGAGTCCGGTTGCGTTCTCGAATTGGGTAACGACAGATCCATTGAAGCATCCGAATGAGCCCTATAAGAACGAAGATCTGGTCGAAGTTAACGTAGAACATATCAAATGGCGCGATAGCTATAAGCCCGGCATGTTCGCCTCTTATCATGTTTATCCCTATTATCCCGATACGTTCAGCTATCAGACGGACTACATTACATATAAAGATAAGGATGGGAAACTAAACCCCTACTTGGCCTATTTAGAGGAGATTAAACAATTCCATTCGATGCCTGTGGTGATATCGGAATTCGGTATTCCGGCTTCACGCGGCAAGGCGCATGAAAACCGAATAACGGGCTTCAATCAAGGGTTCATCGATGAACGCACGCAAGGCGAAATGCTGGTAAGCATGATGAAAGATATACACGCTGCCGAGCTGGCCGGAGGGATCGTCTTTTCGTGGCAGGATGAATGGTTTAAGCGAACGTGGAATAACAATGATCTGGATATGCCGGACTCGCGTCCATACTGGCAGAATACCCAGACGAATGAGCAGCATTTCGGCCTATTGGCGTTTGATCCCGGAAGCGAGAGAACCGTCAGCTATATCGATGGCGAGTTTGAGGATTGGAAAGACGATACGCCGCTTTATGAAGACGATAAGCTCAAGTTATATGTCAAGAACGACGAAGGCTATGTATATCTGATGGTAGATGCGGAGAATTACGACTTTGAGAAGGACACCATATTAATCCCGATCGATACGATAGACGGTCAGGGGAATAAGGGCTTCCCGCAATATGGAGCAACGTTCGGCAAGGATGCGGACTTCGTCGTGAAAATTCACGGGCCGAACGATTCCCGCGTTCTGGTCGATGCCTATTACGATAATTACTATTTCCGCTATGCGGTTCAAACCGATCTGATTGACGCCGTACCGTCATTTCATAAGAAGAATACAGGGGTGTTTAACCCGATCAGGCTTGGCTTGAATAAACAATTCGTCGTTCCCGGGCTCAATACAGAAGTTCCGTTTACCGGATATGAAACAGGACTTCTCAAATACGGGATCGCGAATCCGGACAGCCCTGACTTTAATTCCTTAAGCGACTTCTACCATAACAATGGGAAAGTGGAAATTAGAATTCCATGGCAGCTGCTCAACGTTATGGACCCCTCCAAGAAATATGTCATCGACGATATGTACGCCCGCGGAAAAATAACGGAATTAAAGGTGAAGGGCATGAGCTTTGGGGTGGAGCATATCAAGCAGGGCATGACAAAGGGCGCTCAGAATCTGACCATGACCGAATATGACTGGAAGGAATGGGAGCATCCCACATTCCACGAAAGATTGAAGCCTTCCTATTTCATACTGCAGCAAGGGTTCTTGGGGTTCGATTGACCGTGTGAATAACTGGGACAATAAGGAGCAGAGCATGAAGAAAAGACCGATCAAAATTCGATATATCGTTCTTATAGCAATATTAATCGGGGCAACAGCACCTTTCATCATATGGTTCCTTACCCCCAAGACAAATCTTGATATGGTTGTGATCAATAAAACCTTCCCGGCCGTTTCCAATGCATCCGGTACAACGACGGAGCTCGATTACAGCAAACAGCGCGGACTGTTCTGGCTTGCAAGCTATCTGCGCATCCATAATCCTGCCACGGATAAAGCGTATGACGGCAAAAAAGATTACCACGGAAACTTCCTCTCCGATGGGAAACTGGTGGGAAGACCGCTGGAGAAAGCGGAACATGTACCGGATCTGATCTATATATCGGATGCCTACGGGACAGGTAATTCCAGAGTGAACGGCGTTGAACCGAAGGGGATCTCCGGTTTGACCGTCGATGAGATCAGCTTCATTACGACCAGCTATGCCAAGGGTGCGACCGTCATAGGAGAGTACAATATTGCGGGAGATCCCACGAAGCCAAATGTATCGAAAGAGTTAGAGGACCTATTCGGCGTTCGCTTTACGGGATGGGCGGGCAAGTTTTTCTCCGACTTATCGTCTACAGAGGATGTTCCGAACTGGATCCGAATGATCTATGAACAGCAATACGGCAAGGAATGGCGATTGACGGGCGGGGGAATCGTAATCGCCGGCAATGATCGAATCCTAATCCTGCAGCGCGGCAAGGACTTTACGAAGCAATCCATCCAGCTATCCATGTCTGAGGAGCAGGCCAAGGCCTATAATACGGAAACGATTGATTACTATAACTGGTTTGAAATTGTCGAGCCGACCGATGAAGAGTCGGTCATCGCTTCCTACGATTTGAATGTGACCAAAGCAGGAGAGGAACAGCTCAAGCGGCTGGGACTGAATAGTAAGTTCCCGGCCATCATCGCCAATCAAACGGGTAATAAGTCGTCTTATTACTTTGCCGGCGATTTCAGCGACTATAAGGAGCCTGAGAAGATAAAGGTTTTTAAAGGCGCGGCCGCGTTATATCGAATGTTCAGCGTGAAGAGCGAAGGGGACAATACCTATTTTTATTGGAATTTCTATGTGCCGCTGATGTCCAAGGTGTTAAAGGATATAGAGCCTATGGATGGAAGCGTGAAATTCAAGGCCGAGACAGCGACCGCTCAAGACGGTACTCGGCTAGTATCGAAGATTGCGAATAATAAGCTGGCTGTGTATCAAGATGGCGCTTGGAATGATCTGTATGTCAAGGGCGTTAATATAGGCAACGCATTGCCAGGTACGGCCGAAGGAAGCTTTCCGGATGAACCGACCCTATATATGCAGTGGCTGGAGGAAATCGGCGCGATGAATGCCAACGCCATACGCGTATATACATTGATGCCTGCCGGATTTTACCGTGCGCTTGATATTTATAACTCCAATCATCCGGACAAGAAGCTTTACTTCTTCCAGAATATATCGCCGAGCAGTGAACCGCCGTCAGGCAATTTCCTTGACAAAGGGTACAACGAAGCTTACGGCAAGGAAGCCGAGGATATTATTAACGCCATTCACGGGAATGCCAGGCTGAGCATCGATGATGGTCAAGACGCTGATTTATATAGGAATGATGTTTCCGGTTATATGCTTGGCTACTTCGTTGACCCGGGCCTCAGCCCAAGTCATGTCATGGCAACGGATGCCGCCAATCCGTCATTCAAGTATATAGGCGAGTATGTTTCATCCGGCGCTAACGCAACGCCCACCGAGTCGTGGCTGGCATCGGTAAGCGATGCCATCTATCAATACGAGCAGACGAATTACAAGATGCAGCATCCCGCAGCCATCGTCAGCATTCCGGAGCTGGACACGCTTAACCATGTTAAATCCAACCCGATCCGGCTGGACGATGCCGTTGCGGTCGACATGAATCATATTGATATTTCAAGCAAGGCGATAAGCGGATTCTTCGGAGCGTACAATATCTACCCTGACCGTCCCGGATTCATGACGGGCGATACGGACCTTGCAAAGCCTGCCTATGCCGGCTACAAGCAATACTTGAACGATTTGATGAAGACGCAGAAGAAATATCCGGTCTTAATTAGCGAATTCGGGCTTTCAACCAGCATGGGAGCATCGGAGATCGCCGCAACTGGCTATCGGGACGGCCAGCATAGCGAGTCGCAGCAAGGAGAAGGCATCGTTGCGATGCTGGACATCATCCGAGAGAGCGGCAGCATGGGCGGCCTTATTTATGAATGGGCTGACGGATGGGGGAAGAGCAGCCGGTTCACGTCCTCGTTGATGATCCCTTACAAACAGGGAAGCCGGTGGCATAATCGCATCGACCCTGCACAAAATTATGGCATCCTAGCGTTGGAGTCCGAGGCACCTAAGGAGTATGCCATGACTTTGCACGCATCGGATCCCCTGCAATCGATCGCTTATGCCTCTGACGAATCCTTCTTCTATATAACGGCCGCTTTCAGCAAGCTGCCGGACTTTAACAAGAAGAACATGATGATTTATCTGGATACTGTGGATAGAAAGAACGGCGAATATATGTTAGCCCCCGATGTGAATGAGAACTGGTCCGGTACCGAGTTCAGCATCCATATACGAAATCAACAGGAAGCCGAATTGCTGGTCGTACCCGATTATAATGCGAGCAAGGGGTCCTACTTCACTTCGGTGTCCACATCCGGCATTTTCGAACGAATGGTTCGGAAGCTCTCGGACGAATATAAAACCGCCGCCGGTGAAACGATCCCGGCCAAATACGAGGATGGTTCCGCCTTAATTCCGGGCAGCTTCGAAGAGAGCGGCAGCCAATTTTATTTTGAAGGAAATACGCTCTATGTAAGAATTCCATGGGCTAGATTGAATTTCACGGATCCGTCAAGCTTGCTGGTCTTGAATGACGATAAGAACAAAGGCTTAATCGAGAACGCCAAAGATACGCTTACCGTCAGGATGACGGATGGTATCGTGGCCTCATTGGTCATTATGGACCGAGCTACGTTACAGGTGGACTACCACTTTCCGGAAAGCGTCACTTCTTCAGGCTACAGAACGTTTACATGGAATACCTGGGAAGTGCCCCATTACGTTTCACGGCATAAAAAGAGTTATGACATGATTCAAGCCTATTTTGGAGGAGGGGAACAATGACAAGAGAAGCCACACTGCTATTAATCATATCAGGGGGATTATTCGCATTCTTCTTTCTAGCCATTATTTGTAGTTGGTTCTATAGCTACTTCCGTGAATTAAATACAAATAAAGTAAGAAGGCAGCTGGTAGAAATGGTCTCTTCCTACTTCAAAGCAAACCATGAAATCAAACCCAAAGTGCTTGAGCGGATCAATGCCTATGTCGGAAGAAGCGCCGGAAGAAAAGATATATTGATTCATGTCCTTATTGGTTACGGTCCTGAATTCATGGATAACAATCAGGAACAGCTCATGGAATTTTACGACGCGGCAGGAATCAAAGCTTTCCTAATAAAGGGGCTTCATGCAAAGAGCGATAACAGGAAGTCTCTGGCCTGCCGGTATTTAGGGGAATTGAAGGTTAAGGACACTGAACCTTATATTCTTGAACTGATTAGTTCCAAGAATAATGATGTCATCTACAACGTATTGCTCGCCCTTTCAAAGCTTGGGGATACGAAAGGGTTCGTGCAAATATTTACGCATCATTCCGAGAATATTAACATTTCCTCCAGAGCCATTATCGAGGTTATTTCCGTGTTCAATGGTTCGGTCGAGGATTTATTCAAACAAACATTCGATTCGAGCGACGATTATATCCGTGGAGTACTTATCAAGGCTGCGGCTGATTATCGAATCGAAGGTTTGAGACCGTACTTCGTCGACCATCTCAAGAGCGACGATAAGAACATCCGGATCGCCTCGATACGGGCGCTGTGCGAGCTTAAAGATCGGGATGACGAACGGCATATTATTCCGCTGCTTGAGGACAAAGATTGGGAGGTCCGGGCTGCCGCGGCAAAGGAGCTGGAGAAGCTCGGGACGAGCAGCAGCTTCACGGCACTGGAGAAAACCACCGGGGATCGTGTTTGGTGGGTAAGACATAATGCCGCCAAAACGCTCATCCTCATCCCGGGCGGGAAGGAATATGCTTCTAGAATCATCGACGGCGATGATCAATACGCGCGGGAAGCAATTGTCAGCGTGATTGAATTGATGTGATCCAAATACGGTGGACTAAAGGTGGTATACATATCCATGTACCTGCTCCGAATGCTTATCATATACTTTAGTGAATTTTGCATGCTGTACACAATCGGGATCTATACGTTCTACAATGGCCAGATGCTCATCGCTTTCTTCGATATCTTTAGTTATTTCAAGAAAATGAAAGTGTCGGATTATAGAAGGTATGTCGAATCGAAGAATATGATTCCGATCTCGATCATCGTGCCTGCTTATAATGAAGAGAAGACCATTGTGGACAATATTAAATCGCTGCTTGCCTTAAATTATTACGAGTACGAAATTATTATTGTGAATGATGGCTCGAATGATTCGACGAAAGAGAAGATCATCAACGAGTTTAATTTGAAGAAAGTCAATCAGCCCGTTATGCAGAGCTTAGCGACGAAGGAAGTGCTCGGCATCTACCGCAACAACGAATACGAGCGATTGATCTTCGTCGATAAATTAAACGGCGGCAAGGCCGATGCGCTCAACGCCGGCATTAATGTTTCGGTGTATCCGATCTTTGCCTGTATCGATGCCGATTCGATCCTGGAGAATGATGCGCTGATCAAGCTGACGATGCTGTTCGTCGAGAAGCCCGAGACGGTCGCGGTGGGCGGCATCGTCAGGATCGCCAATGGCTCCGTCATCAAAGACGGCAAGCTTATGGAGATGAAGCTTCCTAAAAGCAAAATCGCCACCTTTCAGATCGTTGAATATTTCCGTGCCTTTCTTACGGGCCGCACCAGCTTGAGCAGGTTGAATTCGATCCTGATTATTTCCGGGGCATTCGGCGCGTTCAATAAGAAGGCTGTTATCGAATGCGGCGGCTATAAGGTGAACACAATCGGCGAAGATATGGATATTATCGTAAGACTGCATAAATTTATGAAAGACCAGAAGAGAAAATACAGAATACAGTTTCTGGCGGACCCGATCTGTTGGACCCAAGCGCCTGAATCGCTGAAGGATCTCAGGGCGCAGCGCAGAAGATGGCAAATTGGATTATTCGATACGTTAATGAACTATAAATCGATGCTGTTCAACCGCAAATACGGCACGATTGGCATGGTAACGCTGCCCTATTATTGGATATTCGAATTGATCGGCCCGATCGTCGAATCTCTCGGCTACATTATCATACCGTTAGCTTACCTGTTTGGTTTGCTGCAGTTTGATAGTTTTATCCTATTTATTGCGGTTGCCTTCATGTTGGGAACGACTTTATCCATGGGCAGTATCTTATTGGAGCAGGTCACCTTTCGCAAATATTCCACTTTCAAGGAAACAATGTTGCTGGTCTTGTTCGCGCTAATCGAGAATTTGGGTTACCGGCAGCTGACCATCCTTTATCGCGTGGAAGGCATCTTCAAATTCAGGAAGGGACGCCATTCCTGGGGAACGATCAATAGGAAGCAATTCGGATCGAAAGAGAAGGAAAAAAGCGTGAATATGTAGAGACCCTACATTCCGCATCATGACGCCGCTTAAGTCGCGAACGTAACCGCAAGGACACTGTCCATGCGGTTTTCTTCTATTTTACGCCAGATCGAGGCACACGCTGACCGTTATAAAACGAAGTAAAGGCAGTGACACGCTGCCTATTTTTACTAAAAAAGGTTTCCATATTACGATATATCGTATAGAATCTAATTAATGCGATATATCGTAATATGGAGGTGATCAAGACATGACAGAATCATGGAAACAGGAAGAACGTTTGTTTCTGCATTTGGGCAATGAGAGGGAGACCGGCGGCTCAGGAAGAAGGTATTTCAGCCGGGGCGGGGTGAAGTATGCGCTGCTGGAGCTGCTCCTGCAGGAGAACATGCACGGCTATCAAATGATGAAGGCGCTGGAGGAGCAGTCGGGCGGAACCTATAAGCCGAGTGCGGGCTCGATCTATCCGACGCTGCAGATGCTGCGCGATCAGGGCTTTGTAACCGCATCCAAGGTAGAAGGCAAGAAGGTCTTCCGGATTACCGATGAAGGCAGGACCTATCTGCTCGAGGAGAAGGAGAACGAAGAGAAGACGGACGCAGGCGAACAGGGCAATGAACGCGATGATCAGCGTTTTGCAGACGAGGAAGAGGGCAGGCCGGAGGGCGTTCGGAGGAACCGCAGGTTGACGCCCAAGGGCAAGGAACTGCTGCATCTGCTGAAGGCTGCGGAGCGTGCGGCGCTTGTCGACCCGGACAAGGCGGAGGCGCTTCGCGCTTCGCTTCGCCATCTGCTCGAGTCCCTTCGGCAAATTACGGAGGACGCGGACCGCGGAGGGGAGGAGTACCGATGAGCGAGAGGAATAGCTCGCCCAACATGTTCCGGCCAGGCGGAGGAATGGGCGGGATGCGAAGATTCGGAACCGGCGAGAAGGTGAAGCCAGCCAGCATATACGGCATGTTCGTGCGTATCTACGCGCATGTCAGGCAGGATTGGAAGTCGTTGGCCGCCGCTGTCCTATGCCTGATTGCCATATCGCTGCTGCAATTTGCCATTCCCCAATTAACCAGGATCACGATCGACCACATCATTCCAGCTCGTGCCTTCGACCGTTTGTTCCTCGTATGCATCGGCGTTCTCGGCGCGGCTGCCATGCTCGGTATCCTCGGCTATATAAGCACCTCGCTTATTGCCACGATCGGACAGAAGGTGCTTTATAAGCTCCGCAATGACTTGTATCGCCATATGCAAAGCCTGGACGTTTCCTTCTTCGACAGCAATCGCACGGGAGACTTGATGTCCCGGGTGACGAACGACGTTAATATCCTTCAGCAAATGATTTCCTCCAGCATGATGCAACTGATAACCGATGTATTCACCTTTACCGGAATCGCGCTATATATGTTGTGGATCGATTGGCGGCTGACGCTGCTGCTGCTCGCCACCTTCCCGTTCATGATCCTCACCACGAAGCTGTTCGGCAAGCGGATGCGCGCTTCCTTCCGTACGGTGCAGGAATCGGTTGCGGATGTGAGCGACCATCTGCAGAACGCATTGACCGGCATCCGTCTGATCAAATCGTTCACGGCCGAGGACTACGAGTCCGAGCGGTTCTCCGCCCGTACGCTGAAGAATAGGGATGCGAATATCCGGGTTGTCCGCCTGCGGGCAGCATATGAACCGATAATCGATTTTCTTAACTTCGCGGGTCTTGCGATCGTGCTCGTATTCGGCGCATGGCTCGCGATGAAAGGGCAGATGACGGTAGGGACCATCGTGGCCTTCATTGCTTATCTGCGGCTGCTGCAAAATCCGATTCGCCACTTCAGCCGGATCATCAATACGATTCAGCAGGCGGCCGCCGGCTATGAGCGCGTCATGGACATTATGAACACGAAAGCGGAGATCGTGGAGAAGCAAGATGCGCGTTCCCTGCCGCCGGCGGAAGGACGGATCGTTTTCCGTCAGGTGGATTTCGCATATAACAGCGATACGCCCGTGCTGTCGAAGTTTGATCTGGAGCTTGCGGAGGGCAAGATCACGGCGCTTGTCGGCTCCTCCGGTTCCGGCAAAACGACAATTGCGCATCTGATCGCAAGGTTCTACGATCCGCAAGGCGGCGCGATTACGATCGACGGATACGATTTGAAGGACGTTACTCTCTCCTCCCTGAGAGAGCAAATCGGCATCGTCTCGCAGGATATCGTCTTATTCAATGGGTCCATCATCGAGAACATCCGGTACGGCAGCATCCAGGCGACGGATGAGGAGGTGCGTGCCGCCGCCAAAGCCGCGAACGCCAGCGGGTTCATTGAAACATTCGCGCAGGGGTATGAGACGCAGATCGGCGAGCGCGGCGTGAAGCTGTCGGGCGGGCAGAAGCAGCGAATCTCGATTGCCAGAGCCATTCTGAAGAATCCGCGCATCATCATTCTCGACGAAGCGACGGCCTCTCTCGATACCGAATCGGAGCATCATATTCAGGAGGCGCTCGCCAGACTGCTGCAGGGCCGCACGTGTCTGGTCATTGCGCACCGGCTGTCCACGATTCAGCAGGCGGATCGCATTTACGTGCTGGAAGCTGGGCAGATCGTCGAATATGGCACGCACGACGAGCTGCTCCTTCAGGCGGGGCGTTATAGCCAGTTGTACGAACTTCAGTTCCCGCAATCGGAACGCGGAAGGGAAACGACAATCACGCGCAATAACTAGCTTTACGCGTCATGGCGAAGAGGTGCGGGGGATAATAGCGGGAAGAAATCATCCATAGAAACGTCGGAGCTTCATCCGACGTTTTTTTCGTGTTTTTCACCGCGAGAAAGGTCAAGAGGGCGTCCTCGGAAAATGTTGAAAACACGATTGTATTCATTCAGACGCTGAAGGAATACAATTATGGCAAGGCCGATTATCGGCGTGTTCATGGTCCAGCTCAAGCCCGAAAACGCATTGCGACGACGCGAAGCCTGCCTCATTGCCGCCCCTTCCCAGCTGTTGTAAAGTAAACCCATAACCTGTTGTGATGGACCATATATTATAAATAATGGAGCCAGGTGAAGGGGGAAGGTGTTTGTTCATGAAACCGAAGGTTTCCCAGACGTTCAGGAGATTTCTATTCTCGTATCTCGTGATCCTGATCATTCCGAATATAGCGGGCTATATGACCTATCGGACTTCGATTGACGCCGCGGAGAGGAACTCGATTGACACGAGCCTGCTGCTGCTCAAGCAGAGCAAGGATGTCTTGGAGAGACGAATGTCCGAGGTGCAGAATTTCACCCGGCAGCTGGCCATCAATCAGGATATTACGATGATTATGAATGAGAGCGTCAAGAAGAACTCCTACAATATTTATGGATTATGGAAGACCTGGCGGGATGTATCCTATTACGATAAAACGAATGATTTCCTGCAAAATTATTACATCTACTTGAATAATTACGACGTCGTGCTGACCCCCGCAACGATCTATTACCGCCCTCTCCATTATTATGAGCTGAACCATTACAGCGATTTAACGTTCGAGGAATGGAAGAAGACCGTCATAAGTAACAGTCATCAGGACACGATCATGCCTCTGCGCCCGTATATTCGCAACAAGACGGAATCCTTTGTGATCACCTATATTCAATCCCTCCCGCTCAATAGCTTCTCCGCACCGAAGGGAACGGTGGTAGTGGTCATCGATGAGTCCAAGCTCAGCAGCATGCTGATGAGCTTCTCCAATCAATACGGCGGTTGGGCGTATATAACGGACAAGCACGGGAAGACGCTGGCTTCCGCCGGCATTGACAATGACGAGATCGATCGGCTGGGATTGATGACCGTCCCCCCGGAGCAGGAGAGGGAGACCCGGGAATTCGTCGATGATACGCTGCGGATAACGATCCGCTCGGAGAGCAGCGGCTGGATCTACGCTGCCGGCATCCCGAGAGCGGCCCTGATGGAACAGGCGAACATGATCAAGCATATGACGTGGACGGTGACCGCCGCCGCGCTGGCCGTCGGTCTATTGATCTGTCTTCTTCTGGCTTACCGCAGCAGCACGCCTATCAACCGGCTGGTCCGCATCGTGCGCGAGCAGATGGGTCATGACGCCGATGCCGCTTATAACGATTATGATTTTCTGCATGGCAACATCGCCAGTCTAATACACGATAACCGCCTGCTGGAGACGGAGCTGAACCGCCAAATTCCGCTTGTTCAGGATGCCTTCATCAAACGCCTTCTAAGGGGAGAATTCCATTCGCTGCATGAAATAAGGACGGCTGCTTCACAATCCGGAACGGAATTTCAAGGCGATTGCGGTTACGTGGGCATTATACGGATTAACGGCTACAGCGGCATGAATACGGAAGAGATCCTCAATGAGCTGCAGGCGGCCCGCCTGCTGATTAAACAAACCATCCGCACGATGGATGCCGTCTCGGCCATAACGGATCTGGATTCCGACAAAATCGCGGTCATCCGCTCATTCGCTTCCGAGCCGGGCAAGGCGGAGCGGCGGGAAGCCGAGAAGCAGATCCATGAGCTCAGGTCGATCCTTACAGCGGAATACCGCATTTCCGTTTCGATTTCCTTCGGTTCGTCTTTTCACAGCCCCTCCGATATCAGCCGGTCGTTCGAGGAGGCAAGGAGGGCGATGGAGCATGCGGCTGCGGCTAGCAGCGACGGACAACCCATCTGGTATGAAGAGATATGGAAAGAAACCACTACTTTTTATTATCCCATCGATCAGGAAATCCGTTTATTGAGCGCGATGAAGGCAGGGGGAATCCATGAGGCCAAGCGGATCGTCGATCAGATATTCGTACAAAACTTTGCCGAGCGGGGGTTGTCTGCGGATATGTCGCAGCAGCTCATCGGGGAATTGAAAGGAACCATCCTGAAGCTGATCGATCACAAGGCGATCCACGATTCGGGCGAAGCCGAGCTGCTCCAGAACCGGACCGTACAGCTGATGCTGTCGGAGGGCGTTGATCAGGTGCGCAGCGAGCTGGAGGACATCCTTGAACAGATCTGCGATCTGATCGCAAGGAAGAAATCCGAGAACGAGAACGAAACGGTCGGCAAAATACGGGAAGCCGTGGAGGCGAGGTTCGGCGACGCGAATTTTACCTTGTACCAGATTGCCGATACGCTCGGAAGGCCGGAGAAATATATATCCCAGCTGTTCAAGGAACAGACCGGAGAGCATATCTCGGACTATCTGGAGAAAATTCGCATCAAGAACGCATCGGCGCTGCTGTTCGATTCGGATTTGACGATAGACGAGATTGCCGTTCGGACGGGCTATAACAGCTCTCATTCCTTCCGCAGGGCATTCAAGCGCGTACAGGGCGTGTCGCCCAGCCTGTACCGTCAATCCGCCAGCGAATAGCCGTACCTTGAACCCTCGCCCGACCCTTGCCGGTCGGGCTTCTTGACGCTGCGTACCTTGGCGGATTCAGGGTACATCCCGTCATTGTACCCCGATTCCCCAAGTGTACCTTTACGCAGGAACGCCGCTCCCGGTAGTATCTAGCTAGCTGAAGAAAGCGCTATCAAATAGCGGCAGAAGGAGTGTATTTATGGAAACGGTCAGAGCCGTGCAGCCTTCCCGGAAATCCGCCTCCTCAAGAGGGGCGAGGATTCGGGCTGACGCCAGAAGAAGCTTGAGGAAACATTGGCGGTTTTACCTGCTCATCATCCCCCCTGTACTCTTCTTTATCCTGTTTAAGTACGTCCCCATGCTCAATGCCGTGATTGCCTTCAAGGATTACAACATTATTAAGGGCGTGTGGGGCAGTCCCTGGGCTGGGTTCAAGCATTTCAGGCTGTTCTTCGACAATCCGGTCTTCTGGGTGCTGATCAAGAACACGCTGATTATCAGCCTCTATCATCTGGTTGTCGCTTTCCCCATTCCCATTCTGCTGGCGATTGGGCTGAATGAGGTCCGCAGCGGTTTCTTCAGGCGTACCGTGCAGCTGGTCACGTATGCGCCTTATTTTATATCGACGGTGGTCATGGTCTCCATCATCATGCTTCTGATGTCCCCGAGGCTCGGCATTATTAACATTGCCATGCAGCACCTCGGCATGGAGACGGTTAATTTTCTTGGGGATCCGGGAATTTTCCGCTCCGTGTATGTATGGTCGGATGTATGGCAGACGACCGGATATTCCGCTGTTATCTATTTGGCCGCACTGGCCGGCGTGGATCCTGCTCTCTATGAGGCCGCCCGGGTGGACGGCGCGTCCAGAATGCAGAAGATCCTTCATGTTGATATTCCCGGGCTGCTGCCGGCAGCCGTTATTATTCTGATTCTGTCCGTAGGCAATATTATGGCGATCGGCTTCGAGAAAATCTACTTGCTGCAAAATCCGCTCAACACCGGCACCTCTGAGATCATTGCCACCTACGTATACAAAATCGGACTGCTTAACGCCAACTTCAGCTTCGCCACCGCGGTCGGATTATTTAATTCCGTGATCAATCTCATTCTGCTTGTGCTGGTCAATGCGCTGGCACGAAGAATATCCAATAACAGTCTCTGGTAGAGAGGAGTGTCTGCTATGCAGACCAGTCGAACCCGCATCCGCATCCGGGAGTCTTTCGGAGACCGGCTCTTCCTGACGGTCGTGTATATTCTGCTGACGGCGGTCCTGCTCATCGTGCTGTATCCGCTTGTTTATATCTTCAGCTCATCGCTCAGCAGTCCGGCAGCGGTATCATCCGGGCGGGTGTGGCTGCTTCCGATCGATTTCTCGCTGGTCGGCTACAAGGCCGTTCTGAACAACGCCCAGGTGCTCACGGGTTATGGGAATTCCTTGTTCTATGTCATAGCCGGGACGCTCATCAGCGTGACGCTGACCGTTATTCTGGCTTATCCCCTGTCGCGCAGATCGTTCTTCGGCCGCAATGCACTGATGATCTTCATTGTGTTTACGATGCTATTCTCCGGCGGCCTGATCCCCATGTACCTGGTGGTCAAGCAGCTCGGCATGATCGATACCCGCTGGGCGCTCCTGATTCCGCAGGCCATCTGGGTGTGGCAGGTCATTATCACCCGGACCTTCTTCCAGGTGAACATCCCCGACGAACTGGTAGAAGCCAGCGAGATGGACGGCTGCAGCGATCTAAGGTTCTTATGGAGCATTGTCGTCCCGTTGTCCAAGCCCATCATTGCCGTGCTTGTGCTGATGTACGCCGTGGGCCAGTGGAACGCTTATTTCGATGCCCTGATTTATTTGAAGTCGCAAGCGCTTCATCCGCTGCAGCTGGTGCTGCGCAACATTCTGATTCTGAATACCGCTACCGGCAATATGGAAGCTTCGGAGATGGTCAAGCGCCAGCAGATGGCGGATCTCATGAAATATTCACTGATTGTCGTAGCCAGCTTGCCTGTACTCATCATCTATCCGTTCGTTCAGCGTTATTTCGTTCAAGGAATGCTAATCGGTTCGGTCAAAGGCTAGGGCAGCAATCAGGCGTCGATGGCGTGGACCTTGAGAGGGGGAGTCCATATGTAACTGTGAGGGGGCCAATAGGATCATACAAACGGGAGGGATTAGATTGAAAAAGACGATGACGTTATTCGTGTCGCTCGTGCTTGTTTTCTCGCTGGTGCTGGCCGCTTGCTCCAAGGATGATGGCGGTGGTACAACCACCACCACTAAAGATAATGGCGGCAATACGGGCGGCAAGGCAGCAGAAGGCAATACCGGCAGCGGCAGCACGGCGGCTCCGGTGAAAATCTCCATCTTTGCCCAACAGAATGCGGATACGGATTTTACAACGAATAGCTTTACGAAGGAAGCGGAGAAGCTGTTCAATATCCAGTTCAATTGGCAGACGATTCCGTACGATGGCGCAGCCGAGAAAAGGCAAATCTCGCTTGCCAGCGGCGACTACCCCGACCTCTACATGCTGATTCCGTGGGTGGACCGTTTCTCGCAGACCGATCTGCTCCGTTTCGCCCAGCAGGGCGTCATTCTCCCGCTTAATGATCTGATTGACAAATACGCGCCGAATATCAAAGCGGCGATGGAGAAATACCCGTATTACAAGGCGATGAATACCGCACCGGACGGCAATATTTACGGCCTGTCGCAGCTGATTGAATGCTACCATTGCTCCTTCCCGAACAAAATGTGGCTCAATACCAAATGGCTGGATAAGCTCGGCCTGCAAATGCCGACGACTACCGACGAGTTCAAAGCCGTGCTGAAAGCATTCAAAACCGACGATCCCAATGGCAACGGCCTGGCGGATGAAGTCCCGCTCAGCGGCTCGATCGAGGATTATGGCGTGCATATTATCCCGTACTTCATGAACGGATTTATTTATAATGACGATCGAACGTATCTGCTGCTGAATAACGATAAAGTGGACATTGCGGCGAACAAGCCGGAATGGAAGGACGGCCTTGCTTTCGTCAAATCGATGTATGATGAGGGGCTGATCGATCCGGGCGCCTTCACGCAGAACGCCGAAGCCCTGAAGAAAATCGGCGATAATGCGGAAGCACAGATCCTTGGCGCGGGCGTGGGCATGCATCCGGCTATTTTCGTCTCTACGGGCGATGATGCTCCCTTTGGGGCCGATTATAATCCGGTCGCTCCGCTGCAGGGCCCCAAAGCTTCCTATGCCACCTACAACTATCCGAGCGACCCGGGCGCAACCTTCGTGCTGACGAACAAAGCGAGCGAAGAGGTCCAGATCGCCGCGATCAAATTAGTCGATTATATGATGACGCCGGAAGGGAATGTTCGCTCCAACTTTGGGGAAGAGGGGCTGGATTGGAGAAAGCCAACAGAAGGGGAAAACGCGTTAAATGACGCTGTTGAACCTTTCCTCACGACCATTCCGGGGAAGAAGGATGAGAAGCCTCATAATTCCAGCTGGGGCGCGATGGCCCAATACTACAATCCCAAGGAGTATCGGGACAGCTGGGTAGCCGCCGATGATATCTATTCTTCCGCAGGCTACGAGCGCAGACTGCAGAAGGCAACGCAGCTGTATGACGGCAAGCAGCCGGAGAGCGTGTTCCCGCACTGGGCCATATGGATCGATCCGGCTACCGCGGATGAAGCGGCCATGATGAGGACGAACATCAAGGACTACATCGATCAGAATGCCCTGCAATTCGTTACGGGAGCCAAGGACCTCGATAAGGACTGGGATGCTTACGTCAAAGGCTTGGAAAATCTGAACCTGAAGCGCTACCTGGAAATCATGCAGACGGCGTATGACGGCACCAAGCAATAAGGCGGCGGGAAGAGGAATCGGGGGCAGAGGCAGAGGGCTGTCCCCTGAGGGATGCGATAGCGGGGATATTGAAATACAAGGACTCTCGCAGAAGCTGCGAGAGTTCTTGTTCGGTCGAAGATTAGGTGAGCTGACGCCGGAGTTCCAGTGCTCGTCTCTCCAGCTGGTCTAGGTAACATAACCTATTAATATGATCATAAAGAGTTCCATGCAACATGGTTTATGCATGGAACTCTTCTGTTTAGAATCTCATAAACAGTCTTAATTATAATTGTTTAAAAGGAGAGGATGAACTGAATAGTTGTTTTCTTTGTATTCTTCGGAGGCTTATTTTTATTTTTTCTTCCGAGAATCTGGTGGCTCATCACTCATGCTTGGGCTTCCAATGATGCTACAGAGCCATCAGATCTTTTTATCCTAAATACCCGAATTGGTGGAACAATATGTACTCTAATAGGTCTAACAGGTATTTTATTTAAAATATTCGGGTGGGATAGTTAACAATTAACTATGTCATTATTTAACTCCAGGTTATCTTCTATGGGCTCAGTATCTCGGGGTTAATCACCAATATTATAGGTAGACGTATAAAAGTGGCGGCGAGTGGCACGGCAAACGAATTCGTAAACAAAATCGGTTTCTATGGCAATCTGACCTCACTTGCCGGAATTAATAACTGCTCCTTGTTTCGTTCAACTATAGTGTCCCGGTAGCTTAATGACAAGGGAGTATTTTCCGTAGGACTTCCCGGCTGCCTTCATATGTCTTTCCTGAGCTATCGTTCCCAGTTAGAGTAATGTTGTATGTGACTAATGCTGTTACCGATCAGGAAACATTCCAATACGTCTTAGCAACAAGATATCATTTGCGCACGCTATCGTATACCGAATCGAGATATGCTATCGCGGCTTGCTCAGCTTCTTCCTTACGTATCAGTCCTTCGGTATCTTGACGCAATCTTCTATAAATCTCTATAGAGACCTTCAGCGCATGGTAACAGCTTGAGGCGTTGTGGAGCGGAAGCGTCTCTCTAAGCTCTTCCATTTCGTGAGCGGCATATTGCTCCAGCCTACGTACTCCAGACGGAATATGCCCGATATTCATAAGAATTAGGGGCCCAAGCACGACACTTCGTATATAAGAGAGCAAATCAATGAACTCGAATAATTCGCCTCTGCCTAACTTCGTTGCTCCATAATGCACCCATACCCAGAATCGATCCTCCATCCATTGAGGAGTAGGAGTAGGGTACGAAGGTGATGTCTCGTTGATGATTGGACGTAGCGAATTGTCGCGATCCCAAAGCACGAGCGGATTCTCGACTCGTACTGCCAGCTCCGATGAGGAGATGAACTTCAAGTCGACATGGAGCGGCTGAGGTCCATACAGACAGATTACCAACCGAGGTTCACCGACATGCTCGCCGGTGAAGGCCGACAGCAGGCTGCCAAACGAATTGGCGATTCGAATGCGTTGCTCCATTATCTCTTCCTTGAATGCAATATCATATACAACGATCAAATCTAGATCGCTGTATGCATCCACGGTCCCGCGAATGACGGAACCACCGACAAGTAGCCCCGTGAGGCGACTATCCTGACGGATTCTTTCCATAGCTTGATTAATGAATTGTTGGTGAATAGGTAACATATGGCTTATCACCTCTCGAAAATAGACCCATGCTAATGGGTATTACGCCAATATATCACCTTTAAAAATACGGTGTCAAAAATTTTTTAATAAAATCACCCTTCAATGCAACTCCTCCCATGAGAAAGTAACATTTAAGACGTATTATTGAGACTAATAGTTGAGTTAAACTGCCCGTTAGCTCAACCGACGAGAATCCACCGATTCCTTCATATGCCACGGGTGAGGAACCAGTCTATTTAGGCAATCGACTGATGCGCCCCGTACTGTGACCCCCAAACCATCAGAAGTGGTCACGATCAGTTCGTTCCATCGTGCTCGCCGTATCTCTTGCATGTAGGCATATCCGTCAAGGATAGGCTGAAATCCGAATCGCTGTATAGCGTTGTCACGCACCTCGTTCTTCTGCCGTTGCCACTTTTTCTTGTCGAAATACTCGTTCTCTTCCTCGTCGTCTCCTTCCTGCTCTTTCAAATAGGCGAGGTAGTGTTCCTTGGATTCAAAATCGTTCAGCAGAAGCCCTTCATGAGCAGAAAAATGAAGTGCAAAAAAATCTCTGATATTTTTGGCGACTATTTTCGCGCAATTTCCAAAATCCATAGGATCGACGCGAATAATAGGCGCCAAACTTAAATCAGTCACGGAACCGAAATCGGTCAAGAAGGAAAAATGAATGCCATCCATACCTGTACCCGCGAACATGATCGTGTCAGCTGGAGAACTTCTGTACCCGCCGTTGTCATTTAGATCGAATTGCAGAAAATAGCCCGTCGGCGTCTCCAAGTAAGGAACTTTCTGCTTGATCTCCTTCTCCCATGCCATGATCTCTTCCAGCAAGAGCGGTGTTTCGTTGGAATGCACCATTATGCTCTATTCTCCTTCAAACAGTATTGTAAAAATCGATCCCTCAATGAGACCCCTGCCGTCGGAACGTATACCGTAGTAAACTGCCCGTTAGCTCAATCGACGAGGGAGACGTGAAAAGGATCCGCCGCGGCGGATCCTTGTGCTGTTTTATTGAACTATCGATGTTGTTATTTTTGAATATCGCATTGATCATTGAATTTTGGACAAGAACATGGTGAGAAATACAGCATAAGCATTTGCTATTGCCAGTAGAATCAGTGGCTGGTAAGCATCAAGCATATTCAACGAGCGGCGCCATCAGTGTGGCAAGCACAATCCAATACAACTACTTATTCCAATTGAAATAATATTTCGCAAATCCATACGCGGTTAACGGACCCTTCAGCAATCGACAAGAATCGGACGGTACAAGGCGGACATCATCTCAATCATGCAGGAGTGTTCTTTTAAACGAATATATTGGCGAATTATGTTACCTCTAATAAAAATAGGCCTAAATTTCTTGAATTAAAACCGGGTATATAGTTACAAAAGAGAAAGGATATGCTACAATCTGATCAAATGTAAATGTTCTTTATAAAGAACGGTTAATCATTAGATAAAGCGGGGCGAAAAGTTGAGTGCAATTGCCGGTATCCTTGAACTGAGCCATGAATATTCATCCGGGGAAACGATGATGCATATGATGAAGGCTCTGCAGAAATATCCAGCGGATGATGCGAATATTTGGCGCCGTGATGGCCTGTCCATGGGCTGTCATGCACAATGGATAACGCCGGAATCCATTAACGAGGAGCTTCCCCGCTACGATGCAACAAGAGAGCTTGCCATTACGGCCGATGCCATAATCGACAACAGGAAGCAGTTATGCGATCAGTTGGACATTGATTATAGCGCAAGGAAAACCATTACGGACTCTGAACTCATTCTCGCGGCCTACATGAAGTGGGGGAGGCGTGCCCCGAAGTATTTAATAGGCGATTATGCCTTCGTGATCTGGGATGAACGCCGTCATCAGCTCTTTGGTGCACGCGACTTGTTGGGCAGGCGAACGTTGTATTATCATCATGGGCCGGCCAGGTTCGCTTTCTGTACGGTTATTAATCCTCTGTTTGAAGTGCCCGGCATCCATAAAAAGATAAATGAATCATGGTTTGCCGAATTTTTGGCCATTCCCATGATGATGGACACGATCGATGTTCACTCCACGGCATATGGCGAAATTATGCAGCTGCCGCCCGCCCATTCTTTTACCGTGGCCAAAGGGACCGTCACGATTGAGCAATACGACGAATTGGCAGCATCGTCCCCTAAGCTGAAGCTGAAGACCAATGGCGATTATGAGGATGCCTTTCGAGAGGTCTTTCAGGAGGCTGTTCGCTCGAAGCTGCGAACCCATCGCCAAGTCGGCGTAAGATTAAGCGGCGGGCTGGATTCAGGGGCCGTTGCATGTTTTGCTGCGAAACCGCTTTCACAGGAAGGTAAGGTGCTGCACGCCTATAGCTATGTCCCCTCAGCGGCCTTTGAGGATTGGACGCCGAGAAGGCTCATCGCGGATGAAACGCCCTACATCCAGGCATCGGCCCGCTACATTGGCAATATTGAGGAGAATTATTTGGATTTCGAAGGCCGCAATGCGATCCGCGAGATGGACACCGTGCTGGAGCTGATGGAGGGGCCTTACAAGTTTTTTGAAAATTCCTTTTGGTTGACGGGCATGCTGGAGCGGGCCCAAGAGCAGAACGTCGGCGTTATGCTGAACGGGAGCCGAGGCAACTATACCATCTCCTGGGGAGATCCGATTGATCATTACGCGCGGCTATTGCGTACGCTTCGTTGGACGAATTTCTATCAAGAGATCAAACATTATGCGCGGGTGATGCGAACGGGCAGATCGGTCGTGATCCCGATTATTGCCAAGCAAGCGTATGCCTATTGGATGAGATCGGCACTTGCCAAGCGGAAGTCCGCTATCCCGCTGGTTATCCATCCCGACTTTGCTGCTAGGACGAAGGTGATCGAGAAGCTGATGCCTCATCATGTCGGACTCGCGGACTACGCTCCGGATGAGGTCACCGCAAGAAACAATCAATTTCAACGTTTATCGGTATCCAACCATATCGGCACGTCAAACACAAAGCTATCCTTGCCTTATGCCGTAAGCGAGCGCGATCCGACCAGCGATCCAAGAGTCGTGCGATTCTGCTTATCCTTGCCGGACGAGCAATATATCCAGCATGGAATCGACCGCTCCCTTATCCGAAGATCGACGGAAGGCTGCTTGCCCGATATGGTGAGGATGAATATCCGTGCAAGGGGCGTACAGGGTGCGGATTGGATCTATCGGATGCTGCCGGATTGGGGAGCGTTCCGGTACCAAATGGAGAAGCTTTGCCGCGACTCTGCCGCCGCGCATTACTTGAACGTTCCTCAAATCAAGCAATCGCTTGAAAAGCTCGGAACGGAGCCGAAGCTGGAATATGCTTTTGATCATGATGCCCGATTATTGATGCGCAGCTTGATCGCCTATCGCTTTATACAGCAATGCTCTTAAACCGATGTCTGCGAAAGGAGGTGATCCTACATGACAAAGCTCACGAAATTGGCTTGGCATAAGCCAACGTTGGAAGTGCTGTCGGTCACGATGACGATGGGCGGGCCGCATTGGTGCAATCCCGACGCGAACAATGACGGGCATAATAACGCCATCAAGTGTGAAGCTATTCTAGATCCATCTTAAGTTGTATTCCCTTCAGCGAGTAGAAAGCGAAGCCCGTATACTTGTTCCAAGTATAAGGGCTTTTTCAAAATATAATAAAAGTATAAGTTTCTACGCGATACTTTACTTATCTTTCTAAGGGAAGAAACTAACATCGCCACCAAGGACGGCGCGAGCCGTTTCTTCTTGCGGATGGAGGCATAACGGCCGCAGCCGCTTTTCTTGAACGCGGTTATCCGGAGCAGGCTGCAGCATGGAGTCATTTGCGGCGCTCATTATGGAAGCGATCCAAAAAGGAGTCTAGCATCAATGGCTAATTTGTTGATTTATATAAGAAAATTACATCGTTACGCAGGCCTGAAGCTGTATGTTCCGCTAGTCGGCATCATGATCATTAGCATGATTGAAGGCACCGGCTTTTTCCTGCTGGCCGCCATGCTCGGTCTGATCGGCCTCTTTGATGCCTCATCGGGAGCCATCCCATTTATTTCGACGATACTTGAACCGTTACGAAAATTTCCTGCCGAGCATGCTTTTGTAATTACATTGGTTATCTTCCTTGTGATGTGGACCGGGCAAGCTCTGCTATATAGATATTTTACGGTCATGAATGATCGGATAAGCCACGGATTCGTGAAGTATTTGAGATTGGAGATTTATGAATCCATTATGCGCGCCAATTGGTCCTTCTTTCTTAAAAAAAGAAGATCCGATCTCATCCATACGATGACCTCCGAGCTTCATCGCGTGAATTACGGGGTGTATGTTTTTCTTGGCTTGCTTCTGATGGGGCTGTTCACAATCGTTCAAATTGTTATTGCGTTATGGCTGTCGGTTGAACTGACCGTAACCATATTGCTCTGCGGTATTGCGCTTGCCCTGTATTCCCGCAAATTCTTGAAACAATCGCGTGCTTACGGCGATCAAGCTACGGCATTGACGCAAGCCTATATGGCGGGGATGACCGACCATTTCAACGGCATCAAAGAAATCAAGAGCAATTTGATGGAACAGCAGCATGTAAGCTGGTTTCGCATGCTGTGCGAGAAGATGGAGCGCAACTCCGTTCAATTTAGCAGATTGCAGAATCGTTCAACACTTTACCACAAAATCGTATCCGGATTTTTAATTTCATTGTTTATGTTTATATCTGTCGTGTTCTATCAAGTACCGGCCGAAAAGCTGGTTTTTATCATTGTGATCTTCTCCCGCCTGTGGCCGAGGTTTGCTTCCATTCAGAACCGTTGGGAGCAGCTTGCGCAATCGCTTCCGGCCTTCAACAGCTTAATCGAACTGGAGAAAGACTATAAGGCGGCTAAAGTAGCGGAAATCCAGCTTGCCTCCCAGACAGAAAACATCTGCGTAGAGCGGGCTATTGAATATCAGAACGTCTATTATCGTTATGATGCCAATCAGAAAGACTATGCGCTGCAGGATATTAGCTTAAGAATGCCGGCCAACAGCATGACGGCTATCGTAGGGAAATCAGGCGCGGGCAAAAGCACGCTAGTCGACCTGTTGATCGGACTGATCGAACCGGAGAAGGGACAAGTGTTGATTGACGGCATGCCGCTGGACGCAGAGTTGGCGATGCGATTAAGGGGCTCCGTCGGTTATGTGCCTCAGGATCCCTTCTTATTCCACTCCACGATTAGAGAAAATTTTTATGCGGCTGCCCCTCATGCAACGGATGAGGAAATGTGGGAGGCGCTCCGATTCGCGGCCTCTGACGAATTGATCCGGCAGCTGCACCATGGGCTGGATACGGTGATTGGCGAACGCGGCATACGCTTGTCGGGCGGAGAGCGTCAACGAATCGTATTGGCAAGAGCGATCCTGCGGAAGCCGGCTATTCTTATTCTGGACGAAGCCACAAGCGCGCTTGATAGCGAGAATGAAGCGATCATTCAAGAATCGATCGAGCGAATGAGAGGAAGCATGACGATTATTGTCATCGCTCATCGATTGTCCACGCTTCGCCATGCTGATCAGGTTATCGTCCTGGATAAGGGCAGACTCGTCCAGCAGGGAGGCTATAAGCAGTTATCCACGGAGATGGGCGGGTTGTTCGGTCAGCTGCTGGAAATCCAGGAGGCAAAATAAGGCATCGCGCGGTTTAGCCTCCTGCACGGAGCGCCGCGAGTGCCGATAGAACTTGAGCAAGAGCCGATTCGGCTTCTTTCCTTGAGCGAAACCAGCTATAACCCGCTGGCGTCGCCTATTGGCAACAGGGAGCCTGCCCATTTCAAGCGTGTAAGCTTAGGCTAACCCCGACCATAAGTACAGCCTGTAAGAACATGTATCCCAATACAACTGCCCACACTGCCCACGTCTGTCCAAGATATCGGGGCAGTCTTCAACTCCTGGACGACAAGTACCTCAACAAAAAGTTAAAAGAGAATGGATAACGCCGTATCAAGAGTGGCAAAGTCAGCGTGCACCACGCATGATGTGAAAACAGCCGCCGCCGAAGTTTCGGCGGCGGCTGTTTCTTTTCTTTTTGCTGCAATGCATTGTGGGCGGCGGAGGAGCTTTGCGAGAATGAGCGTTGTTCAGGTCGAACCGGTCCCCGTCTGCCATCTGATGCATTAATTGTTGTTGCGGACATTTTTGACCGAGATGGTCAAGACCCCTGCATCGTCGTCGTCTTCGTCCGTATTCGTAATCGTGAGCGTAGCTCCGGAGGTCTGGCCGACGCCCGCCTGGAACGTGAGGCCGCCCTGGCCGTCGAGGTCGTCGTTATCCTCGCTCGTACCCTCGTACAGCGTGCCCTGTACCTGGACATCGATGGTGTTGTTGACGAGCAGCCTCACCGTTATCGCGTACTCTACCCGCATCTCGCCGCCCCATTTGTACGTGCGGTGGGCGGAATTCACCAGTTTATCCGGACCCAATTCGAGCTCGAAATATTCGGGGCCGGGATCCAGAATCTGATCGGAGCCGATATTTTCTTCATCGCGGCCCCAGAAGTCGATGAAGATTTGGGCCAGCCGGTAGCGGTCCGAAGGCGGCTGCAGATGGATGTCCGCTACGAGATCGGCGGCGTTCAGATTGATGTTGACCTGAGCCGAGTACAGGACGCCGTCAATAACCTTCGAGCCTTTGAGCTGGTAGCTTCCAAGCGGCACGTCGTGAAGCGAGTAGCTGCCGTCGGCCCCCGAGAACGCCGTCTTGCCGTCATAGGCCTGAACCATGGCGCCGGCGACCGGGCCGGCTTCGCCGTATACTTTGCCGCGAACGGTTCCGCGGCTCAGCACCTTCTTCCACCTGCTGACCGTGTAGCTTTCCACGCGCGGTTCGCGGTAGATCGCAGGCTCAGCGAAGCCGTATAGCCCGCCAAGTGAAGGACCGTCCCACCACAGCATGTTGTCTGGCGATACGGCGTCGGCATCCGTCACATTTTCCCACTCCTCGCTGTCTTTCCCGTCCGCATCGTCATTGGCGAAAGCATTGAGGAACTGATTGGCGACGTCATCCGCGCCGTCGGTAAGGATTTCGCCGAACCAGCCCGCTTTCTCGTAAGCTTGATTGTAGATCGTATCGTACAGCCAATACGCGGCGTCCAGACGCTCTTGCGCAGAATAGTTATACAGCCCGTCAGGCGTCGTCGGCCGAACGGTAGCCCCTTGAGCGACATCGCTTGGCTCGAGATCTGTAGGCGTTACCAGCGCTTGGCCGGTTTCGAGATGGGCGCCGCGCGCCTTGGCGTGCATCCAAATATACGAAGAGCATACCGAGGCTCTGGTGCCGGCCGCCCAGCCGGCTTCAGGACCTTCCGGCTCGCCGAGACCGATGGTCGGATCGGTGTAGCAGTACCAGCGATAGTGATACTTCGGCTTGACACCCGGCCGCCCGGCATTGTTTCGCGCGTCTGTTGCAATGGCGTGCAGCGCCGTTCGAACCGCCGGCGTTTCCTGCATCGGATCGGGCTTTACGACTAGCGGCGGAATCATCGTGAACTGGTCGTTATGGGTCACGCCGACGGCATGCGGTCCGAACGCGGAGACGGAATAGGTCTTGTCGTACTCCGGATCCGGGAAGGCTTCCCCTTCGATCGAGTGCTGTACGGTCTGCGTGATCGCCCCCGGCCAGATATACTTCAGCACGTTCGGCTCGAAGCCGTCGGACCCGTCGGCGAGCACCCCGATCAGATGGTCCATCAGACGCTTTTGGCTGCCGGTGCTATGAGTGATTTCGTCGTAGTTGCGCGTCATGATCCCGGAATGGCTGTACCACTGCGCGGGTTTCACGTTCAGCATCAGACCGCCGATGATGCCATCGCCGCCAGGGGATAGAATGCAGTCTCCCTTGCGCGCGTTCATCCACCGGGCCGGCATAAGGACATCTTTGACTTCGTCGGTGAGCTGACATACCAGCTGCCCGGCATCGGCTGTGGCAAGATCCTCTTCGGAGAGGTTATCGGGATCGCATACTTGCCCTTCGGCGATAAAGCCCGGCAGCGGCGGGCCGTTGAGCGGGCGGATAATGCCTCCGAGGCCGCCGAGGTTTCCGAGGTCAAGCGTCGGCAGCTTCGGGGTAAACTTGGGAAGATTGATATTCAACGTTTCGCGTTGGATTTCTTGCGACAGGAACCGCGCGGCCGGAGCGGCCATGCTGCGCGCTTCGATCATTTTGTCGACCGGCGCGTATACCGCGGATAACGCCCGCATGCCTTGGTCGCGCGCGAGCGCCTTCGTGTTCGCGCCGCTGTTCAAGGCTCCAAGGGAGACGGCCAAGGTGCCGGTCTTCGCGTCAAGCACGGTTGCGGGAAGAACCGGATTGACGACGGGGTTGACGACTTCCGCGAGCACATTCTCAACCAGCTCCCAGGGCCAAGGCTTGCGGTATTTGGGCGGAAGCTCGGGCAGCTGGAGAGACTTCGGCTTCATGCTCCATTCCGCTACCGGAACGTCGAAGACGGCGCTGCACCTTACCGGCGAAGCCCCTACCGTACCTGCGTACAGCACCGTGAAGCTCTTGACGTCGAAACGCAGCTGCCCGGCTTCCGGCGTGCCGGTTACGAACGGGACGTTGACACCGACCATGGACGACGAGCGCGGAGCGATCGTAATCGGCTGCTTGAGATTGACGTACGGCCGCGGCATCGTAACGGCGTCGCCGTCATCCACCATCGGCGTGATCGATACGCGATCCAGGACAATCGGCGTATCCTCCACGTTGTAGACCGTGAACATACCGGTCAGCATATTATAGCGCTTATGCGCGAACAGGTCGGCCGTCACATGAGGCACGACCGTGCCCGCAGCTTTGCAAATCGCATAGGCCGAGTGAATGGTCAGCGTCCGCTTGACGGTGATGCCCGCATGCTTGACATTGCAGGAAACGACGAATTGGCCGACGCCCGCCGCGTGATCGATCGTTGCGAAATAGTCGTGGCTGACGACCGGCGTACGCGTCGTAGCCTTAGCGCCATCGCCGAAATCCCACTCGAATTCCATCCGCGGCGCTCTGACGGCCTCCCCGAAGATGGTGTCTAGCGAGATGTTCGTCAAATCGTAGACTGCGCTGACCGCAAGCCGCTTGGCCGTCTTGGGCACAAGCCGGATGCCGATATCCGTCCGCACGCTTGCATTCGCGCGCGTGTTCGTCATGCGCCGGGTCTCTATCCGGGTCAGTGCTTGCGGGTTCTCCGTCATGACGCGGCCCAATGCGCCTTGCGACGCCAGACGCGCAGTCAGCGAATCCGGCGCGAAGACCTTGGTCAGCTGCGGAGATATGGAAGGCCTTGTCTGCTGCAGATGCGGGGATCGCGTGTCCATCGTCGAGCCCAGCGTGAATACCGCCGTGTAGGGCTGCGTCGGCAGCTGCGAGACGCCGATCATCGCAATGTCGCTGCGGTTCTGATACGACTGAAATTCCAGCGGCGCGCCGACCACATCGAGCAGCGCGACCTGCTGGTCGGTCTCGCCGGCCGCCGTCCGGGCGCGGACGATCAGCCTGCGCTGGCCTGCGGCCGGAAACTGCAGATAATGCAGGGCGCCCGGCTTGCCGTTGACCGAGACTTGTACGGAGCTGCCGATGATAGGGTTGTCGTCGATGACGAACACTTCGACACGAACGGTCTCGCCGGGACGTACGACGGCGGGCTGAAGAGCGATTCTTCCAATAATGGTAGCCATAAATTACCTCCAATTGGATGATATACATAGAGATCGATTCTGCCGGTTCGGGATCGGCGTTTCCTTCATTACGATAGCTCCATGCTGCCCGTCAGCTCCCGAATTTCTGCATCTGTTGGCGGATAAGAAAGCATTTGCTGAAACTTCATTTTGTATGTTGTTGTCGGCCCAATAGCTAGTATAGAAGCGAGGGAACGGCGTAGTCTGTCGTTTGATGGAGCCTACGGAAAAATATTTTGTAAAAATGGTTGCTTGAGGTTAATCGCTGTTGGAGAACTCGGTGTAATGGAGAACGGTGGGGAATTCTGATGGGAAAAAGTTATGGGCTGCAAGTTCGATCGAGGCATAGTATAATTGGATACGAACAATATAAAAATCTGAACGCACCCGAGCGGTAATGTCAGGGGTGAATTCAGGAGAGGTTCTAGCTAAACCCTCTATAAAAAACTAAGGGAACGGTATCCTTAGGGTATCGTTTTTTCTTTGTTCTTAAGAAGAAGAGTGGTTTACGGAATGCCTCCGTTCAGAAATGCAAACACTGAGAGATCGGTGTACATGAGGAGGAAGACGTGTTGAATAAAGAAAAAGCAATCGTCGTATTTAGCGGCGGCCAAGATAGCACTACTTGCCTGTTTTGGGCGAAGGAGCGTTTCGCCGAGGTAGAGGCCGTCACGTTCAATTACGGTCAGCGCCATCGGTTGGAGCTTGAGGTTGCGGCCAGCATTGCCAAGGAGCAGAACATCAAGCATCATGTGTTGGATATGTCGCTGTTAAGCCAGCTGGCTCCGAATGCCCTGACCAGGGACGATATTGCGATCGAGGAGAAGGCGGGGCTGCTGCCGACGACATTCGTAGACGGGCGTAACCTGCTGTTCTTGTCATTCGCGGCTGTACTGGCGAAGCAGATCGGAGCGAAGCATATCGTAACCGGAGTTTGCGAGACCGATTTCAGCGGCTATCCGGACTGCCGGGATATTTTTATCAAGTCATTGAATGTTACGTTAAACCTATCCATGGATTATATGTTTGTGATCGATACGCCGCTGATGTGGCTGACGAAGGCCGAAACGTGGCAGCTGGCTGATGAGCTCGGCGCATTTGATTATGTGCGGGAACGAACGCTTACCTGCTATAACGGCGTCATTGCCGATGGATGCGGCGAGTGTCCGGCCTGCCGATTGCGAGCAAAAGGGCTGCAAGAATATATGGACAAGAAGAGCGGGGCGGGGCAGATATGATTCAACAGATTTATCCGACTGTCGCACATAACTACAGGTATGAGTTGAACAAAGATATGCAGTTCGCAGCCGCGCATTACGTCCCGACGGAACGAGCGGGAAAATGCAGCCGGGTGCATGGGCATACGTACTTCGCCAACATAACGATTGTCGGCGATGAGCTGGACGATTCCGGATTTTTAGTGAATTTTGCCGAGATTAAGGAATTGATCCATAAACGGTTCGACCATTCCTTGTTAAATGATCATGACGACCTGTTTAGCGACGAGGACGCCGAGCGCTTCCCGACGACAGAGGTTGTCGCCAGAACGATGAGCGAGATCATCCAGTCTTATCTGGACCAAGCGGCGAACAAGCCGATCTGCGTTCAAGTCTTTCTAAGGGAGACGCCGACAAGCTACGTGGTGTACCGTCCGTTAGCAGGAGGATCGCGATGAGCGCGGCACGCGTACCGGTGATGGAAGTATTCGGCCCGACCGTTCAAGGCGAGGGAATGGTTATCGGACAGAAAACGATGTTCGTGCGCACGGCGGGCTGCGACTATTCGTGCTCCTGGTGCGATTCTGCTTTTACATGGGATGGGACGGGAAAACAGGATATTCGCATGCTGACGGCCGAGGAGATTGTTGCCGAGCTCTTCGAGGTCGGCGGAGATACCTTCTCCCATGTGACGATTTCCGGCGGGAATCCTGCGTTAATCGGAGGCATGCATGAATTGGTCGATTTGCTCCATACTAGGGGGATAAGGGTAGCCTTGGAAACGCAGGGCAGCCGCTGGCAGGACTGGTTCCTAACCATCGATGAGCTGACGCTGTCGCCGAAACCGCCAAGCTCAGGTATGAGCACCGATTGGGATGTGCTGGATGGTATCATCGAAAAGCTGACTCAAGCAGGTAGGAACTTCAGCCTGAAGGTTGTCGTGTTCGATGAGCTCGATTTGCAGTATGCGGTGAAGGTCCATCAGCGTTATCCCGGATGTACATTTTATGTGCAAGCGGGGAATGATGATTTGACCGAGAGCGATCAGGAAGTTTTGATAAAAAGGCTTGTGAAGCGGTATGAGTGGCTGATTGATGCTGTTATGGCATCGAGGGAGTTAAAGAGTGTTCGGGTGCTTCCGCAGCTGCATTCCTGGGTTTGGGGGAATAGGCGTGGGGTTTGATGGGGAGAGACGTGGGGAGTTAGTTAGATCAACAAGCAATAGAACGAAAACAAATAGATCAATGTAAATTAAGGGTGGATAGCCAATGCCTGTTCCCGCATACGACACATATTGAGAGAGTTTGTTGATATATAAGGGGTATCAATGATGGATGTATCTATTTGGGGACGCGCCATTTACGTGTCCCCAATTTGTCTTTATTATGTCAGGGAAAGTTTATTAGGGATACTAATTTCTGCTGTTTAAGATTATTCGCGGTGAACTTGAGTTTTCTTAGGCACCGCTATTCCCGTGACAATGCTTGTTCTAAACAAGAAGAAAGAACCTGCTCGTAAAGGTAAGGTACAAATCATAGATGCCTCATCGTTTGGTGAAAGAAAACGAGGTGTGACGGTTCTTTCTAGTCTCGAGATTGAACAGATACTAGATTTTTACTCTGGCTTGAAAGAGGATAAGAAGCTAAGTCGAATCTTAGATGTGTTTGAGATTCGGGAGAATAATTATAATTTGTTACCTGGTTCTTATGTGCAGATGGAGGATGCAGAATCAGTCATAGGGGACGTATAAATCGATCGTTCTATGTATGAACAGAATACGACGACGGTACCTTTAAACTTATGACGATTTACAGGGGTCTAAATACAGCAAGTAGTGTAGAGGCAGATGCTTTTCATGCTAAAGTCATACAATTATCCGACGTTAAGGACGGGGTGCTTCACTTAGAAGCCGTTGAAAATTACGGAATAAAGGCAATAACCAGAGAAGAAGAAGCTGAAATATCGGTTAACTTCATAGGCCTTCGTCCGTTTCCCGGGGTAGATCCGTATTCCTTATTTGCATTCTTTGAGAGTCCTATTGGGGAATCTTACATCCGCGCCTTGAGGAAAGGTGCTTCACTACCCATTCTAAACGTGAAGGAAATTCAAGATATTCCGATACTCAAACTAAGTGCTGAAGAGATGGAACATGTGGGGCTAAGCTATAAAAAGGCAATGGGTGCCTATGCCCAAGCACTCGCGGCGGCTGAACAGATGCGTATCGCTCAATTAGAGCAGGTTTATGATAAAACGGGTTTAAGCAGAGGATATATGCAGAAAAAGTAAGTTAGTTAATCTGAGAAAGTTTATAGAGTTTTGCGTGGTTTTATAACCCCTCTTTAGTTAACCGGAATTTCTTAAAGATAATTCAAAAGCACTATTAAGCCGAATAGTCCATTCACAGGAGATGGGGCTTCTGTGTCGAATTAAAACTATATGACCCCTTAAGTAAAGAGAACATCGTTTCCTGACAGCTAGTTATCCTCACTGCATGATAGAATGCTCTTTGAGCGAAATTAGCTTTTTGAAAATGACTTTGAAGATATGAAGATACAAAGCAAGCAACTTAGAAAGGAACGAAGTGAACTATGGCAAAAAAAACTGTAGTGCAGGAACAATCGCTTGAAAGCATTTTATGGAATTGCCGGAATGCCCTTAGGGGAACTGTGGGCGGAAACGAAAAAAACCGCGACGCCGTCATGGGCTTGGTATTTCTGAAATTCGCCGGAGATAAATTTGAAAAACGGCGCGAGGAAATAAAGGCGCAGTACGGTGATGTACCTGCGTTCCTTGAAAAAGCCTCTTTCTACCTTTCTGAAAATGTGTTCTATTTGAGCGAAACTTCACGCTGGTCTTACATCGTAATGAACGCCAGCTCGGACGAAATCGCCGTTATTTTGGACAAGGCTATGGCAGATATTGAAGATAAGAATAAATCCTTAAAAGGCGCACTGCCGCAGAACTTCTATGCGACGCTTGGTGCTAGAAGTGCATCTATTAAAGGGCTGATCGACGAAATTAACAAGATAGATGAGAAGAAATTTCAGGACAAAGACCTCATCGGAAGGGTATATGAATACTTCTTACAGGTATTTGCCATGGACGCCGGTCAGGGTGCCGAAAAAGGTGAATTCTATACTCCCGCAAGCATCGTTAACCTTATCGCCGAACTCATAGAGCCGTATAGTGGACGCGTTTACGATCCCTGCTGTGGAAGCGGCGGCATGTTTGTGCAGTCAGTTAAGTTTGTGGAACGGCACAATGGCAATCGATTGAAAATCTCCGTCATTGGGCAGGAGTCTAATCCCGATACATGGCGGCTGGCAAAAATGAATCTGGCTATACGGGGTATTTCCTATCACCTCGGCGATAGGGCAATTTCAACATTTATTGACGACCGCCACAAGGATGACAAGGTGGATTTCATCATGGCAAATCCACCGTTTAATCTGAAAAACTGGCGAGGCAAGGACGAACTCACCGACGATTACCGCTGGAGAGGCTATGATGTACCTCCCGTTTCCAACGCTAACTATGCGTGGGTGCTGCATATGCTCGCTAAACTTGACGTGACAAATGGTATTGCGGGCTTTCTGCTCTCAAACGGTGCTTTGAACGCAGGTGGTGAGGAATACAAAATTCGCAAACAGCTTATTGAAAACGACAAACTGGAGGCAATTATTGTTCTTCCTCGTGAGATGTTCTACTCGACGGATATTTCGGTTACGCTTTGGATTGTCAATAACAACAAAAAGGCTCGGATGCTGAACGGTCGTGAGTTGCGCGACCGACAGAATGAGGTGTTGTTTATTGACTTACGTCGATGGAATGAGAATGTCTATGAGAAAAAGTATGTGATGTTCGACGAGGAGCAGATTGCCAACATCAAGAAGATTTACACAGACTGGCAGAATGCAGATAAATCGGCTTATACCGATATGCCGGAACTCTGCAAATCGGCTAAGTTGGAAGAAATCCGAGTACGGAACTACTCCCTCGCGCCAAGCAAGTATATAGAGTTTATCGACCATGATTTGGAGATTGATTATGCCGCTGAAATGGCACGGATTCAAGGTGAGATGCGAGAGATCCTGAAAGCAGAGAAAGCCTCGCAGACCATGTTGGAAACTGCGTTTAAGGGGATAGGTTATGGGATTGAGTAAATTTAAATTAGGTGATTTGATCACTTTGTCCGAATTAAAGAATTCAGCTAATATTTATGATTTGAACGCCTTAAAGGGCATATCAATTAAGAAAGCATTCATTGACACAAAAGCCGATATGGATGGTGTCTCTTTAACCCCGTATATGGTTGTTAAGCCAGATTATTTTGCTTATGTAACTGTAACTTCGAGAAACGGAGAAAAAATCACCATAGCACATAATGAATCAAAAGAAACATTTATTGTTTCTTCCTCGTACAACGTGTTCTACGTGAGCCGAAATGATATTTTACTTTCCGACTACTTGTTTATTTATTTTAACCGACCGGAATTTGACAGATACACGAGGTTTAACTCATGGGGCTCGGCGCGCGAGACTTTTTCGTGGGAGGATATGTGTGACATTGAAATCGACCTCCCACCACTTCCAATACAACAAAAATATGTGAATATCTACAACGCTATTAATCAAAATCAACAGACATATGATAGCGGGTTAGAGGATCTTAAATTGGCATGTGATGCCTATATTAATGAATTGCGACGGACGCTGCCACATAAGGCAATTGGTGAGTATATTGAATTATCAGATGCGAAAAACGCCGATTTTCAATATGGTATTGATGCATTAAGGGGCGTGTCAATCAACAAAGTGTTCATCGAAACGAAAGCTGACATGACCGGTGTTTCTCTGAAACCATATTTACTTGTTGAACCGGATGCGTTTGCTTATGTGACAATCACTTCCCGTAACGGTGAAAAAATTTCGCTTGCCCATAACGGCTCTGATGAAACTTATATTGTTTCATCGTCTTATATCGTTTTTAGGATTAACCAAAAGGATAAGCTGATTCCGAGTTATCTGGCTATGTTTTTCAGTCGTTCAGAGTTTGACCGATATACTCGCTTTAATTCATGGGGCAGCGCGCGTGAAGCATTCGCGTGGGAGGATATGTTTGAGGTGAAAATCCCAATCCCCGACATAGAGGTTCAGCGATCAATTGTAAATATTTACAACGCCTATCTTACACGCAGGGACATCAAAGAGAAGTTAAAAGCGCAAATAAAGGACATCTGTCCAATATTGATAAAAGGCTCGCTGGGTGAAGCTAAAAATGCCTAAAGAACGGGGGGAGGACGAACATGGATTTAAACTTCTTAAAGGGTCAATTTACCGAGGAACAATTGGAAAATGCCATAATTGAGTTGTTTCAGGCGCAAGACTATACCTCTGTACTCGGTGATACCATGCACCGTAAATTTGAAGACATTCTGCTTGAGGATGACTTGCGCACGTTTCTTACTAACAGGTATAAAGGTGAAAGTCTGACTGAGAACGAAATTCAAAAGATCATCAATCGCCTGAAACTTATTCCATCTGACCCGCTGTATCAAGGCAACCGCGAGGCATTTTGGCTGGTAAACGAAGGATTTGACCTCCCACGTGACGACGCGGGACAAGTTGCACTTCACGTGGGTTATATTGATTATGATGTGCCAAAGAATAATATCTTCAAGGTTGTCAACCAGTATTCCATTCAGGGCGAACATCTGCGTCGCCCTGATTTGCTATTATTCATGAATGGCATTCCTGTCGCAATATTTGAATTTAAATCGGCAATAAAGGAAGATACGACTATCTATGACGCTTGGGAACAGATTCATAAGCGATACTGCCGCGACATCCCCAAGCTAATGAAATACTGCTTCCTTTCCGTCATTACTGACGGAGCGAACACAAAGCTTGCGAGTATTTTTACGCCTTATGAATATTATTATGCGTGGAATAAGGCAAACGATGAGGAGAAGGTTGCAAACGGCATTAGTGCGCTGTTTACAATGATTCGGGGTGCTTTTTCTAAAGGTAGGGTGACTGCCATTCTCCGTGACTTCGTGTATTATCCTGATGAGAGCAAAGGTGAACTTACGGTCATTACCAGGTACCCACAGTTCTTTGCCGCGAACAAGATGCTCGCGAACATTAAGGAACATCTACGTCCGCACGGCGACGGTAAAGGCGGTACGTACTTTGGTGCGACGGGCTGCGGAAAAACCTATACTATGCTGTTTCTATCTCGTTTGCTTGCACTTCGGGAACGGGAAACATTCAATAACCCGACTATCGTCATTATTGCAGATCGAGAGGATTTAGACACCCAAACTTCCGAGTTGTTCGTTGCATCTAAACGCTACCTACACGATAAGAATGTGAGAAGCATTGAAAACCGAAAAGATTTGCAGGAGGCACTTGGTGGCGCAGCCAGCGGTGGCGTTTATATTACAACGATCCAGAAGTTCTGTGAATCGACGGGGCTTCTTTCTGACCGCAATAATATCATCTGTATCTCAGATGAGGCGCATAGAACACAAACGAATACAGGCACAAAGCTAAAAGTTACCGATAAAGGCGTTACAACCACTTTTGGATTTGCGAAATACCTCCGTGATTCTTTCCCTAACGCAACTTACTGTGGCTTTACCGGAACCCCGATTGACGAGACCATAGCGGTGTTCGGGGATGTGGTTGATAGTTATACCATGAAAGAATCCAGTGACGACGGCATTACCGTCCGTATTGCCTATGAGCCGCGGTTGGCTCGGGTCATTCTTTCCGAGGAACAAGCGAAAGAAATCCAAAGATATTACGAAAAATGTATGGAAGAGGGAGCCAATCCGGTCCAGGTCGAGGAGAGTAAGCGCGCAATGACCGAGATGAAACGCGTACTTAGCCATCCCGACCGACTAAAGAGACTGGCGGCGGACATTGTAACGCACTACGAAGCGTTAAGTGCAGAAAAGCCTGCTATCGTACAAAAAGCAATGATTGTTTGTGTGGACAGAACGCTGGCTTTCAAGCTGTATAAAGAAATCATCGATATTCGTCCTGATTGGAACATCCCAAGAAAATCGGAAAACGAAGCCGCACTATCAGAGCAAAAGCTTGAGAAGCTAATTCCGTTAGAAAAAATTAAATTGGTGGCTACTCAGGGCGAAAACGATGAAAAAGAATTATTTGATTTGTGCGGTAATAAAGAATACCGAGCGAAGTTGGACAAGCAATTCAAAAACAACGATTCCAACTTCAAAATCGCTATCGTAGTTGATATGTGGATAACCGGTTTTGACGTGCCATCACTCACCGCGATGTACATAGATAAGCCTATCCAAAAGCACACTCTCATTCAGACGATTTCACGAGTCAACCGGGTTTTTGAGGGAAAGGACAAAGGCTTGGTGGTCGATTATATCGGGATCAAGGATGATATGCTAGAAGCCATAAAAATTTATGGGGGGCCACAGGAAAGCCCGATTGATGAACTGCGGATTTCTCTATTAGTGTTCCGCAATCATCTGTCTCTCATTGATGCGCTTATGAACGGTTTTAATGCGGAGAAATTCTATTTGGGGCAGCCTCTAGAGCGACTTGTTTGTCTGAACACGGCCTCCGAATATGTGCAAATAAGCAAAGAGGTCGAAAAACGTTTCATGGATTTATCCCGTAAGATGAAAGCAGCCTATGAGATTTGCTTCCCGTCTGGTGAGTTAACGGACTTGGAAGTTACAAGAGCCCAGTTCTATCTTGCAATTCGCTCTATCATCTTTAAGCAAACGAAAGGCGAAGCGCCGGACGCGGAAAAAATGAATCATGTGGTTGAAAAAATGGTGCAGGAAGCTATCACCTGTACCGGTATCGAGAACATTGTCAACGCGGAAAAACCCGAAGATGTTTTCGGCGAAGAGTTTCAAAAAAAATTGGAAGAAATAGACCTGCCAATATCGAAGTTTAACGCTTTGCTTAAGCTACTCAGGAAGGCGATTTCAGGCTACGGAAAAACGAATAAGGTAAAGGCTATTGTCTTTGACGAACGGCTTAAAAAGGTTATCGAAACCTATAATAACCGTGACAAACTTGTGTTTACTAGTGAGGTCGTGGCGGACTTTATCAATGACCTAACTGACGAACTGATTAAAATAATGGCCGATTTACAGGAGGACAAGGCATCTTTTGAGAAACTCGGCATAACATATGAGGAAAAGGCTTTTTACGATATCTTAGTGAAGGTACGTGACGAACACCAGTTTAGATACGATGATGAAAAATGCATAGTACTTGCCAGGGAAATAAAAGAGTTAGTTGACGAAAAAGCTCAATACGCAGACTGGTCTACACGCGATGACATCAAGAATCAATTAAACATGGATTTGACAGTTCTTCTCTACAAAAATGGATATCCGCCAGAGTGGGACGAGGAAGTCTTTGAGCAGGTACTGGAGCAGGCGGAGAATTTTAAAAAATACGCTGAGTAAAGGTCTGAATCGAACTATATCCTGGTTCGGTAGTTTAGAATCCTCCTAATCGCCCCAATACGTAGTGATTACGAATACGTATTGGGGTTTTTATGTGTAAAAAAACGGGCATACTTACTTAATCGCAGTATAATGTTTTAAGGAAAGCTATCGCTCTGACAGCAACTTCACTTAATATTTTGGTTCATCCTATTCCTGTATTAAAAGAAATAGAGTATAATTTCCAGTAAATTGTGGAATATGGAGGGGAAATATGGTACACAAAGTATTACCGAGACCTTCATTTATAGATAACTGCGAATTTCTTAAGATGATTGGAGATAGGAAAGTTTGGCAGTCACTTGATGGCAAACGACTATATACTTGGGATAGTTTGCATGGTGAGTTAGAAGTATTCACAAAAAGAGGAATACATCTTGCTAGTGCAGATCCGATTACAGGAAAGTATATTAAGCCAGCACTTCCTGGGAGGCGATTAAATGTCTAAATTAAAGTATATGGAAGCATGTTTTGCAGGTGAAGCGCTTCAGGAAGAGATTGAGGATTATATTGAAGAATGGCACGAGAGTAATTCAACCGAAGAAGTTTATGAATATTTGGGTATGACTGAAGAAGAGTACGCAATCTGGGTGGAAAATGACTCAATGCTCAGGACTATATTCCATGCTCGCAAATTGGGGATTTCTATTAATGAGTTTATTGGCAGAAACAACGCTGAAAGTCTTGTTGCACGATCAGCCTCGCCTGAAGAAGCAGCATCTATAAAAGAATGGCTAGCAAGGACTGGTAGAATACAAAAGTAGGGGTATTTTATGGAAGATTTAAAACCTGAGCAAAAAATGGCACAAAAGATATCTCAAAAATTTGGTCTAAAGATACCGGTTGATATTCAAAGTCTGATTCTTAAATATGCAGATTACGAGGAAGCAACTATTCCAGGGAGCATTGATGCGATTTGTATTCTTAGAGACACGAAACCACTCGTTATTCTAAACCCAACTCAAATAAGTACGCGCAAGCGATTTACATTAGCTCATGAATTAGGCCATATAGTTATACCTGGGCATGATGGAATGATATCGTGTCACATAGATAGGGAAGACATTATTAATGATTCATTCTACAGTGTTATGGAATATGAGGCGAACAATTTTGCTGCAGAACTGTTAATGCCAACACCATGGTTAGAAGAGATGGTAAAGGAACATATATCTGCAGGACTACATCTAACTTTAGAAAAGATATGTAAAGAAGCAGACGTTTCTTTTTCTGCGGCCTTTTTCTCCCTATTTAAAGTTCTGCCTTCTGGTTATATAGCTTACGTTAAAAATAATCATAGAATACATGGAAAACGTTTTGAATCTGAGGGTACAAGAGTGTTTATTCCAAAGAGGGATGAACTAATTGATTTTCAGTGGCTAGATAATAATGCAACAGAACAAAATATTTATAGAATGGATACGTTTACTATTCAATGGTGGAAAATTGATAGCAACCTAAGTGCCCAAGCATTGAATGTAATGTTAGAGGAATTAAAAACACAGAGCTTAACTGAGATACTTAATAGTATTGATTTAAAAGGGAAGGGAACAATTGCTTCGTCATTAGAAAAAATTATTGGGTTATTGCCTTCGGGCTATATTCTACTAATAGAAAGTGTAGACTATAGTAGAATGTTTTTTAGTAAAGATACAAACGTACCTATCCCCTTTACAATTCAAAGGGCTAAATCGTGGTTAAATGAGTATGCTAGCGATAATGGGTACTATGATTTATTAGGTTACAGAATTTGGTGGTGGAATTTTGTTGTTCGTGCCCCTCAAAGAGAAAGAATACGGGATTTAAGGAGCTCTAAACAAATAAACCAAGAGATTTTTAATGATTCCTATGATGATGAATCTGAGCGTGAACATTGTAAGCGAGTTCTAGGTGGAATTATAGGTTCATTAAATAATCGTAACTTTTCGACCTTTGAGGACTTTTATAAATCTTTTAAGCTCCGTTTAACTGGAGATGAAAAGTTGAAGCCAATCTTATCGCATCCTAAACTAGAAGACTTTATCACTAACAAAATTAATGAACTCTTGAGTAGAAGGTAGACGCTTTGATTACATGCGCAGAGAGTTTAAAAATGAATACCTTAAATTTCGCCTCTGAGATGATGCGGTGACCCGTATCATAAGTAAATGAGGTTTTGTGTATTTTATTGACAAAATAAAAAGGGCTAGTTTCTGTAACGTAAGGTCTATTTTAAAGAGGAGACGTGAATGGTTAATCACGTCCCTTTTTTGTTTAATAAAATTGATTGTTTCAAACTTGTCGGCAGCTGACTGATCGGCAGAACGTAACGCATGTCCATAAATGTTCATCGTAGTACTGATATTGCCGTGTCCAAGACATTGCAGAGATAATCTTAGCCTGTGAACCAATCGAATTAACAAAGTCAGCATGGTCGGCATGATGTAATCATTAAGCTGAGCATTCTGTTCTAACTTCCGATTGAAACAGAGTTGGGGACGGATTGGGGACGATAGCCTATCAATTGCGCATGTGAAGATTGAGTTATTATTTTGATAATTAGGAGTCACAATTAGCAGAGGGGTTCGAGAATCGGTGATAAATTTCTCGTTATTTCGATTATAAATTATGAATTATTTATTAGCATCACCATAAGAGGATAAAAGACCCAATTATCGAAATATGTCTAATACGGTTTTTTCCTAAGAACAACGTAGCTATCAGTTGAGAGTCATAATTGAACCCGATTCTAAATAAATGCATCGTTCCACGGGGGGGGCAGACAATGTCATTACCAACAGAACTCTCAACCATTTTTCGAAGTAAACAAAAGTCGTATAAAATGGTTCTTATCCTATCCATAATTGATGAAATTCAGGAATCCAATAATCAAGCTTTACCGTTAAACAACGTTGCTGAACGATTCTTAGCTTATTATCAGCATAACAGCCAACAAGGGAAGAAAGTGGATTCTCCTCCTGCCGGTTTAGCTTCAAGCTGGAATACGATTACGCACGGCCAAGTGAGATCATTGCTTAGAACTCCAATTGGAGCATTGGACTCCATCCTTGAAATGCATAGCGAGACACAAAAGATTGGCTTCAAAGCGTCGATACAAGTCCAACTTGATGAGAGCACAATAAACGAATTGCAAAACTATGCCCTAATTGAACTCGAACATTATAATAATCAGATAGCATCGGCTTTTTCGCTAAAAGATGCCCTCACAGATATTTTCAATGGCTATCTTCATGCAAAAACGCAACCATTTGCCGGTCATCCACTGGCTGCCCTATTTAGACAATCCATACCTGAGCAAATAAGACAATTACCCTTCTATAACGACAATTATAAAATTCAAGGGTCGATCGGACAGGGCAATTGGGCGAACATTCCTTGGCTTGCGTTTCTGGATAAACGGATCACCGAGACCACGCAGCATGGGGAGTACGTGGTATATCTATTTGCGGAAGATATGAGCGCTGTTTATCTAACTTTAGCGCAAGGGGTAACCGTTCCGTTGAGGGAACGCGGAAAGAGAGAAGGCTATCAATATCTCGAGCAAAAAGTCCAGGAAATGCGGGGGCTTCTTCCACTTGAGAATATGCAAAAAGATGAAGAAATCTATCTGACTTCAAGTGGATTGGGTCGGGATTATCAAGTATCGACTGTGGCATACATTCGTTATGATCGCAATCATATCCCTAATGATGATCAGTTAGCGACTGACTTAGAAAATATGATGAACAACTATAAGCTCTATGTTGACCACATCATGAAAGAGCAGCCTCTGAAAAGTAAGCCAACTTTCAAATATACGATAGCGCATCTTTATCTGGTGCAAGGGATTGTCGCTTACCTCGGCCATAACGATCTACGCCCGGTCTCCATTGAAGAGCTCGTTGCAAATCAAACGACGGTACTTATTTCCGGTGATGATGTTAAGCACCCGAAGGAAAGGATTCAACACCTGGCGAGGGCTTTGCAAGATCTGGATCTTCTCACTAACGAGAATGGACAGTACACGTTGACTGAACGGGGCATAAGGTATTTCCAAGCTTTCGACTCAAGCATTTGGCAGATAAACAATGAGCAAGTAGCCATTTTAAGAGAATACTTAGCCGCGGCGGACGATAATACCCTATCCAATCTAGCCAAGGTCATTCAACTCGCAGTTTCGATTGCCAATGATCTCGTTAATTTCTCATTCGAGCAATTCAATTCGGCCTTTATATCGGGCATGGGCCTTCAGGAAGAATGGGGAAAGGTCACCCAGGAGAACCGATCTCGATTTATGCTGAATTGGTTGGAAGAATTACAATACATACGGAAATCTGAAGAAGGTTACATCATTCGATCGTTTGAGGAGATAGTGCCTTTGGATTCATTGACGGTACCAGAGAGGATCGAGCAAATTAAAACCTACATTGCGCATAAAGGGTTCCATTATCCGGATGGATTAATCGAGAATCTCTATCTTTGTCTAAAGACGAAGCCGTTTGTTATCTTGGCAGGCGTATCGGGTACGGGTAAAACGAAGCTTGTAAAGCTCTTTGCCGAAGCGCTTGGCGCCAAGAGTCACAACCACCAGTTTACTTTGATCCCAGTAAGACCGGATTGGAGTGATCCTTCCGATTTGCTAGGGTATAAGGATTTATCGGGTACTTTTCGTCCAGGGCGATTGGCGGAGGTTCTCGTAGAGGCTTCGCTTCCGACGAATCGCAATAAACCTTATTTTATTTGTCTGGATGAAATGAATCTGGCGCGGGTAGAGCATTACTTTAGCGACCTGCTTAGTATCATTGAAACGCAAGAATGGCAAAACGATCGTATCGTCACGTCGAATCTAATCGATAAAGACTCCTTACAAACTGAGGATCAAGCGGTTTATGGCAACTTATCTTTGCCCGATAACGTTTATTTGATCGGTACAGTCAACATGGATGAGACGACGCATCCGTTCAGCAAGAAGGTTTTGGACCGGGCGAATACAATCGAGTTTAACTATATTCAACTAGAGCAGTACCCAGTTCAAGGTCACAGCAATATAGAAACGGGCGCTATTGTACCAAATTCGTTCTTACGCAGTGATTATCTGCAATTGGTTGATGGTTACGAGGATTATCGTAATCTGGTACACAAGACGACGGAGAGACTCGTCAAGATCAATACGATTTTGGAAGAGGTCCATTCTCATGTTGGGTTTCGGATCCGGGATTCCATATGCTTCTATATGATTTATAACGAGCAGTTTCAACTTCTCAGCGAAGACGAAGCCTTCGACTTGCAGCTCCTGCAGAAAATATTGCCTCGTATACAAGGAAGCAGTTCTTCTGTTAAACGAGTACTGTTGAAGCTAATGCAAGGTGCCTTGGGTAAATCGCTGCCTGTGGCCGAGTTAATGGAGGATTCTTCCGATCTATATCAGAAATGGAGCTCAGGTCCAGCGGAAGAAGCGGCTAAGCATCCGCAAAGCGCCCGGAAAATTGCCTTCATGTTGCGGAGGTTAGAGGAAGATGGCTTCACTTCATACTGGCTCTCTTAGTCAGAGCGTTGAGCTACTTCGCATTGAGACAAATCAATTTAACTTATATATACAGGGCAAGCCATTTCATCCCACGGTGGAGACGCTGCAGTTGCATCGAACAGAATCGGGGGAGAGAGTAGCAGCTGGGCTGCATGCTACTGCTCTTACAGCCGATGTATCCATCAAGAGTATATCCGTGTTTAGTCCGAGCTTGGGAACATTGACTGCGTGGCAACCAGAGGAAGAAAGCCATCCCATCTTTTTCGAAACGCAAGCCTATGAGCTGGTAATCGAGAAAAAGCAGGATATGGATCTTGTCTTTCATCATGATCACGTTTCCCTACGTCAGGCGGTAAAACCACTCGGTAAAATGATTCTGTCGGGGATTCTTAACTTTCAGAACGAGGTCGGTCTGACGGAGCTTGTTCTGAAATTGAATGGTCAGGCGATCTTTCAGCTACAGCTCGAGATTTTCCCGTCGAAAATGGACTACAAAAAGGATTATCAAATGATCCTTCATGACGTGAACCAGCAGATTTATAATCTGTCCTTTGACTTTCTTCGTAAGACCTACCATCTGACAGGTTTGAAAGAGACGAGGAATCAAAGCCTAACCGAGTTTTTTACCATCTTGCAGCACTTGTTTAATCAACTCGTCCAGGCTGTGGAACGGATTCAGAGCGCACCTCACTCCAAGCTCAATGTTGAGAAACGAGTCGTGGATGCAGCAAGGGCAAGAAAGGCCAGCAAAGAGAATATCGCCTTCCTGACCAAGCGACCGCATTTTTTGGTTCGAGACGAGAAGCTTGGTTTCATTTATAGGAATGATCAGAGATTTCTTCCGAGCCATGTGCTGGAGACGAAGCGACAAGTCGACTACGATACGATGGAGAATCGTTTCGTTAGGTGGGTATTGGTACGCATCTCCCAAAAGCTCGTTGACTTGAAAGCGAGGCTGAGTGAAAAAGGTCGGCTTCAAGATCCGCTGCTGCTCAAACGGTTAGATCTGATGCAGTCCCATTTTCGGCGATTGTTAAAGCTGGATTTTCTGAATGTTGGCGAAATGAAGCAGCTCTCAATCTCCTTGGTTCTACAAATGGCACCGGGCTATCGGGAAGTATACCGGAATTACTTGATGCTGATGAAAGGTTTGTCCATTCAGTCCGATCTATTCCGTCTGTCGATGAAAGACTTGGCACAGCTTTATGAATATTGGTGCTTCTTGAAAATTCATGATCTGCTTAGTCGGAAATATGAGCTGCTCAAGCAAGATATCATCAAAATCAATCGAACGGGAGTATTCGTGACGCTCGATAGGACGCAGAAGGCCAAGATGGTGTATCGAAATCCTAAGAACGGTGAGCTATTCACACTATATTACAACGCTCTGCCAAAAGGGGATCAAAGCCCGACCTTGGCGCAACGTCCCGATAACGTATTGACGCTTAAGAAGAACGATTCATCGGCGGAATATAAATACATTTTCGATGCGAAGTACCGTATGAATCCGGCTTACGAAGGCACGTATTACTATGAGAAATACAAAATGCCAGGACCAGAAGAAGATGATATTAATACGATGCATCGTTATCGAGATGCTATTGTATACATGGATGGGCAGCATCGCGAATTCGAAAGAAGCATGTTTGGTGCGTATGTACTGTTTCCCTATCATGATGAAGCTCAATTTCGGGAGCACCGCTTCTATAAGAGCATTGAATTGATTAACATAGGAGCGTTTCCCTTCTTACCGAATTCAACTGAGCTTATGGAAGCCTTCCTAGATGAAATCATTCAGGATAGTCCGGAGAAAGCCTATGAGCGTTCGACGCAGCCGCGGGGGACGAAAGACTATTATCGGAACAAGATGACCTGCAAAAATGTAGCGGTTGGCTCATTAAGGGAAGCATCGCAACTGGCTGCTGCTTTGGAATATGGTTTTTACCACGTGCCGTTAGAAAATATCTCGGACCATAAATTATTAACCCAATTAGAGTACGTTGCGCTCTATCAATCCAGAAGCCAGTTCCAGTCAACCGGAGAGATGGGCATTCATTGGTATGGAAAGGTAGCTGACTGGGAGGTAGTAAGGCGGAAAGAAATCACCGAAATTCCTGCCAGGAAAGGAACGGAAGAAAAGCTGTACGTGAAGTTTACGGTGGAGCAGTGGACGAAGCGGGACAAGCCGATTGTCTCCGGAGGGCGAGGAATTTACACGCTGCTGTATACGTCCAAGTATATGTTCGATCGTGCTGCCGAAATCGCAGAGCTGAAATTGGAGACCGATGAGGATCTCATGAAGTGGCGCGAGCAGAGACGTATTGGGCAGGTTAAAGTGAATTTGAACCATGAGCAGGTGGACTTGGCCAGTAAGGTGCTGGGTATTGATTTTATGGAAACTTGAGACTCCCGCCGTATCTAGAGGAAGAAGCATAAATCTGGACTAATGGATGTTCACTTAGAGGAGATGTAGAGATGTTAAACAAATTACTTGCCCTATTCAAAAATGATTTACCTAAGAAGGCGGATGCACCGAAAAAGAATTCTACAAAGCCCCAACGAAAAAAAATTGAAGCCACCCGAATAGGAGAATTAGGCGAGCATAAAATAAACATTCAATTAGATCAATTACCCAAAGACTGCAAATATTTAAGTGATTTATTACTTCCGAATTCGAAATCGCGCTCGGGTTATTCACAGATTGATCATCTCGTTATTTCGCCCTACGGATTATTTGTCATCGAAACGAAAAATTATAATGGTGAAATTAAGGGAGGGCGAAGCGATAAATATTGGAGCGTAAGCAATCGTTTCAAAATGTATAACCCCCTTATGCAAAACTATGGGCATATAAAGGCGCTTGAAACACTTCTAGCTGAATTCAACATGCTAAAATTTATTTCGATGATTTCTTTTACAATGAGATGTAGATTCAGCATTGATCCTGAGCTGCGTAAAATTCAATCCGACGAGTTGATCGTCTATGATGTGGAATTATCGGAGTATATTAACCGGAAAATTATTCGACTAAAGGCCGAGCCAACAGCTGCAATGTTGACTTTGGAAGACATCCGTCTCATTTACGAGAAAGTTAACATGACCAATATTACGGATCCTAAAATTAGAGCAGAGCATGTTGAAAAAGTGAAGATTAAAAACAGTTGATTACGAGTTGCTCGTAATGCGCGCTTCTAACGAATCGGATAAAATGACAAACCCAAGAGAAGGGATCCTACAGGAGCCAATGTGCTCCATTAGGATCCCTTCGATTTAAACTAAACCGCCGCTAGACTTAGTCAAGAGCGGCAGAGGGATGATTAGCCATTATCAATATTCTATTCTATGAAATCATGAGATTTAGGGAACACTCAAAATATACGGGTTCAAACCAATCTTGTTAACAGGAGGCAGTCAGGCCCGTAAAAAAGTCGTATCCGGTACATAATCCCTTCTGGTTTTACCACACTTTTGATAAGATTATATAACCAATCAAAACTCATTCAAAAAAGAGAGGTCCTACAAATGATAAAAATAACCAAGCCGCAAGTGGAGGCTGAGCTTCAGACCTTCCTCGGGGCGGAGGCCTATATCCACAGCGAGGCGACTTCCTTCGTCTTCGTGCGGAATTTCAAGGTCCGGGTGACGGATGTCTTCATAGCGGGGGAAGGTCCTTTTCGTGCCGCGCTCCGATTCGATGGGCATGGCTGGCTGCGAATGGAAGCGCTCACGCATTATGAAGCGGATGGAAGCGGCCGGCTGCTGCTTGCCGGTTATGATGATCGGGGCCGGATGAATGTGGCGCTGCATCTGGGAAAGGAGCCGTTTCCCGAATGAACAACAGCGATAAAACCCCAGTGCGAAAGCTCCTGGCCGTGTTTGCCCATCCGGACGACGAGTCATTTATTTGTGGAGGGACCCTGGCCAAATACGCCAGCGAAGGCGTCGATATTACGCTGGTGAGCGCCACGCGGGGGGAGATGGGACGGCGTATGGGCAATCCCCCCTATCTGAACCGGGAAACGATGGCGGCCGCCCGCGAAGTGGAGCTGCGACAGGCCTGTGAATGCCTAGGCATCGGCCAGCTTCTTTTTCTGGATATCCGCGACAAGACGGTGGAGTTTATTGATGAGGAGCGACTGACTGCACGGATTGAAACGATCATTCACGAAGTGAACCCCGATGTCGTGCTCACCTTTCATGAAACGCTGGGCGGACACCCGGATCATTGCGCAATCGGTAAAGCGGCGACGGCCGCTTGCAGGCGGACAGGCCATCAGGGTGCTCTATATTTCATTACGTTCGGTGATGCGATGGCGCGTCCGGAACGGTACGGATATACCCGCAAGGACGTCATCAGGATAGACGTGCAGGCTCATCTGGCAGCCAAGCTCGCGGCCTTCCGGGCACACCGGTGCCAGACTGAGATCGACGAGTGGGTATGGCTGCCCGACCAAGAGGCGCTGGCGAAATTCGGCCGGCATGAGTACTTTTTAAAAGCGGATAGGGAAGCTCCGACCCGGGATCCCTATGATTTGTTCTAGGAGCTCAGTTCCCTCTATCCGCGGGTATCTCGGCTAAAGCGGCGCCGGCCAAGGTATGCAGCACCGAACTATCCATCGGAGGGTTGTGCAGGCCGGCGCGAACGTCCCGGCAGAACCGTTCCAACGGCCGCTTGCGCTCCAGACTTGCGGCACCGACAATTCGCATCGCCAGATCCACGACTTTGATCGCGTTGTTGGTGGCCATATATTTGGCCAAGCCGAGCTCCGGCTTCAATGCGGGCCGATTATCTTTCTCCCGATCCCAACGGTCCGCCGCCGCGTATAGGAGCGAGCGTGCGGTTCGCAGCTCGATTTCCATCTCACCAATCGAATGCTGCACATAGGGGAGAGCGGCGATCGGTTCTTTCATATGATTGGGGCGGTAGGACCGGGCAAACTCAAGGGCATAATCCCTTGCCGCCATAGCAATGCCTATGTAACAGGCCGGAATATGCAATAGCCAGCCTCCTCCGTCATCGATGCCTTTTCCGGTAAGCCTCATGTCTTTGTCCACAAATACGCCATCCAAGACCACATCGTGGCTTCCGGTCGCGCGCATGCCGAGCGTATCCCAAGTTTCCACCAAGCTGACCCGATCCGTCCGGTGAACCAGAAAGTCGCCCGTACCCTCTTCTTCCGGAATATACGCCGTCACGACAAAACGGTCAAGGATCGGGGAGAGCGTACTGAACGTTTTGCGTCCCGTAATCAACCAGCCGCCGTCTGTGGGGATCGCCGTCGTTTCAGGTTTTCCGCCTCGGCTGGGACTACCGGAGGATGCTTCGCTGGCGAAGGTGTTGATCATCGCTCCATCGCTTACGACGGAACGGCACAACTCTGCAAAAACGGCCTCCGGCCACTTCCGGCTGGTTCGGAGATGAAGAATCTGACCGATATGCCAGCCAACGGCAAGTGCGGTCGATCCGTCTCCATAGGCGAGCCGTTCCTGCAGCATGACGAGATCATATAGCGAGAGCCCATCTCCGCCGAATTCTTGGGGGACGGTCATCTTTAAGTATCCGGCCTCGCGCAGGTCGGCAAAATTCTCAAAGGGGAAGGAGCCCTCCCGGTCGTGCTTCTCGGCTCTTTCCGAGAACCGGGCAGCCAGCTTCTCCACTTTGTCGGCCCTAGCCCTTTCTTCCTCGCTGCGTATATAGTCATCGATGATTCGATTCATGCGGTACACACTCCTCTCGTCTGTATTATACCCGCTGGCGCATAAGCGCGTACAATAGGAAAAACGGACATTGTACAATCTGTCCGAGGGTATTCTTCACTAATCTGATGGAGCGGGTAACGGAGTTGAAACTAGACGATAGGAACGAGAAAGTGACAGCGGCGCAGTTTCCGGAGAACACAACGAGTGGAACAATCGCCGCTAACAACGAATCGGATAAAATGACAAACCCAAGAGAAGGGATCCTGCAGGAGCCAATGCGCCCCTTTAGGATCCCTTCGTTATAATCTGCCGCCGCGCGCTACTTCTTCCTCCCATATTGCTTGCCATAGTTCAGCATCTCGCGGTACATGCTTTTGTCCTTGAATTTCTTCAGCGGATAGAACTGGGGTCTTGTGTTCACTTCAAGAATCCAGGATCTTCCTTCGCCGTCCAAGGCGACGTCGAGGCCAAGCTCGCGAAAACCTCTCAGATGCTGATCGAACAGCCGACCGACGGATAAGCCTAGATTAATCAGCTCGTTTCGCTTTTTCTCGATCCTGCCTTGGCTGTAACCCGACCCAGATAGGGTTTGCTGTAAGAAGCCGACATTGCCGCCCTGGTTATAGTTTGTCGCCACTTTGCCTGGCCTGCCTATTTTGGTAAAGATCCCCGTGCACTTCCAAGCCCCCGCGTTCGATTTTTGAATCATGACGCGAATATCGAAGGGCCGGCCTTTCGTCTTGGCCAGATTGATGCCCTTCTGCAGCAGATAGGGGCGCTGCCGGGAGCGCTGTTTCAATTGCCCAAAGAGAGCGTCGAATGTCGAGTATCGGGTTTTCACCGTGTTGTGCTGCGTCTGGTAACCGTTCGCCAGCTTTTTGATCCGTACGATATTAAATCCGCCCGAGCCGCCGGTAGGCTTGAAGAAGACCGTGGAGTATTGGGAAAGCATGCTGCTCAGATTGCTTCGGCTGAATGGCAAGGTTTGAGGTACGTATTTTCGAAGATTGGCGTTTTTATTCAGCCATTTCGTTTTCGTCCATTTGCTCTTAACAGAAGTGCTTCTATAACTCATCCTGTTCCGCTCCCCTTTCTCTCTCACTAGCTTATGAGCGGCTTTTGCAGCTTGTTCGTGCTCTTGTCTAGTGACTAAGCCTAATTGGAAAACACATTAGTCATAGATGAAATTAAGAACAATGCGCTTGTGGATAGGGGGAGCCATGATGAAACAATATGGTCGAATTCGCTATTTGATCGAGTCAAATTTGCTCACGATACCTGCTCTGCAGTTGCTGTTGTACCTTTGCTGATGTCTGCTGACTGCGCTTCATCAATTCGATGAGCTGATTATAATTGTTCCAGTGCTCCTCCCATAACTCCTCATCAATAAGGTCCTTAAAATTTAAAGGCATGACAGCCTTCCACTTCTCGTACTTTTCGAGTCGGCTTATTTTGTTCACCAGGTCCGTAACACCACGTGACTGAGGGGATAATCGAGCATTGCTGCGCATCCACTCTTTCCAGTTCTTGTTTCCCTTGGATTGGTTACATTTCCCGCAGGCCGGTACTAAATTATAAATATCCGATATGTAGCCAGTCGGCTGTTTTCCTTTGACAAGGGGGCGAAGATGATCCCACTCCGTTGATTTATCCCCGCAGTAGGCACACCTTAAATCTTCGGCTTCAAGTTCTAAGATGGCTAAGCTTTCTCTTATTTCTTCCTCTGATGGTATAATGCAAGGAATAATGCCATTTACGAATGAGTTTGTAATACTAGAGGAACGACCCATTACATTGACGGGTTTTGGCATTTGAAATACGCTTATAAATTTCATGGGGAGTTTACTCCTTATAGATAGTCTCTGAGTGTGGCTCGATAACAGTATAGATGAAAGGTTAACGTCCAAAAACAGTCATTTTCTGTCGAATCGAATACATGTTTGGTGACATCATGATGTCGCTAGTCTAAGTTATCCTTAGTACATACCTCTGACCCCGAATGAATGCAATGAAAATACCGATGAACTTAAGAATACGCCTTAACAAGGGTGAGCCTGTATGAACAAAGCGTGACCGTATGAGCCAACCTATTTTGTTAAACCGCTTCTAAACGTTATTTTCTTTTTTTTGTTTTAACGATGTATGTTATTGTCTCGAATTGAGAACAAGGAATTGTATCTATCGCGATGAGATGATTGTTTCATACGAACGGGCACTGGTAAACTATTAGGTATCGTAGTATATAACAGATAACTTAGATTATGGATGAAATATAGTCTGTTTCAGGGGGGGAGGCCTATGAAAAAAGCAAACGCTAATCTAATGAAAAAAATCAATTTAAATAATGTCCGCCAAGCAATGAAGCGTGTCGAAACAGCGACGAAGCCCCAATTGGCTTCGCTAACCAATCTGAGTGTGGTGACGGTAAATTCCCTGGTCAAGGAACTGCATGAGCTTGGAGAGCTGTTTGAAGACGATACCGTTCCATCCAACGGCGGAAGACCTGCGCTAACCTATAGATACAATTACGATTTTAGCCTTGCGCTCGTTGTTTACTTAAGGGAGAACCAAGGACAGGTGCTGGTTTCGGCAACGGTAGTGAATTTGGAAAATCAGCTTTTGGAAAAAGAAGAATATATCATGCCTGTGTTTGAGCGGCAGCGGTTCTATGCGATTATGGAGCATTTCGTAGCGCAGCATCCCTCCATTAAGGTGATTGGCATAGGCATTCCCGGGCAAGCCGTCAATGGGGAAATTACGGTGGCCAGTCATCAAGAGCTGACGGGTTTTCGTATGATTGAAGAGATTGAATCGCGATTCGGGCTGCCCGTTAGGGTGGAGAATGATGTTAATGCAGCCATTAGCGGATACTCCATGAAGGAGGATTTGGAGGATGAGCAGTGTATGCTCGGCATCTATTTCCCCGCGAAGTATCCGCCAGGTATGGGCATTTATCTCGACGGGAAGATCGTTAAAGGAAAGAATGGCATGTCGGGAGAAATCAAATTTCTTCCCCTTGGTCTGGATTGGAATCGGGAGATGGCAACGGATAAGTTTGTGAATGCCGTCTGTCAGATCATTCAAACCGTCAATGCCGTCCTTGCTCCTGACAAAATCGTGATTTATCAAGATCGAATTCAGGCAGATACCTGGAATCCTGCATGGGAATCCTATCGGCTTCAGAACCCCATGCCGACCTATCCTGAAGTGGTGTTGAATCAGACCTTTCAACAGGACTTTGAGGCAGGCATGCGCTGGCTGACGCTGCAAGAATTAGAGCCGACTCTGGATACAGATAACGGGAACCCCTGGAATTAAATTCTGGGGGTTCTATCCGTTGCATGGCTTGACATAGAAAATAATCTGCTGCATAGTAAATAAAGAGTCTTTATAAAGTAGGTTTATTTAAGTTTGGATGAGGTTTCAACATCGATACATTCACAAGGGGAGAAGGTGTATTCTTGGCAACCTGGTTTTTGATTATCATCTATCTGGCTTTTATTAGCCTGGGACTCCCGGATTCTTTGCTTGGATCGGCATGGCCGGTGATATGGCCCGACATTGGCTCATCCGTCGGCTCTGCAGGGATTGTGTCCATGATTATTGCGGGAGGAACTATCGTTTCGAGTTTGGCGAGCGGCACTATGATTAAACGATTAGGGACAGGGAGAATCACGCTGATCAGCTGCATCCTTACGGCAGGAGCTCTGCTTGGTTTCTCTATGGCACCTTCAATGGTCTGGCTTGTCATACTGGCCATTCCTCTGGGGGTAGGCGCAGGTGCCGTGGATGCCGCATTGAATCATTATGTAGCCGATAACTATAAGGCTCATCATATGAACTGGTTACACTGCTTTTGGGGTGTAGGGGCAACGCTGGGACCGATTATTATGTCCGCCTATATAGCCGACCATAACTCTTGGAGGGGAGGCTATGCTGCGGTATCCATCATCCAGTTCACGCTCGTTATTATTTTACTTGTTACGCTCCCCTTGTGGAAGCGTGTCGCTGCAATACGCGAGCTTGAGCGTCCGCATAACGATGAGCATGTCGAAAGCGATAAGCTGCAGCCAGAACCAACTATAAAAGCCAATCTATTTCGGATTAAAGGCGTCAAACCATCTCTTATGGCATTTTTATTCTATTGCGGAGTGGAAAGCACGGTAGGTTTATGGGGAGCCAGTTACCTGGTTGGTGCAAGAAACATTACAGCCGATACGGCTGCGTTATGGATCTCCTTATACTATGGCGGCATTACGGTTGGCCGGCTGATTACCGGCTTTATAACGCTGAAGGTTCCCAATCGTCTGTTGATCCGTTACGGTCAGATGATTACCATTGCAGGCGGAATCATCCTTTTATTACCGTTACCCGTTTCGTTTTCTCTGCTTGGATTCATTCTGATTGGACTTGGCCTTGCTCCCATTTATCCAGGGCTTCTTCATGAAACGCCAGCCCGGTTTGGAAGAGAACATTCGGCGAGACTCATGGGTTATCAGATGGCCGTCGCCTATACGGGGACGACGCTGCTTCCTCCAATGTTCGGCCTTATCGCCACGAAGACGAGCTTAAGCCTATTTCCGTTTGCTGTGCTTGCTTTCCTTATTTTCATGCTGCTAAGTGCAGAGAAAGTAAACCGCATTTTGAGCAAACAAGTGAAAGTAAATTAGGATGTATATAGCTTCCAGATTAATCTCGAGCTTTGTGTTAGCAACTTCTGCGTTAATCTTAATGGTTATATTGTTATTTCTTTGATTTCGATATGTCATGAACAATTGGAGAACGATTGTTACGAGCCTGATCGTCTATATGTCATTTGATGTTGTTTCATCCAGAACGGATTATATTATGGAACCGCTGACCGTCTCCTTCTGCGGAGGATGCAGACGTCTCCCTTAATTGAGAGGAGATCCGGACTTCCCAGGTAGCTAACCCACAGGTTGGCCCAGATGGGAACTCCGGCTGCTTCCGTACCATTCGGACTCCCAATGCCGCAGCGGGAAAATCCCTGCCATCGGCAGGGCTTTCTACCCGCTCCTAAACCATTCGAGCGCTTTCCCATACATGTCAGGATGGATAGAATGCGCATATCCATCATATTCGAAAACTTGCAATTTCCCTGTGTAATCGGGGTACTCTTCTTGTAACGCCTTCACGAATCTCCAAGCCCCATCCGAAGGCACTTGTCTGTCTAATTGACCACATAGGAACTGGATGCTCGATCCATGATGATAGAGCTGCAGATTGGTTAAAGGATTCCTGCGATCATAGCAGCTGCTTGCATAGGAATCGGGTTCGCCTGGCGGTTCGTTGCTTCCGGGGCGGAGCCAATCGGCTGTTGCGATCCAAGCGCTGACCGAGTCAATGCGCGGATCCACCCCTGCGGCGGTTACCGCTATATCTCCTCCCATAGAAACCCCGCCGGCATGAATCTTCCCGTCTATTCCGAGATGCTCCATTGCCCAGTCGATCACTTGCGGAAATTCTTCGGCGGTATGCGCAAGAATAGGCCAGAAGTGACGGCGGATATTGCTTCGTATGCGTTGTACGAATTGATCTTGGCTCTCTATTCTTCTCTCGCCGTGCTGATAGGGATCGAAGCTTACAGCGGTATAGCCTTCATTCGCGAAGGAAGTTAATGTATCGAGTACGGACTCCTTCGTACCTCCAAATCCAGGCAGCCAGATAATGAGGTCGTTATGCACTCGCTGCGCAGGTTCAACCCAGATGATCGGAATGTCATTCACCATCATTCGATTCACAACAACGCCCCCTCAAGAATTCCAAACCTTCTCGGTTGGATGGTTTTAACAATTACAAGGTATATCCATCGGTATTGCATGTCAAGATCATTTTATTTCATGGAGCGATAACCGGTTCAGCATCGCAGACGGTAAACCATGCGATTACTCCATTCAGTCCTGTCAGTCCATCAATCACAACTTCTGAAGCAGTCGATCGAGCGCGGCGGCCGGCGCTTGGTATTCAATTTTTATTAAAGCAGGTGTTGTAATGAAAAAAGCTTAATCATAGGTTGAGGTGTAGGGAATCGTTGCAGGTATTGTCATTACTTTGTTGTATTACTTATTGAGCAGCTTGCTCGATCTCAAACAACCGCAATTGATGTGTTTATAATCGCTTGCGACATTAATCTAGGATGTCATAATCCGTAAAAATGAGGTGCTGCGCGTGCATGCCAAAGATAGAGTGATCGAAGTAGAAGGGCTCGTCAAAAGATACGGCGGCTTTACCGCTGTTAACGGGGTCAGCTTTGGCGTGAGCCGAGGGGAAGTGTTCGGGCTGCTTGGCCCCAACGGCGCGGGCAAAACAACGACGATGGAGATGATCGAAGGGCTGCGGAAGCCGGACGGCGGCAGCGCCAAGGTGGCGGGGCACGATACGCGGACCTCGCTTCGCAAGGTGAAGGAAGTGATCGGCGTGCAGCTGCAGTCGACATCGCTGTTCGAGCTGTTGACTGTAGAGGAAATATTACGGATGTACGCGAGCTTCTATCCTCGTTCGGTGCCGATCGAGCCGCTGCTGGACGACATGATTTTGCAGGATAAACGAAAGGGCCAAGTCAAGCACCTCTCCGGCGGGCAGAAGCAGCGGCTGGCGATTGCCATCGCGCTCATCAATGATCCGATCGTGCTGTTTCTCGACGAACCGACGACCGGGCTCGATCCGCAGGCACGGCGGACGCTCTGGGATATCGTGCTCCGCTTGAAGGAGCGGGGGAAAACGATCGTACTGTCGACCCACTATATGGACGAGGCGCATATTTTGTGCGATCGGATTTGCCTGATGGACCAAGGGAGCATCATCGCCCTTGATACGCCGGATGAATTAATCCGGTCGCTGCAGTCGGAGAATGCGATCGAGTTCCGCCTGCCTGAACAAGGGGGCGGAGACCAAATCGCCTCATCCGCCAATCATTCCGAATCTCGCATTCCTTCCTCAGCCGGCACAGAAGCTTCTGACGCATCCAGCCCGTTGACTGGCCTGCTGCAGCACATTCCAGGTGTCCAGGAGGTCGAGCTGCGCAATGATACGTATGTTCTTTACACGAGCGATCTGCAGGCAACGCTCACGAGTTTCGTGCAGCTGATGTCGGAGCGCAGACTAACGTTTACCGACCTCAGGACACGGACGGCCACGCTGGAAGACGTGTTCATCCATATGACCGGAAGGGGGCTGAGGGAAGAATGAAAGCCTACCTGCAATTGACCCTATCGCAGCTGAAGCTGTTTGCGCGCAATCGGCAGATGCTTGTATTCACGCTCTTTTTCCCGGTGTTTTTCATGATGATATTCGGATTTGTTTTCAATAATGACAGGCCGATGTCGCTGGATGCGGCGGTGATCGACCAGGATCACAGCGAAGCGTCGCAAGAGCTTATGACGAGCTTTGGACAGACAGGGGTTCTGAACTTAAAGACGTTTGAAGCCGAAGCGGATGCGCTGGATGCGCTCAAGCACAACGATCTTGGACTGGTCGTCGTCATTCCGCAAGGGTACGGCGACTCGCTCGGCAAATTCGCGCAAGCATCGGAGCCGTCCTCTGGCGGTGCCAATACCGGATCGGCGGCTGTGAACACCGGCTCGCCTGCACAGATCCGGATGATATACGACAGCGCAAACTTGACTACGGCCGGTCTGGCCAAGGCTGCGGTGAGCGGCGTCGCAGACAGCGTATCCAAGAAGCTCTTGCATTTTACGCCGGCCGTAACGGTAGCGGAAGAGAGCGTGCAGTCGCAGCAGCTGTCTTATATTGATTTTCTCGTTCCCGGAATTGTGGCGATGATGATTATGTCGAATAATTTGAACGGCGTAGCCGGGCAGATCGCTTCTTGGCGGGAACGGGGGGTTCTTCGCAGAATGCAGAGCACGATGCTGAGACCGTCTTCGTTCATAGCGGCGCAAATAACGGCTAGGCTTACTTTGAACGGTATTCAGGCGGTAATTGTTCTGCTGATCGCTCAATTCGTATTCGGCACACAGGTGAGGGGCTCGTGGGGGACGCTGCTGTTCTTCGTCATTATTGGCACGCTGGCGTTCATGTCGATTGGCTTTATTATCGCAAGCCTGGCGAGAACGCCGGAAAGCGCCAACCCGATCGCAGCCATTCTTTCGTTCCCGATGATGTTCCTTGGCGGGGTCTTCTTCCCGATCAAAAACATGCCGGAATTCATTCAGAAGTTCGTGAACCTGCTGCCGATCGCCCATCTGTCAACGGCCATGCGCGAGGTGATGAACGCGGGAGCGGGCTTCGCGTCCTTATGGACCGAGACGCTTATTCTCTGTGGCTGGATGATCGTTGCTTTCGCGATCGCCTCCTACACGTTTAAATGGGAGTAACGAGGTTTTATCGCTATTAGGGGGAGAACTGTCGTTGCAGCAAGAATGGATAGAGTCATCAGAGGACTCTATCCATGATTTTATTTTTCCACAAAAAGCACGTGAATTTCTTTCTTCCCCGATTCATGAGGGCCGATGAGCTTCTTGCAGCCGGTTAGGACATATTGAGTCCCCGCCGCTTGATCATCGCGCACGACTTCCCTTTGATGGATCTCACCACAAGTTGTTTCCGACTTTCCTCTTGACCTCCCCCCAAGCTTATCCCGGGTATTATCATAACTGTAGCTAATCTTCTTCCCGTCATAATGCAGGTCGATTATTATGGGATCCCCTTCGTCCGTATAACTCGTGATTCGCAAACGACTTTCCCGGCCTTGATCGACATGATTCATGAAGGGGATGATCTTGTCTGTGTTTAGCGGCCCGCTTGGTCCAACTATGATATCGCCATTTTTCTTGGCTTCTCGGACCGAATATTCGGATGTCGACGTACAACCGGTTATTAGCAAGGTTAATGTTAACAGGATAAGCATTTGTCTCAAGAAAACCACCTCCTGGTTCTAGACGTCCGGACGATCCGATTTGTTTCTTGCCGCGTGAGCGTATAAGCTCACATTAATATGTTTTTTATTTTACTTATGTCTTATAATGAGAATGGTTATCACCTCTTTGCGGAAAGGCTGAGCGTAGTGAAGAACGGTCCATCCACAATAACGGAGCATCTCGCTTCCTATCTCTATCAATTAGTCGAAATCAAACATATATGTTCAGCCTCATCGGTGTTTCAACATGAGCCGTCCCTTTATGGCATGTTGTTGTTCAAGGAAGCGGACGGGGACATACAGATTAGGGGACGGAGCTATCCCTTGCAGCGGCAGAAGGTATTCATCTTGGCGCCCGATTCCGCCGTTCAGCTTGGTCTTCGTAACGCGGGCTCGGCCGATTATTACTACATCCAGTTCCATGCCCTGCAGGCCGCGGACCGGAAGCAATTCATCCCCGCCCAGCTGAATTGTCCGGACGAGCTGCCCATTTCGCATTTTTCCCTTCTGACGGAGCGGGTGGACGAGATCATGAGGAAGCAGTACAGCGGCAATGGCTGGGATGCCATGAAGGCGAATATTCTGTTCCAAGACATGCTAATTGCGCTGTTCAAGGATGCCATCCGCGAGCATAAGCAGGATTTGAAGCACGCGATTGCTCTTACGATGGATTATATGGAACAGAACTATCGGTTGAATATAACGCGGAAGCAGCTTGCCGAGATGGTCGGCATAAGCGAGGATTACTATTCGCGGGCATTCAAGAAGCTGGCCGGGAAGAGCCCGATGGAATATTTGACGGAGGTGCGGGTCAGCCAGGCCAAGCAGTCGCTGCTGCTGTCGCGCGATTCGTTCCGTTCGATTGCCCAGAGCGTCGGTTTCAGCGACGAGTTTTATTTTAGCCGCAAGTTTAAAGCATCGACCGGACGCTCGCCGACCTCGTATGTGAATGCGGTCAAATATTCGGAGAAGATCGCTTCGCTCCGGCATCTGCTTACCGGCCATCTTATTGCGCTGGGCGTCGAGCCGTATGCCGCCGTCATCAACAACGCCTATCCGGTTACGACCCGGTTCCGCAACACGGTTGCCGTCGGCGACTACAAGCCGGACCTGGAGAAGCTGATGACGGCCAAGCCCGACTTGATCATGACGTGCGAGTTTCGCGATTTCGGAAAATCCCAGAAGGAGAAGATGTACGATCAGATCGCTCCGACCGTGACGCTTCCCTTCTACCAGTCCTGGCGGGTTCATCTGCAGACGATCGGCAAAATTATCGGCAAGGAGAAGGAGGCCGGCGACTGGCTGGAGCGGTACGATAATAAGGCGGAATCGGTTCGCAAGCAGCTGGCCGAGACGATCGGGGACGAGACGATCCTGATCGTCGGAATCGGCGACGGGCGGATGTGCGTATACGGTCAGCGGAACATGGGCTCGGTCCTGTATGGGGATTTGAAGCTGGCCGTTCCTCGGGGCGTAGCCGAAATCGATCATTACAAAGAGACCACGCTGGAGGAGCTGCATGCGTTCGATGCGGACCGCATCCTGTTAACCAGCTATCGGCATGACGGTTCCGAGCATGTGGACCAGGCGATCCGCAATGAAGTGAGCGGTCTGTATACCAATGAGGCTTGGCATGCTCTTAAGGCCGTCCGGAACCGGGCGGTGTACGGCATGTACGACAGTCAGCATCTCTATACCTGTTATACCTCTCTATCGCATGATCTGTTCCTGGATAAAGTCCGGCAGATGCTTCGGTCGGATTCGTCCAAACAGCGGACGTAAATGTCCATGTTCATCGCGGACTGCTTTCGTATAATTAAGAATGAGAATCAGTCTCGTTGATAGGGGCGGACAAGAGAGAAAGGGAGAGGGAAATACATGTTCAAATCACCGAAAGTAATGGTTGCGCTGGCAATGCTTCTAATGGTTATGCTCGTAATTGCCGGCTGCGGGACCGACAAGAATGCGGGGACAGAAGGGCAGAACAAGCCCGAAGAGAAGGTCAACGGCACGAATAATAAAGAAGCTGCGGCGGGGAACAACGAGCAGAGCGCAGATGTTCGCGTTATTGAGCATGCGATGGGCAAAACAGAGATCAAGGGCACGCCGCTGCGGGTCGTTACGCTGTATCAAGGCGCTACCGATGTGGCGGTTGCGCTGGGCGTGACACCGGTCGGCGTTGTCGATTCCTGGGTTGAGGAGCCGATGTATCTCTATCTGAGGGATCAGCTGAAGGACGTTCCGCATGTCGGCCTGGAAACGCAGCCGAATCTGGAGGAGATTTCGAAGCTGAAGCCGGATCTCATCATCGCATCCAAATTGCGTCATGAGAAAATCTACGATCAGCTCTCTCAAATCGCGCCAACCGTAACCCATGAGACGGTCTTCAAGTTCAAGGAGACGCTTGATTTGATGGGGAAGGCGATGAATAAAGAGGAGGAAGCGGCCAAGCTGCTCGCCGATTGGACGGACCGGGTAGCCGATTTCAAGCAGAAGATTGAAACGAAGCAAGGCGCCGACTGGCCGATCGAGGTCTCGGTGCTGAACTTTAGAGCCGACCATGCCCGCATCTATGTGACGGGTTACGCCGGGGATATTCTGAATGAGCTGGGCTTTACGCGCTCTGCATCCCAGCAGGAGGAAGAGAAGAAGGGAACCGTCGTGCTGAAATTGACGAGCATGGAAAGCATCCCGAGCATGGATGCGGACACATTCTTCATCTTTACGTTCGATGCCGGCGAGGAAGACGGCGCGGTTCAGAAAACGTACGACGATTGGACGGGTCATCCGCTTTGGAAGGAACTGAAGGCCGTGAAGAACGATAAGGTTTACATGGTGAACGAGGTGACCTGGAATAACGGCGGGGGCATCATTGCAGCCAACAAAATGCTCGACGAACTCTACGATCACTTTGGTTTAGCGAAATAATGACAGGCGCGAGAATATCTATATTTTCTCGTACCTCTACGAGAATGGCAGGTCTTGTTCTCGCAATAGGCTTATTCGCCGGCTGTTTTATCGCAAGCGTCGCGCTCGGGCAGATCGCGATCCCGTTTACGACGACGATCGATGCGTTCTTCGATTACGACCCGTCATCAACGGAGCACATTCTGATTACGACGACGCGAATTTCCCGGGCCGTCATTGCAGCGGTGATCGGAGCGGGGCTGGCGATAGCGGGAGCATTCATGCAGGCCTTGACGAGAAACCCGCTCGCTTCCCCAAGCATATTCGGCATTAATGCGGGTGCTGTATTTTGCATCGTGTTTGCGGCGACGTTCTTCTCGGTCTCCTCGCTCACGCATTACATGTGGATCGCATTCGCGGGAGCCGGAATAGCCGCTTGCTCGGTTTATTTCCTGGGCTCCCTGGGCCGGGACGGCTTGTCTCCGATTAAGATTGTGCTGGCTGGCGCGGCTATATCGGCTTTGTTCGTTTCCTTCACGCAAGGCATGCTGGTCATCAGCGAGCAGAACTTGGAAGGCGTCTTATTCTGGCTGGCCGGCTCGGTCTCGGGAAGAACGATGGATATGCTGCTGCCGATATTGCCTTACATGGCAGGGGCGGGAATCTTGGCGTTCCTGCTCGGGCGCTCCGTGAATATCTTGACGACGGGCGAAGATATTGCCAAGGGCTTGGGACAGCGAACGATCATGGTCAAATCGTTGATGGCCGTCGTCGTGATCGTCTTGGCCGGCGGATCGGTTGCGGTCGGCGGCTCCATCGGATTTATCGGACTGGTCGTTCCTCATATCGTTCGTTCGCTTGTCGGGATCGATTATCGATGGATCGTTCCATACTGCGCGCTGTTAGGCGCAAGCCTGCTGCTGCTGGCCGATATAGCGGCCCGGTTCGTCATTATGCCTCAAGAAATGCCGATCGGGGTCATGACCGCCTTGGTCGGAACGCCATTCTTCATCTATATCGCACGCAGGGGGATGGCGAGGGAATGAGCAATTATTTTACCGTGCGCAATAAATCAGGCAAGCTGTCCTTCTTGGTCGAGAAGAAAACTGTCGCGGTTACGATGGCTCTGTTTGCGATTGTAATTCTGCTGTTCATTGCAGGTTTATCGATCGGAAGTACCATGATCAACCCGATTGAAGTGGTGAAGCACCTGCTAGGCATGGGCAGCGGCGAGCATACCTTCATTCTGGAGACGCTTCGGCTGCCGCGCATGCTTCTATCGCTGTTAGTCGGTGCAGCGCTTGGCATATCGGGTTTGATTTTGCAGGGAATCATCCGCAATCCGCTGGCTTCCCCCGATATTATCGGGATTACTGGCGGCGCGTCCGCAGCTGCGGTAGTATTTATTACGTATTTTGCCGGCGCGGTGAGCATCCGGTGGCTTCCGGTCGCGGCGATTATCGGGGCGGGAACCGTTTCGCTGCTTATCTACGTATTAGCTTGGAAGAAAGGCGTCTCGCCGATCCGCCTCGTTCTCATCGGGATTGGCGCAGCTGCGGCGACGGGAGCTTTGACGACGATGCTGATCGTGCTTAGCTCCACCGCCTCTGCTAGCCAAGCGTATATTTGGATGACGGGAAGCGTGTATGGGGCCAATTGGGAGAATGTATATGGCATGCTGCCATGGGTGCTCGTTTTTGTGCCGCTTGCGTATATATTCTCCAGGTCGGTCAATGTGCTGGAGCTGGGCGATCAGGTGGCGGCCGGCCTTGGGACGAAGGTTCAGCTGCAGCGGTTCTGCCTGCTTCTCATTAGCGTGGCGCTGGCCGGATCTGCCGTCGCATTCGCGGGCGGGATCGGCTTCGTGGGGTTAATCGCCCCTCATATTTCGAGGAAGCTTGTCGGGCGTTCGTTCGGAGGATTGATTCTCGTTGCCGGAATCATAGGGGGATTAATGGTCTGTTCGGCGGATATGGTAGCCCGGACGGTCTTTCTCCCGCTTGATATCCCTGCGGGCGTATTCTCTGCGGCTATCGGCGCTCCATTCTTCATTTACCTGCTGTATGCGAACCGGAACAAATAAGATTGGGACAAAGGGAGAATCGGGACATGAGCCATGAGGGACCGCTCTTGCTGAAGCGGGAGGAATGGGATTATTTCAAGGATCAACTGCGCATGACAACCGGGGAATCTCTTGAACGGCGTTATTCGATCTCTTCGCAAGACTTGCTGGATGAACAGAGATGCGCCGCGTTTCTGGATGGCTTGGCGCCTGTGTTTGACTCCGACTCGAGAAAGGTGACCGCTTCTCTATTCGCCAAGCGGTATGCTTTCTTGCTCATTTGTCCGAGCTTCTATGCCATGACGATGTACGGGAAGAGCTTTGACGTATCCATCGGGAATTGTCATGTCGAATCGAATTTCGTGGGCGAAAGCTGGAGGCCGAATTTGAGGCTGAACGATATGAGCATGACGCAGCCCGCGGCCGCCGGCCGTCACGAATGGCGCGATCAAATCATTAAAGGCATATTCGCAGATCATCTCGCTCCGATCTGGGCGACCCTATCGAAGGTTGCTCGTCTTCCGTTGTCCATATTATGGGAGAACACCGCCGTCTTCGTCTACGCGCTCTACGAGAAGCGAATTGCCGATGAGAGCAGCGGAGATCAGAAGCTTCGCCGGCAGGAGGATTTCAACTATCTTGTCCGCAATGCGACGGCAGATTTATTCGGCTGGAAGTACAATCCCATTGCGGCATACGATAGTCCCAAATGCAGCGTAGAGGGGTACGACAAGCCGCTGCGCATTCGCAAAACGTGCTGCCTGTATTATAAATCTTCGGACGATGGAAGTTACTGCGCGACCTGCCCGCTGACCAATAAGGGCAAATAAGCAAGTAAGTAAGGGCATCTTCAACCAAAAAGAGAGCTGTCATCACAAGCGAATGTTTCGTTCGCTGCGGAGACGGCTCTCTTTTTTCATCTATATAAATTTAGAGACCTGCAGATACTTATTGCTATTGAACCTGTGCCGCCGTATCCAGCGTATAGACGCCTGTGTGCTTGCCCTTCAGTTCATACCATGTGAGGGTGTCACCCTGCACGAGCGGTGCCATGTTCCCGGGCGACGGAACGCCCTTAAGCTCGGCTGGGGCTTTCAGGTAGCTTCCCTCGCCGTCGATGATCGCGTAGAACAGCATACCTTCCTCCACGCCTTCGGCTTCAACCTTCCATAGTAATACATACTTATCCTTGCTGATCTTGCTAATATGGCTTTCTTTCACTGCACTCTTGGAGCTTGGCGCATACTCCGTGATCCATTTGGTCGTCACGGCTTGGCTGTCTGTGGCCGTCTTGGGCACGACGCTGACGAACAGGTTCTTGGCGCTGCTTGTTCCATAGGATTGCGTCAAGGAAACGCTGGAGCCTACGACCAGATAGTTCGATTCGGTTATCTCAAGTCCCGTCAAATGGCCGCCTGTGTAGTTGTCGCCAATCCTGCCCGGGAACTTGATGATGTCGATCTCATTGGTGATTTCTCCCGCATCCTCCGTCTGCAGCACGATCGATCTCGGATAGGCGTCTCCGTGATCGGCATAGACGATCCGGCTTCCATCGAACCGTACATAGCTGGCGAAGGAATGGCTCACGTGGTTCGATGGCCATTGCCCGCCTTTGGCGAGAACGTTCATGTCCGACGTTTGAATCAAGAAGGAGATATTGGATTGATGATGCAGCCCGTCATCGGACAAATATCGCTCCCGGGCGGTATGGACCGCAAGCAGTCCGTCATGGTTGTCCATCGTGAGATTGCTCGCATCGAAAGGCACCGTTACATAAACGTCGCGGATGTCGGCTTGGCCGATTTTCTTCCACGCTTTATCGTATTTCACAATCGAGAATACGCTCTTCGCGCTCGATTCTTCTTCATTCGTCTGGCCGTACACGATGTAATAATAGCCGTCCTCTGAAGCATGAAATCCGCCAAAGAGCGGGAGTACCATCGGAATATCGGTCTTTCCTAGATAACGGTAGGTCGACGGGTCGTAGTCGCTTACTGTAAGCTTGCCTTCATTATAGTGCAAAATATGTACACGGTCGTTATCCGCGTACATGTACCGCTCGGCAGGGTGTGCCCAGTTGCTATACCAATAATCGTCGGTGCTCTTCTCGTCAGGCGCTGACGTATAGAGCAGCGATATGGCTTGGTCTGTATAGATTTCGACCGACTGTGTGGATGGGTTCCAAGCAATGGTATTGTTGAAGCTTTCCGTTACGAACCGAAGCGGTACCAGAGCTCTGCCTTTTATAATCTGTGCCGGAACGTCCATTGTGATACGCTTGCCGTTAATTTGGGCGACGGGGT